>CAZZCK010000004.1:34955-64971 GCA_964652475.1 uncultured Azospirillum sp.
GCTGCGGGTGTAACACTTCATCGTCGCATCGCGTTCACCGCCACCAGCATCACCCTGGTCGATCAGGTGCGCGGCGGTCACCCTTGGCAGGTGACATTCAACGGTACATTCGCTACCGCCGATGCAAGCGGTGCGACCCTTGGCCACCATGTCGCGATGCGCTTTGATAACGTCGCTGCAGCGGCAGTGAATGATAGTCTCTATGCCCCCAATTATCACACCCTCGCGGCATCGAAGCGGCTCATGATTACCCCGCGCGATGCGAATCATCCCATCACCACCACCCTCACCATGACGGCGTAACTATGCGTGTTCTTTATATCCATCAGCATTTCTCAACTCCGGCGGGTTCGGTCGGTAATCGCTCGTATGAAATGGCGCGGCGTTTGATCGCACGCGGCCACGAGGTGCTGATGGTGTGCGGTAGCTACAAGGGCGCGGTGACCGGTTTAACGCAACCGTTTGTGAAGGGCGAGCGGCGCGGGATAGTTGATGGGATCGACATCATCGAGATCGATCTGCCCTATGCCAATGCACTTGGCTTCACGGCGCGTATCCGTATTTTTCTACGCTTTGCCTGGCGGGCCTGTCGACTCGCCCTGCGTGAGCGCTACGACCTGATCTTCAGCACCACCACGCCGCTGACGGTTGCCATTCCGGGCATTCTCGCCCGTTGGCTGCGCCGCAAGCGCTTCGTGTTTGAGGTGCGCGATTTATGGCCGGAATTACCCAAAGCCATGGGTGTTATCAAAAACCCTGCCATCCTCGCTGCGATGAGCGCGCTCGAATGGCTTGCCTATCACTCGGCTCATCGCCTGATTGGCTTGGCACCCGGCATGGTCGAAGGGATCGCCCGCCGGGGGATTGATCCTGCCTGTATCACCATGATCCCGAACGGTTGCGATCGCGATTTGTTTGAAACCATGGGTGAGCGCTGGCGGCCTGATAGCATTCCTGCCGATGCGCTGCTTGCGGTCTATGCCGGCACCCATGGTCTGGCCAACGGCCTTGATGCGGTGATCGATGCGGCGGCGGAACTCAAACGCCGTGGCCGTCACGATATTTATATGTTGCTCGTGGGTGATGGGAAATTGAAAGCGGCCTTACAGCAACGCGCTGCGGATGAAGGCCTCGACCGGGTCATATTTCATCCGCCGATTGCGAAAGCACGACTCAGCGGCTTGATGAAATCCACCGATATTGGCTTACAAATGCTCGCCAATGTGCCTGCATTTTATGATGGCACCAGCCCCAATAAATTTTTCGATTACCTTGCCGCGGGCATTCCCGTGCTCGTGAATTATCCGGGTTGGGTGGCGAAGCTTGTGCACGAAAACGCTTGTGGTTTTGCGGTGCCGCCGAAGGATGCCAAAGCCTTTGCCGATGCGCTCGAGCGTGCTGCCGACAACCGCGCAGCACTTGCCGCTATGCGCCCTGCCTCGGCCACGCTTGCACTCACGTTCGACCGCACCGCACTCGCCGATCAATTCGTCGATTGGTTAGAAGCGGCTCGCCGTTAACCGAACAAGGGCAGGGTAAGACGAGCGCGATCCGGGTGCGTTAGCGCAGCGGCACCACGCGTGGGCGGTCATCCGAATAGACGATGACCACGCGGCTACCGACGGCAATCGGTGCCTCGTCGCGCTGGACTACCGCAATCGCATCCGATTCGGTTTGCGCGACATCGATCGAGTCCTTGATATCATCCGCCACCGAATCGCGACCGCTGATATTGTATTTGCTCGTGCTGACACTGCCAGCGGCAGCAGGGCTCTTTTTCTGTGCTTTGTCGAGTTGGACGATGTACTCCATCCCATCCGAGGTGCTCAGCTGATCCTGGATCGCAGCGCCCAGCACCGCTCCAGCAATCACCCCGCCGACGGTCGCGAGGTTTTGCCCGTTACCCTTACCGATCCCCGAGCCACCAACGCCGCCCAGCGCACCACCAGCAACACCACCCAGCGTATTATTTTCCAGCTTATCGTTATCTTTCACCGTCACCGGGCGCGCCGAGATCACCGTGCCGTAAATTACCTTACCCACCGTATTGCCCGAGGTATAGGTCGAACCACCAATATCACGGCCACAGCCGGTGAGCAGAAGTAGCAAGCCGCTTACAGCGATCAAGGTGCGGGTCGGTCGGGTCGTTTGCATGGACAATCCTTTTTGCTAAGGGTGGGCCTGACGCATAGCAGAATTTCAACGATTTGCAAGTACCGCTCCGGCAGGACGCGCTCGCCGCGAGCGTTCACCTAACTTCGTGACATTGGCCCATAAGCTTGCTACAGGGCACTATTCTCGACTCATCACTCACCCCGCACGGCCTATGAACCTGCCGCTTATCGCCATTATTGGCCGCCCGAATGTTGGCAAATCCACCTTGTTTAACCGCCTGGTGGGAAAAAAAATCGCGCTGGTCGACGACCAGCCGGGGGTGACGCGCGACCGCCGCTATGCGGATGCATCCTTAGCCGATTTGCGCTTCCGTGTGATCGATACGGCCGGCATGGAAGAAGCAGCGGAGGGCGCGCTTGCCACCCGCATGTTCGACCAAACCAAAGCGGCGATGGACGAGGCGGATCTGCTGCTGTTCATCATCGATGTGCGCGCGGGCGTCACCCCGATCGATGAGCATTTCGCGAAGCTGGTGCGGCGTTCGGCCAAACCCGTCATCCTCATCGGCAATAAGGCGGAGTCGAACCGCGTGACGGCCACGAGCGATATTTACTCGCTTGGCTTCAACGAAATGTGCCTCATCTCTGCCGAGCATGGCGAGGGATTGGGCGAGCTATATGAGTCCCTCGCCCCCTATGTGAGCCACGAGGCCGATGCACCCACCGCAAAAAGCAAAAAGAAACGCCCCAACAAACGCGCCGATAAAAAAGCGGCTGAACGCGGCGAGGCCGAAGAGCAGGATGAAATCTCGCCGGAGACTGAAGACTGGGGACTGGAGACTGGAAAACCCATCAACCTCGTCATCCTGGGCCGCCCCAATGCGGGAAAATCGACCCTCATCAACGCCCTCATTGGCGAAGACCGTTTGCTTGTCGGGCCCGAGGCGGGCATCACCCGCGATTCCATCACCATACCGTTTGATTATCACGGCACGCAGTTCAATTTATGTGATACGGCGGGCATGCGCAAACGCGCCAATATGCAGGGCAAAATCGAGAAGCTGGCGGTCAGTGATTCCATCCGCGCGCTGACATTTGCCGAAGTGGTGGTGATTTTAATCGATGCGACGGTGCCGCTAGAGAAGCAGGACGCGACGCTCGCCGCCTTGGTCGAGCGTGAGGGGCGCGCCTGTGTCATCGGCCTCAATAAATGGGATTTGATTGCGCCAACCGCGCGTAAAGATCTGCTCGAGGAAATCGACTATATGCTGGGCAAACAGCTCGCGCAACTGCATGGCATTACCGTCGCGCCCGTTTCGGCCATCAAAAAAACCGGGCTCGATGCGCTGCTCAATGCCTGCCTCACCGCCCATGGGGTGTGGAACAAGCGCGTCGGCACCGCCGAAATGAACCGCTGGCTTGAGACCACCATGGCCCATCACAGCCCACCACTGGTCAAGGGCCGTCGCCTCAAAATCAAATACATCACCCAGGTGAAATCGCGGCCACCGACCTTCCATCTCTTTTGCAACATGGCGGATGAGTTCCCTGGCTCCTACCTCAAATATCTGGTGCATGGGCTTCGGGATACGTTCGGCTTGAACGGCACGCCCATCCGCCTGATTTTGAAGGAAAGCAACAACCCCTTCGCCAAAAATAAAAAACGGGTGAATCGGTAGGCATCTTTCAACCCACGCAACAGGGACACAATGATTATTGTGTTCCCTTTGTATTGTCCCTACCTCCCCGTAAACTCCCGCACGGTTTTGGCGATATCAGCGGGTGAGAAAATCGGTAGCGAGCAGCTGCGTGCGGTGCAAGCGAAGGCGGCGGCTTTGGGCAGCTCGGGGTAGGTGATATCCGGGTTGGGCATGGGCCCTTCGGCGCGGTCCCACCAATCGACACGTTTGTAGTTGGCGGGGTAGGCGAGCGCCGCTTGATGCAGGGCGAGTGCCGCCGCGTCACCCTTGCCGCCAACGATGGTAATATGCAGCGGCGCGTTCGCCAGTTCCTGATCGGCGAGCATCACACCGGGGTAAAAGGCGCGGCCTTCACCCCAGAGATTTTCCGAAGCGAGGTATTTCATCCCCTCCGTCGCCGCGGCGTGATATTTCGCCTCGCCCGAGGCATGCGACAACAATGTCAAAAAGCGCACGATGAGAATATTCTCATCGTCATCCTTCACCGGCTTGCTGTTGATCACGAAATGCGCATCATCGATGCGGGCATTGAGGAAACCTTTATGTTTCGCATCGACAAAATGGGCGAGAATATAATCCGCCGCGCGGCGCGTTTCCTTGAGGTAGCGGCGCTCCCCGCTTGACATGTAAAGATGCAGCAACGCCTGGCCCATGAAGGCGGTGTCGTTGACATACAGCGCGGCCTTGCCCGCCTCGCCATGGCGAAAGCCGCCCTCACGCGTCTGCCGATTTTTGATGATCCAATCCGCTGCGGTTTTCGCTTCGGCCAGAATAGCGGCGTCGCCGGTTGCATCATAGAGCGATAAAAGCGCATCGATCGCGCGGCCATTTTCGTTCGCATACATGTTTTTATCGATGCGTGGCATGCCGAGCTTACGGCGGGCTTTATCGTCCAGTTTGAAGAATTGATGGCCGTCGATATCCTGGTTCACATCCGCATCCTGACTGGTGTAAAACGCGCCCTCGGGGCTACGCAGAAAGCTGGTCAAATAGCGCCGCACATCATTCGCCGCTTGTTTATATTCCGCGTTGCCCCATAGGCGATACGCATCGGCATAGGACTTAATATTCGCCGCTTGCAGGCTCATGATTTTCTCAAAATGCGGCGAGCGCCAATCGAGCTCGTCGGAATATTGGTAGACGCCGCCCCAGACCGGGTCGATGAGTAGCCGCGCAGAATCCAGTGTCTGCTTGGCTTTTTTCGTAGCGGCTACGTTGCCAGCCGCCGCTTCGCGCACCGTATATTCAAGCGTCGCCGCATCGATAAAGCGATGGATGTTGCCCCAGCCGCCATGTTGTGCATCGTAGCGTTTTTCATAAACCGCCAGAAATGCCTGGCGCTGCGCATCGTTCAGATAAGCCGAAGTCGCGGGCGGTAAATCCGCGTTCGAGCTGATGCGCGGCGTCGGGTTTTTGATGAGGTCCGTGAGTAGATCGCGCATTTCATCGCGGCGGATGAAGCCGCGTTTCTTGAGTAGTTCCGTGCCATCGGCGGCAAAGAAAATCGTCGCCGGCCAGCCGTAATCGCGGTAGCGGGTCGAAATCTCGGGGTTGGCATCCTGGTCGACGCGGATGAGGACGAAATGCTTGCGAAGGAGTGCAACCACCTCGGGGTCGCGATAGGTCACCTCATCCATCACATGGCACCAATGGCACCACACCGCCTCGACATCGAGCAGCACCAGTTTTTTCTCCGCCTTGGCCTCAGCAAACGCCGCTTTCGACCAGGGCTGCCAGCTGAGCGGGCCTGATGCTTTACCGCCCGTGGTGGCGTAGCTCGGGGTGGCAGCGGCACTGAATAGGATCAGCACCAGGGCGAGTAACTGGCGGGTGAGCGAAGGGCGCATGGTGAGGTTTCTCATCGATGGTGAAACATTGCACCAAACTTCGCGCGGCTGAGCGCAAGGGTTACAGCCTATCATGCGTAGGCTACACTAATTCTTTGTAATGTTACGCAACTTGGTTAGGGCCGTGTATTGCCACACGTGCGCCCGAACAGGCGGCAGACATTGGCGTTGCTGCCATCGAGGCGAGTGACACAGACGGTAACGTCACCGGTGGTGCTTGGTGTGGTGCCGCCCGTGCCCGAAGTGCAGCCACCCCGGTTTTGGATAGTTGGTCGGAAGAGATTGGCGCATGCTTGGTGCGATTGGCCCGGCAAGGCAAACACGCTATCGGCATCAAGCATGATTTCCGGGCCCCAGCCAGCGGAGCAGGCATTAGTCGTAGGGGGCGGCGGCGTGGGTGTGGGGGGCGGCGTCGGTACGGGGCAAGCGGCGTTGGGCAGCGAGCAGCTGGCGTTGGTACCGCCGTTTAAGCCCAGGCAGGTCCAGGTGCTGACGCCGCCGCACGGCACGCCCGGTGCGGGTGCGGGGGTGGGTGTTGGCGCCGGTGTTGGGCTCGGCGTCGGCGCGGGCGCGGGTGTTGGTGGTGTGCAGGCGGCGTCACGTACGCAGCGGCAGCTTTGCACGGGGTCGTCCGTAGTGGTTCGACGGCAGTTTTGCGGGCGGCAGTCGAGGCGTTCGCCGGAATTGCAGGTCAGTTGCGCCGGTGCTGAACGACCGCTGCGGCAGGTGGTGTAATCGATGCTCAGCGGACCGCAGCCGGGGGGTAAAGCCGCCGGAGCGGGTGTCGGATCCGGGGCCGGAGTAGGTGCCGGTGTTGGGCTCGGCGTTGGCACCGGCGCGGGTGGGATGGTGGCGGTCGAAGCGAAGTCCGTGGGCGTACCCGCTAGGCAGCTATTGATGGTGACCGTATTGCATAAGCCATTGATCGGGCGTACGGATTTGGCTTTGAAAATCACCTGGTCGTCGAACAGTTTACCGCCGGCATTGCTGCCATCGTTGAATTCGGCAGCGGCGATGACATTATTACTTGCGTCGCAGTTTTCGCTCTCGATGGCATTGCCCAGCGCGCACCATTTTTTCTCGGCAGCGCGGTAATTAGCTTTGACCCCGCCATTGCCGTTCTTGCCATGGCTGATGACGGCAAACGCTGCGCCATCAAGCAGTAGGTTGGTGGCCGAGGAATTGACTTTGATTGCGCCAAAAAGGTTCGGGTCGTTATAGCCGCCGGGGTTGGCACTCGTTGTCATCGCAGTGGTGACGGCATAGCTGAATTTGTTGCCCCAGCAATCGCTGGCGTAGGATGGAGCAAGGCTAAGTGCTTGAAATGGCAAGGCGCCGTAGCTGACCCCTGCGGCATTGGTCAGCTCGCTGCTTTGCGCCTCGCGGCCAAAATTGATATCCTCGACCCCTGCCGTACGCGAGGCGGGCAGCGGGTAACGCTCGTTTTTGATGACGAAGCGCTCAATCGCGCCTTGAATATCCGCCAGTTGGGCTTTGGTGCTGGCCTCGCATTGCCCATTGCCAGCGGATTGGTTGACCTGAAGCACGATCCCCGCGATCAGGCCCATCAGCACCAGCACCACCGACAGCTCGACCAGCGAGAAGCCGCGTGTACCGTAAAGAAGGAGAGAGAAGCGCTTCATGATTGGCCTAAAAATTAACAATTAAGCGGGAAAATTAATAATTAATGGATGGTATTTATTAAAATAATAGCTAAATCCGTGGAAAAAATCAATCAAAAAACCGGGTTTTTATGCTAAATTTGGATAAAAAATAGGTTAGTTCGCCGTATTTTTGACCGATGTTTTTACCGTTTCTCGGTCATTTTCTCACCATCGAATGGTCGTCATCACAATTTGATGCCACAGGCACTGCCTGCAGTTGCGGCAACGATGCTGCTCCAGCGGTAGGAACAGGCGGGGACGGTGGTCGGGGTCGTTGGGCAGACCGCCGCCGGGCGGGAATAGTTCGTCGACTGGCCATTGCCGTTATTCGCACTCCAACGATAGGCGTTACCGTTGGTATCCAGCGCGCAGCTTAAGCCACAGAAGCCGGCGAAGGTGATACCAGCGGAGGTGGTGTCCGTCGTGGTGCTGACCGAGTTTTTAGTAAAGGCATCGAACAGAGTGGGTGTGGTGGTGATTGCCGTGGCGTTGGTGGTGTTACCGATATTATACGCCGTACCGTTGCTCGCACCCCAGCCATAGAGTTTGCCGTTGGTACCCAGTGCCGTCATCGCGGTGCGGTTGCGGCGAATGGCGCTGAAGGTTTGGCCACCAATGACTTGCGTAGGCTGCCAGCGGTTATTATTGTTAGCGCTGATGCCGACCCCCACCACCGTATCGGTTTTGATGGTGACGGATGCGGTGGCCCCTGTGCCGCCGCCGCCCGATAGGGTGACGGTCGGTAACATCGACGAATAGCCGGAATAGCCAGAACCAGCGCTGCTGCAGCTGATGCTGGTGATTTTACCACCCACCGGTGCGCCGGCGGTGCAGGTCGCCGCCACAATCGGGATCATGCCTGAGACGAGCGGCGTACCGGGGTTGATGGTGACTGTTGGCGCGGAAGTATAGCCCGAGCCTTGATTAACAATGGAAATGGTGTTGATGCCGCCGCCCATATAGGTGGTGCCCGGCAGTGCGCCATAGCCATCGCCGCCATTGAAATAGACGGGGAAGCTGCTGGTGATCGAAGGCCAGGCGGTGAGGCCTGCGGCGGCGATGTCGGTATCGTTATAGCCACTGCCGGCATTGGTCATGGTGATGCTGGTGACCGCGCCGCCACTGATATTCGCGGTGCCTGCCGCGCCGGAGCCAGCGATGGTGACGGTGTTGGAGGAGATTTTATTGCTGAACACGACGGTTGGGGCGACGGTATAGTTCCACCCGCTGCCGGTGCTGCTCACCGTGCCGTCGCCAATCGCGCCATAGAGATTGCTGCCCCAACACCAGGCCGTGCCATCCGCCTTCAAGCCACAAAAGCTGGTGACACCGGTTTGGTCGGAGCTGGTTGAAATCAGGTCAGTAAATGTATGCGAGCCGCTGACTTCGACTGGTGTCGGGTCGGTATACGAGGGGCGGGCGGCGACCACGTTGCCTGCACTGTTCAAAAACGCATTGAAGGTGGCGTTTGAACCGCCGCCCGAGCCGGCGGTAATCGTCGTCCCCGGGTTGCTGACAATGCCGGAACCGCCGGTGACCACATCGATCGCGACCACCGCCCCGGCCACGACGCGCGCGGTCAGTGTCGGCGGGCTGCCAGCCGTCACGCTGGCAGTGGGGCCAACCGGTGGGGCAGAAGACGAGTAGCCCCAACCTGAGCCGACGGCGCCACGACCAAGCTGGCCGACATCGTTCGCGCCCCAGCAGATAATTTTGCCAGCCGTGGTGAGGCCGCAGGTACTCGGATTGGTGGAGCCGTCCATATCAAGCTTAGTGAAGGCAAAGCCACCGGACACCACGTCCGGGTTGTACGTGCTGCCCATGATACCACGGCCAAGCTGGCCGTTAGAGTTTGACCCCCAGCAATAGGCGGTGCCGGTGCCGGACTCGAGCGCACAGGTCGAGTTGAGAGACGCGGGATAGACTTTGGAAAAGCTACGCCCGGCGGCGGTGCCGGCAATGGCTTGCGGCGTGCCGTAATAGAGGTTGTTGGTGAGCGCCGAGTTACCCAAGCGGGTGTTATTGTTCAGCCCCCAGCAGCGCACCTCACCGGCCGTACCATTCCCCCCGGCGCGTACAATACCGCAGCTAAAGCCGTTCGACATGGCCAGTGTGCTGAATTTGAAACCGCCGGGAATCACCGTCGGCGTGGTTTGATAGGTGGGTGAAGGTGCCGAGACACAGCTTGGGTTGCAGCTGGCATGGCCTAATTGCACGTTTTGATTATTACCCCAGCAATAGGCCGTACCATCCGCCGTCAGCCCGCAATAGGAGGGGGTGGAACCAACTGTGTTGACCGCACCGAACAGCTGCTCGAAACGGTTAGTGCCACCGACTTTCAGTGGGTAGCTACGATCGGCCAGTGCCGCGTCATCCCCTAAGGCGCCGCTTGAGGTGCCGGTATCAGACCCCCAGCAAAACACGTTCACTTGCTCCGCCAGTTGCGGGCGACCGGAGGCAACCACCACATCGTCGAAATAGTTGGTGTTGCTGCTTGCCCCATCGTTAAACGCGGCATCGGCGACGCTGGCGCTATTGGCGGTGCAGTTGATATGGCGTAAATCGGTGCCTGTGCACCAACCTTTGGCGGCACCGCTGTAATTGATTTTAACCGCACCGAGCTTATCTGCCCCGTGGCTGACAACGGCATAGGCGGTGGTGGTGTTGACGTTGACGCCACCGGCATTTTTCAGCGCCATGTTGCCAAGCACCGTGCTATCGAGATAGCCGCCCGAACTGGCGCTGGTGGTGAGCGCGGTCGTTACCATGTAGGTGTATTTGTTGCCAAAGCAATCGCCGCCATAGGTCGCCGGAAGGCCGAGCGCTTGAAATGGCAGTGCGCCGAAACTGACACCATTATTCTGGTCGATGGCGGCGGGGGCGGCCTCGCGCCCATAGTTGATATCTTCGACGCCGATGGTGCGCGCGGCGGGCAATGGCAAGCGGTCGTTCTTGCGGGCGAACTGCTCGATCGCGCCTCTAATCGTCATCAGCTGGGTTTTGGTATTGGCGTAGCATTCGGCGTTATTCGAGGTCTGGTTAGCCTGGACGATAAAACCAATCATCAAGCCGCTGACCACCAGGGCAATGGATAATTCGACGAGCGTAAATCCGCGACGATGCGTCATGCGTGTGATCCGATTCCAGTAGCCCAACGGTGCTTGAACTATACGCGTAAAACGAAACCATCGCAACAGGCAATCCGATTGTGAATCCGCCAAAAAAACTGCTCAAATTTTATGAAATTGCGACCATAACTGTGGCATTTCGCGCACGCGAATTATTGGCGATAGAAAGTGAGAATGTCGTCGAAATAGGTGGCGGCACTGGCGCTGGCCACTGTGTAAGTGGGGTTGAGGTTGAAGGCGGTATCGGTGTCGCAATTTTCAAGCCGCAGCACGGTGCTTGCGGCGGCGCAGGCAATGCTCACACTCGTAGCGCCGCGGCGAATGCCGCCCACCCCGTCGCGCCCATAGCTGATGAGGATGAAATCCGGCGCGACGATGGTTTGCCCGGTGGTGCGCGTCTCGCTGACGGTGGGATTCGTCAGCTGATCGGTCGCAAGGGTTGGGGTGGCGGCTTTGGTCAGCTTGCGATTCACCACATACATAATGCGGTTGTTCCACGGGTCGAATGCATCGTTGATGCTGATGCCATAGGCCGAAAGCGTTTGCACCGGCACCATGCCGCGAATGACATCCGTGCCAAGGACGGTGATGCCCGAGATCGGGTCGAGGGCGGAATTAAAGCAGTTGCTCGAGGCGTTCAAGGCCGCGGCACCAAAGCTGGCGCTGGTGGTATCGATATCGACTGCGGCCGGGCAGGGGTAAAGTAAGGTGGTGCCCGTCGCGTTGAAGACGCTATATTCGATGATCGCATTGCTTAAACGGTTGAGCTGCTCGACCGCGGCATCACGTCGGGTGATGAGTTGCACCGTGGTGTTGCGCTCGACCGCGACGGCAGCAATCACCGCAAAGGCAATGAACAGCGCCGCGATCACTACCATGGTGAAGCCGTGCTCGGCGCGACGGTGTGGATGCAGTGCGCGGGTCATGGGCATTTGATGTATCCCGCGGCGGTGGTGCCACCCCAAAAGCATGAAGCGGTGCATAAGGTTGCGTTCGAGGTCACGGTTTTTTTGCATAGCACGGCGCCTGAGGTAATCGCCACTGGCGGGGCGATGGCACCGCCACCGGGATAATTCACCGTGCAGGTTGCGCACCAGGGTTCGCAGGTGCCGCTGCAAGCGGTATAGAGGCCGTTATTCACCGCTGTGCGGGCACCGGCATTGCTGCCCCAGACGATATAATCGTCGTAATAAAGCGCCGCCTGGCCACCATCGTTATAGGCGGTGTCGAACAAGGTCGCGTCGTTGTTACAGTTCTCGATGTCGATGCAGGTGGTGGTACTGCTCGAACTGCAGGGCGGTGGCGAGGTGCCCGCTCCCACCCCGACACAGAGCTTGGTGCCGGGGATTGCGGTGGCGTTGACGGGAAACGCGCCGCGCCCGTCCGGCCCGTGGCTGATGACCGCATAGGTGGCGGCGGCACCAGGCTCGAGCCATTCGACGGTACCATCGTCGGGCGAAGTGTAGGTGACGCCGACCAGATCGAACGTGGTGGCGGTAACCGAGGCGGGGGCGACGGTGAATGAGCCGTTATAGAAATCACCGTTGATATGCACGATGGTGCCTGCGGTCAGGGTGCCAGTATCCGCCACCTCGACGCGCGGTGCACCGGCACCGTTGTTGGTCACGTTGGTGAAAAACATCGTCGTGCGTTTCGAGGAGATATCATAATTGGTGGTGCGGTCACCGGTTTTGATGGTGATGACGCCATTTTGTGTGGCGTAGCTGCTCGGGTTGGTTTTGGCGACATCGGCGACGGCATAGGTGAATTTATTACCCCAGGCGTCACCGGCGTAATTATCGGGCAAGCCGAGCGTACGCACCGGCACCCCACCAAACCAGATGATGTCGACACCGGATGTCACTTGCACGATGCCGGGTGCATTGGCGGTGCAGGTGGTCGCGCTGCGTCTCTCAACGCCGAAATTGGCACTGGTCGCGCGTAAGGAGCGATCAAACGGGCAGGGCAGGTAGCCGTAGGTTTTGGCGTAACTATCAAGCGCGAGCTTGATCGTGGCGAGCCGTTCCTCGGTGGTCACCCGATCGGCGGCCTTGAGTGCCCCGGTCGACATGGTAATGCCCGCGCCGACGATGAGCGAAATAATCCCAAGCACCACCGCCAGCTCGAGCAGCGTGAAGCCGGCGCGGCGGGGTATGAGCGTAGCACTATTCAACTTCGGTTGGTTCATAATTGTGCTTTCGTACGCCAGATCACGGCATCGTCGAAATAGCTGGTGAGGTTAAGGCCGGCGTTCAAGCGATTATCGTAAAATACGTTGAAGGGAATGGTGGTGACGCTCATAGCATTACGTACGGTGGTGTTACTGAACACGCAGTTTTGCGTATCGACGCGCCGTTCGGTTGAAAAGACAATGCAATTTTTAAGGGCGGTGCCGCGGGCTGAGACTGCACCGCGCTGATCGGCGCCGTGACTGAAAATGAAATAGGCGGCACCGGTATTGGTCGCCGGGCTGGCGAGAATCTGGCACTTGGTGGTGCTGCAGGGCTGTTCGAGCACGCCGGTGCGCACTTCGATGACGGCAACCCCGTTGGTTGATGTTGTGCCGCCGGTGGAGCCAAAGGCGTTGAGAACGGTTGCGTTACCACCCGCCACGGTGAGGTTTTTCGTGACGATATAGGCGAACTTGCTGCCGAAGCCATCGAGCGCGAAACTGCGTGGCAAATTGAGGGTGCGAAATGCCACTGCACCGCCAAGCAGCCCACCGCCGACGGTGGTTTCCCCATCCATGGTGAGGCTGCAATCCTCAAGCCCGTAACTCGTGCTGGTGGGTGCGCTACTACGCGCTGCTGGGCAAGGCAGGCGGCCATAGATTTTGAAAAAGCTCGCCGTCGCCTCATCAATCGTTTTGAGGCGTTCGCGGCTGATTTGAGCGGCATTGCGCACCACAAAATTGGCGGCGGCCTCAAGCCCCAGGGTTGCGACCACGCTGATGATGGCGACCACCACCGACAGCTCGACTAGGCTGAAGCCGCGCTGTCCTTCGCGCGGATCATGGGTCGATGGGGTGCGCCGTAAAAAAGCCATAGGGCATTATACCCCAAATTGTTTAAGGGAAGCTTAATCGATGCGGCGAATGGCGATTTGATGCATCATTCATGGGTAGTTGGTGTTTTTTTGTTACGCCAGGCGTAGCGGTGATGATGCGGATGGTGTATGAAGTATCCAGACTGAGTGAAGATAGGGGTTTCAGAACCTTTGGGGCCAGCCCAGGCTTCGCTTTAACGAGCTACGCCGGGCACTGCTTCGCCCAAGTCGATGATACTCCGGTGGCTGCGCCACGCGTAGCCCCATCGGGGCGTAGCGTGGTGGGGCGAGAGGGATTTGAACCCCCGACCAAGGCGTTATGAGCGCCCTGCTCTAACCGCTGAGCTATCGCCCCACTGATCCCCTGCTACCATAGCCGATAGGTTGGGGCAATCGGCCCTTATTCATCACCCGGATGCACGCCGTAGCGCTGGGTTAAGCGAAACTGGCTGACGGCAAAGGCGATGGTCAGCGTCAGCATACCGAAGACTTTGAAGCTCACCCAAAAATCGGTCGAGAAATGACGCCAGATCAGTTCGTTGAGGATGGCGAGAAAGACAAAGAAAAACCCCCAGCGGCGCGAGAGAATCAGCCAGCCTTCGGGCGTCAGCGAAAATGCCACATCGAGCACATATTTCAGTAAGCCGCGCTTCAGGATATAGACACCGCCCAGCAGCACTGCCGCAAACAGCAGGTTGACCAAGGTGGGCTTGATTTTGATAAAGAGCGGATCATCGAGCGCGATGGTCAGGCCACCCATCACCATCACCACCACGCCGGTGATGAGGGGGGCGAGCGCAAGCGTACGCTCGCGCGCGTAGGTGATGGTGATGCTAAGCGCGGTCATCGCCATCAGTGCGATGGTGGCGGTCATGACGCCATCCAGCTTGAAGGCGACAAAAAACACGGCGAGCGGCGCAAAATCGAGCAGGAATTTGAGCGTGGGATGTAACGGTTTTTGCATATGAACACTCGATAAATAACGCGTTTTTGTGGCGCTTTAACCATGCCTTAAGGATTTATGACTATAACAAGGACTCATGACGCAGAATCGGTTGACGTGCAAGCCGCACTGTCATCAGATGGCGGAGAACTGTGAGGAGTGTTTCCATGGCCACACCAAAAATGGATGCGAAAACGAAAGTCCTGATTGTTGAGGACGAAGTCGCGATTGTGACCTTGCTGCGCTATAATCTCGAGAAAGCGGGCTATCAGGTCATCGCCACGGGCGACGGCGAAGAGGCGGTCAATTTGGTGAAGGAGCACCGGCCCGATATTATCGTGCTCGACTGGATGCTGCCGGGTATGACCGGGGTTGAGGTATGCAAACATATCCGCTGGAATCAGGAGCTCAAAAACACGCCGATCATTATGCTTTCCGCACGCGGGGAAGAGGGCGACCGCATCCGCGGCCTTGATTCCGGTGCCGATGATTACATGGTGAAGCCATTCTCGCCGCCTGAGCTGATCTCGCGCATCAATGCCGTGTTTCGCCGCATTCGCCCGAGCTTGTCAGAAAAAACGCTCGAGTTTTCGGGCATTGTCATGGACCTCACCTCGCACAAAACCACGCGTGACGGGGCGGATGTGCATCTGTCGCCCACCGAGTTTTCCCTGCTGCGCCATTTGATGGAGCATCCGGGCCGCGTTTTTTCCCGCGAGCAATTGCTCGATTCGGTCTGGGGGCATGATATTTATGTCGAGCTGCGCACGGTCGATGTGCATGTGCGTCGCTTGCGCAAAGCGCTTAACTACGATGGGAAGCAGCCCGACCTCGTACGCACCGTGCGCTCGGCGGGCTATGCACTCGAGGAAAATCCCGGCGGCGCGAATTACCAAAACCCCGATCAGGCGGAGGAGTAGAGACTATGATTTACCGTAACGAACGGATTTTATTTGGCATTGCCTTTGTTATTTCTGCCCTCTTATGGGCTGTATTGGTTTACAAGACAGGCGGAATGTTTTTCTGGTTCATTGCGGGCCTGTTTATTGGTTATCTTTTTATTCAATCAGCCTTTATTAGCTACTTAAAAGGCACGGGCGCACTCATTTCTGCCAACCAATTCCCAGATATCATGGCAAGAGTAGAGGCATGTGCCGCCAAACTTCAGTTTAAGAAAATTCCACAGGTTTATATTATAAACGGAAATGGGATTCTTAATGCATTCGCTGCAAATTTCTTACGCAAGGAATACATCGTTTTATATTCCGACATTGTGGACGCATTTGAAGAAAATGGCGATGCTATTAATTTTTATATTGGCCATGAAATGGGTCATATCAGACGTAAGCATACGCTTTATGAACCGTTTCTTTCTCTTGCCCTGATACTGCCGTTATTGGGCGCCGCTTATTCGCGCGCGCGCGAATACACTTGTGATCAGCATGGCTTGGCGTGCTGCTCTCCTCAAGCGGCGCAGCGGGGTTTGATTGCGCTTGGGGTTGGCAAAAAGCGTCACGCGGTGGTGAATGTTTCAGACTATCTTGCTCAGACAAAACAAACATCCGGTTTTTGGATGTCGTTTCATGAATTGGTCGCATCGTATCCATGGCTGATCAAACGAGTGGCCCATGTTTCCCCTACCGATTCGGTGGAGGTTCCTCGTAGAAATCCATTTGCATATCTTTTTGCTATTTTTATTCCAAGGTTGAGCATTATTTCACTGGTGATCATCTATATAGTCATATTCTCTGTTTCTGCTAAATCGATGACGGACTTGGCTAAAACTAAGTCTCAAGCTGAAAGCCAGGTGGACGCAGAGCCATCGCCTCAGGAGGGGAATCCTGTATTCAAGGATGATTACAGTGAATAGAGCGAGTGGTCGATTCCTCTTATCCGCTCTGCGTTGAGATTTAAGGTTCCAACAACGCTTCCTTGGTAAGCGTATAATCGCTCTGCTCCCAACGCTGCTCCATCGCCGCGAGTGCGTCACCCAGTGCTTTGCCCTCCTTCATGCCGCGCGCGAGTAAATCCTTCGCGGTGAGAGGAAAGATGGGCGGTTTGAAATCATGGGCGAGATGGACATACGGCGCAATAGCGATACCCGCCGTACGGGCCGCGTGCACCAGCAGCCAATCGAGATAAGCCGGCGCGCCGTGCAAGCGAAGGATGCGCGTGTGGACATGGCGCGGCGCGGTTGCCTCAACGGTGGGTAGCTTTGCCAGCAGCGTGAGTTGCGCCGCTTCATGGCGGCTGAGTTTCCAGCGCGTGATGATCGATCCCGCTTCGGCTTCGCTCGCGTGCGGCAGCAGCCCTAACGCCCGCGCCCAGATCGAGGTTTGATAACCGGCTTGCCCTTCGAGCATCTGCAAGCGAATCATGGTTGCGGGTTCGATCGCCTGACCAAATACCAGCGCGGCGGTGCCCGTGCTTTGCATCAGCCTGAGCGCATAGGCGGGGTTATGTGCATTAAGCAATTTCTTCATTTCATTCGCGACGCGTTCACCCGATAAGGTGGCGATCATGGATTTTTTTTCGCCAATCGCGGCGAGCGCTGCGTCATCCGCTGGCGGTTTACCAACGCTTGCGAGAAAGCGAAAAAATCGCAACATGCGTAAGCCATCCTCGGCAATACGTGTCGCTGCATCGCCAATGAATCGCACGCGATGGGCGGTGATATCGGCTTGCCCGGCGAAATAATCATAAATCTTCCCGGCTGCATCCATACTCAATGCATTGATGGTGAAATCACGCCGGCTTGCATCTTCGCGCCAATCCTCGGTGAAGGCCACCGTCGCGTGCCGTCCATCGGTCGTGACATCGCGGCGCAGGGTCGTCACTTCGACCACGCGGGTGGGCAGCACGAGGGTAACCGTGCCATGCGCGATGCCGGTGGGGATAGCTTTCCAGCCCTGCTTTGCGGCAATGTTCATCACGTGCTCGGGGCTGAGCGTACTGGCGACATCCACATCGCCGCCGGTGATGCCAAGAAGGTGATCGCGCACCGCGCCGCCGACGACGCGCGCCTCGCCCCCAGCATCGGCGATTGCTTGCAACAATTGTCGCAGCGGCGCTTCGTTAAGCCAATCGGGCTGGGTGTGGTTAGCCTGATTCATGCATGCCCCGCATCGTGACAAACGGCGCGCAAGGCTTCTTGCACCATCGCCAGTTTGGTCGGGTGAATAATTTTGATCCCATACGCATCTTTGACATAAAACACATCTACCGCTTTTTTTCCATAGGTTGCGATATGGGCAGTCACGACTTGCAGCTGACAGGCATTGAGAGCCCCCAAAATATCGTATAGCAGGCCAATACGGTCGCGCGCGTTGACCTCGATCACGCTGGCCGTCGCGCTCACCTGATTATCGATGAAGACAAGCGGTTCGACCGCGACCTCGCGCCCGGGGGACACATGGCGGCGGCGCGGTAGCTCACGCGCGAAATCAAGCGTACCTGCTTGCGCTTTGGCGATCAGGTCGCGCAAAGGGGCGAGGCGTTTTTCATCCTGCGCTAAACTATTGCCCTCGACATCCTGCATGCCGAAGGTGGCGAGCATCACCCCGCGTGGCAGTACCACCCCGCGGGCGGAGACGATGCTCACCCCGACCCAGGCGATGACACCGGCCAGATCACGAAACAGGCGCGGGGTATAGGCCATGCAGCAGACCATCTCGCTGACCGCACGAAAGTGATCATGGCGGATGACGATGGCCGGCGTATCCGGTGCGCGCTGCCAGGCATCGAAGGCTTCGATCGAGGCCAGTTGCTCGGCCAACGGGCGCTGCCACCAGCTGGCGGGCAAGGCTTCGTCGAGCAACCGCTCGGCGGTGGCGTGTTGTGCGGACGGTACCTCGGCGAGTAGATGCTCGCGCCGGGCGCTGGTCGCGGCCACTTCCTGCGCGAGGCCAACCCCCATCCATAGCATGGCGCGGCGATAGAGCTCGCGCATGAGCGCGCCCTTCCAGCGGTTCCAGATGGCAGGCCCTACGGCTTTAACATCGGCCACCGTTAGCAACAGCAGCAAACGTAAACGCTCCGGTGATTGGACGATGGCGACAAAATCTTCGATCGTTTTGCTATCATCAAGGTCACGCTTAAACGCGGTTTCGCTCAGCAGCAAATGATGCTTGACCAACCACCCCGCCATATCGCCTTGCGCGGCGCTCAGGCCCAGGCGGGTGGCAATATGCGCCACGATCGCTTCGCCTTTTTGGGCATGCATGCCGCCCGTGCCTTTGGCCAAATCATGCCCCAGCATAGCCAGGTAGAGCGTTGCCCGATCGCTGATTTCTTTGGCCACCGCGGTTGCCAGCGGCATGTCTTTTTCCCACGCTCCCGTCTCAATCATGGCAAGGTTGCCGATCGCCACCAGCGTATGCTCATCGACCGTGTAGGTGTGGTAGCCATCGTATTGCATCATACCGGTGATGCGGCTAAATTCGGGAATCAGCGCGCCAAGGACACCCATCTCGCTCATGCGGCGCAGCGTGGTTTCCGGCGCCTTAGGCGAGAGCAGAATCGAAAGAAATAGCTGGTGAGCCTGCCCCTCAAACGGCAATTGCTGCTGCAGGCTTGGTAAGGCGCGGTTGATGGCCAGCTGCGCGCGTGGGTGAATATCGAGCCCATGCTGCTGGGCGTGATGAAAGAGCGCGACGGCCATCATCGGTGCGGCGCTCAGATCGGTGTCGGGCATGAAGGCAATGCGGTTCGCGTCGACCACCCAGTTACCCTCATGTTCCACCGCTTTGGCCTGTAGCGCGAGGGGTAGCACCGGGGTACGCAGGTTCTCTTCTTCGAGGATCGCACAAAAAATACGGGTGAGCGCCCCGACTTCGCGCGCCAGCTGAAAATAGCGCAGCATTAGCCCTTGGGCTTTTTCCTGCGCTGTCGTCCCACGAAACTGCATGGCACGGGCGCAGTGGGTTTGCAGGTCGAAGGTCAGGCGCTCATCGGCACGGCCACGGGCGAGATGCATGTGTGCGCGCACGGTGGAAAAAAAGACATAGGCCTCACGGAAATGCTGCCATTCGCGCGCGCTGAGCAGGTCTTCGCGTACTAGCTCGCTCGCTTTGGCGATGGGATAGCAATAGCGTGCAAGCCAGGTCAGGGTTTGCAAATCGCGTAGGCCGCCTTTGCCCTCTTTGATGTTGGGCTCAAGCATCAAGCGCGAGTCGCCCCACTTGCTGTGCCGTCGGTCGCGCTCGGCGAGTTTAGCGGCGACAAATGCTCGCGGCGCAACGCCGATGATGTCGCGGCTTACGCGCTTTTTGAGGGCGCGATAGGCACCGCGATTGCCACAAATAAAACGCGCATCCATCAGTGCGGCGGTGATGGTCGAGTCGGCCTGCGCAGCGGCGATGGTCTCATCCAATGTCCGCGTGGCATGGCTGACGGGAATCTGCTGGTCCCACAAATGCTGAACGATATGTGTGGTGGCTTGGTCGCTTTGCGCGCGCGTGGTGTCATCGACCAGCACGAGCAGATCAACATCCGAGAACGGGAACATTTCGCCGCGGCCATAGCCGCCGACCGCAATCAAAGTCAGGCCGGTATCGCCAGCAATATGGCTCAGCAGCCGGTCGGTGGCGCTGCTCAGTCCACGCCAGAGCGACTGAATGCGCGAGCCATGGGAAAACTGCGTGATCGCGGCCTCACGCGCGGCAGCATACTCGGCAAATGCCACCGCATGCGTTTGGCGTGCGCGCGGGGGTGTCGGTGCAGGTGTGGCAGCGTTCATTACTCGCCTATAGCGTGGTTTGGGCCAAGGCTCCATCACTTCGTGCGGCGTGGCCGTGCTGCACCATCATGAGGCATGTTCGCTGGCGTTTTGATCGGTGAGGCGGCTTGCCAACTTGACCGCGCCGCGCGCTTAGGCCACAGTTCAGCGATGGTAGGCCCCAACCTTGCACCACCGACGGAGCTTTCGGCCGCCTTGGCATCGACCAAGCGGGCGATGGTATTCATTTTTATTTTCTCGTTTGCCGTCAACGTGCTGTCGCTGCTGCAGCCGATTTATTCGATGCAGGTGTTCGACCGTGTCTTCACCACCCGCTCGGTCGAAACGCTGATCGGCCTCACCGCGGTGATCCTCATCGGTTATGTGTTTTATGGCGCGCTTTATGCGGTGCGCGCGGGGGTGATTGCACGCATTGTCGAATGGCTCGAGCGCACACTGGCGCCGAAAATTCTCACCCTATCGATCGAGCATGCGGCGCAGACCAGCGTGCCCATGGCCGGGCAGCACCAGCGCGATCTGATGACGATTAAAAATTTTATTGCGCTCGCGACCCCCACCGCAATGGATTTACCCTGGTCACTGCTCTTTGTGCTGGTGATTTACCTCATCAATCCGGTGCTGGGGTTTATCGCGCTGCTCGGTATGGTGATTTTATGCACGAGCGCCATCATCAACGAATACGCGACGCGCAAGGCCTTGCTTCGCGCCACCGAGAAATCCGTTTCCTCGGCGATGCAGGCGGATGCGATCGGCCGCAATGCCGAAACGATTTGTGCCATGGGTATGAACCAGGCGGTGGTCAATCACTGGCAGGCTGATAGTCAGCGCGGGCTTGAGCTGCAGGAGATCGCGCAGCAGCGTAGTGCCATCATCAACGGTGTCACCCGCTCGCTGCGCATGCTGCTGCAAATTGCCGTTACCGCTGTTGGGGCGTGGCTCGCGCTCAAGGGTCAGCTTTCCGCCGGGGGGCTGATTGCGGCCTCGATCCTCATTCAGCGCACGCTCAGCCCGTTCGATAATGCGATCAGCATCTGGAAACAGCTCGGTGAAACCCGCGACGCGTATCAGCGCTTGAGCCTGCTCATGCAGCATGTCAGCCCGCCCCCGGGGGCGACGACGCTGCCCGTACCACGCGGGCATCTCGCGGTCGAGAGTTTATATCTCAGCTTCGGCAAACCGATGAACCCGATCTTACGCAATATCAGTTTCGAGCTCGAAGCCGGCGAAAGCCTTGGCATTATTGGGCAAAGTGCGGCGGGTAAATCGACATTGGGCAAAGCCCTTGCCGGGGTGTTTCAGCCAACCATGGGGAACGTGCGGCTCGATGGTGCGGATTTATTTCGCTGGGGCCGGGCTGAGGTTGGCCCCTTTATCGGTTATTTGCCGCAGCAGGTTGAGCTATTTTCCGGCAGCCTTAAACACAACATCGCGCGGTTGATCCCGGATAGTAGCGACGCCTCGATTATCGAGGCCGCGCAAAAAGCCGGAGTGCACGCCCTGATCTTGCAGTTCGAAAATGGCTACGACACGGTGTATAAGCCGGGCAACACGGTGCTGTCGCCCGGGCAGAAACAGCGCATTGGCCTGGCGCGGGCGTTGTTTGGCAATCCGCGATTGGTCATTCTCGATGAGCCCAACAGTAACCTGGATGGCGAAGGCGAACGCGCGCTGATGCAGACCATCGCCCAGCTGAAAAAAGAAGCGGTCACCACCATCATCATCGCCCACCGGCCAAGTATTCTTGCCAGTGTCGATAAAATCATGGTGCTGCGCCAAGGGGCGATCGAAGCCATCGGCCCGCGCGATGAGATTCTGGCGCGCTTCACCCCGGGCAAGCGCATTGCGCAAACGGGGGCGCCGTCATGAAAAAACCCGGCTTACCCATGGTGCCACCCGGCGCCAAACTGCCCGCCCGGCATGCGCCACCAGCGAGCGCGAACCGCAGCCGTGGCCGTACCGAGCTTGCGGTCATGCAGCGTACCACCCACTGGCTCGACCAGGCAGCAGCGCGCCTCTTGCCGTATGATGCGTCGGACCAGCACGCCCCCGACCATGCCGCCCGGCCCACGATTCTGATCGGCTTGATGCTGATGCTGATTCTGTTTGGCGTCATTGGTCTATGGGCGACGCTGGTGCCGCTCAAAGCCGGGGCGATTGCGCCAGGCCGCGTGGTTTCGGAATCCAGCCGCAAGGACATCCAGCATCTCGAAGGCGGGATTGTGAAAGAAATTTTAGTGCGTGATGGCGATAAAGTGGCGGTCGATCAGGTGTTAGTGCGGCTCGATAGCACCAACGCCAAAGCCCGCAGCGACCTGGTTCTCGGCCAATATCTTGCCGCCAAAGCGACCGAAGCGCGGCTGATCGCTGAGCGTGATGGCAAGCCGAGCATCACGTTCCCCGAGGAATATCTGTCGCAAGAAGCGGTAAACCCGAAAGTAAAAGACGCGCTTGAGACCCAGCGCCGCTTATTTACTACTCGGCGGGCGGCACTCGATGGCCAGATCAGCGTGCTCAACCAGCGTGGGGGGCAAGTGGGCGAAGAGATCCGCGGGTTGCGCGAGCAAGTGAACGCGGCGAACACGCAAATAGCGTTGCTCAACCAAGAGATCGCGACAGTGCAGGGCTTGCTGCAATCCGGCAATGCCTTGAAACCCCGGCTGCTTGCCTTGCAGCGCCAGCAAGCGGATTTGATGGGTCAGCGCGGCAATGCACAAGCGATGATCAGCCGCGCAAATCAGGATATCAGCGAGTCGAAAACGGCGGTGCTCAACCTCAAAAACGAGACGCTGAATCGCGTCGTGACCGAACTGAAAGAGACGCAAGTGCAGCTTTCAAACCTCGAGGAGCAAGCGCGCTCGGCGGGGGATGTTGCGCGCCGGGTTGAGATTAAAGCGCCGCTTGCGGGGACGGTCACCGGCCTTAAAGTGTTTACGGTCGGTGGCGTGGTGCAGCCCGGCCAAACGCTGCTGAGCTTGGTGCCAAGCGACGATCGGCTGATTATCGAGGCGCGGGTGTCGCCGCAGGATGTCGATGTGGTGCGCCCGGGTCTTGTCGCACAGGTACAGCTGACGGCATTTAAGTCGCGCTATTTGCGTGCGGTTGAAGGCAAGGTGATGACCATCTCCGCCGATCGGTTTGATGATCGCACTACCGGCGAGGGCTATTACCTGGCGCGGGTCGAAATTCCGCAAAACGAAATCAGCGCGCTCGGTAAGGATATTGTTCTTACCCCTGGCATGCCCGCCGAAGTGTTGATTGTCACCGGTTCGCGCACCATGTTTTCCTACATCATCCGCCCGATCCGCGAATCGTTCGGCCATGCGTTTCACGATCAGTAGTTTTTCCGCGCTTGCGCGCGCGGTCGTGGGCGTTGGCTTCGCCTCTCTTCGCTGTCATACGGCTTCGAGTGCCCTTGAGCTCCCGCTGCCAAGCGGCTCGCTCCCCCGTCCTTCGACGGGGCAGGCTCCAAGCGCTACGCAACGCTAACCATGAAGGATTGAGTGCGCATCGCCTAGCGGCTATGGACTCCCGCCATTCATGCTTCCCACATCGCGTTGGCATAGGGTGTGATGGGGCTGAGGGCAGAAATTTCCTTGGCCACAGGCGGTGGAATCTGCCCGGCGGCGACCTCGTGCACCAGCCGCAGGTGCAGCGGCAAAAGTTTGTCTAAGGCAAAGCGTTCGACCACTGTTGCCCGTGCGGCGGCGCGCATGGCGGCATTGCGCGTCGGGTCATCGAGCAGCTGGGTTATTTTTTGAGCGACCTCGGCGGGGGAGAAAAAATCGGCGAGCAGCCCGTTCACCCCATCATCGATCACTTCCATCACCGGCTTGGTGCGCGAGGCGACGAGGGCGACGCCGGTGGCCATCGCCTCGAGCATCGACCAGGAGAGTACGAACGGGTAGGTGAGGTAGAGATGCGCGGCGCTGATTTGAAAGACGCGGATGAGATCGTCATACGCTACGGTGCCGATGAAATGAATGCGGTCCGTGGGTAGTGTTACTTTCTGCATCCATAATTCGCGGTAGGTTGTGCCCGCAGGGGCTTGTTTGCCGTAGCTCACCGCATCCGCCCCGATGGCGATGATGTGAAGGTTGGGGCGCTGATTAAGGAGTATTTCTGCCGCTTGCATGAAGGTTTCAAAACCACGGTATGGCTCGAAATTGCGGGCGATATAGGTCACGACCTCGTCGCCCAGCTGCACGGTTTTGCCATTCGGCAGGGTGAAGCGTGCCTGTGGGTTGGGGGCGCAGCGCTCGATATCCACCCCGTCATGCAGCACGCTGATTTTTTGCCGTAGCTCGGGCGGGTGCACACTCCATTGCCAGACGGTGGGCGCGATGCCCCAATCGGCCTGCTCGAGGCTGAGCAGGTTGGTGGTATTTTTGATGCGGATGCGTGCTTCATCGTCGGCGTTGGTGGGCTCGTTAAACCCAACATCGGCCCCATGCGCGCGGTAATAAAACTCGAAAAAGCTGAGGATTTTTGCGCGCGGAAAGAGGTCTTTCAAAAATAGCATATCGCCCCAGCCGGGATGGCCGATGATGATATCGGGCGTGAAGTGCTCGCGCGTACGTAAGGCCTCGCACACCCGCCATACTTGCTGGCCCTGCATCACCGCTTGCGTCGGGGGCAGCATATAGCGATGGGCGGCGATCGGCCCTTCCTTGCGTTTGGGCATGGTGTAGGTGATGCGGGTGACGCCAGGGATCTCGGCGGTTTTATGCTTGGTGACAAAATAAATGCGGTGGCCGCCTTCAGCACCCAGTGCCCGCGCCAGATGTTTATACTGGCCGGGCATGTTGGGGTGGATAAAGAGAATTTGCACGAACGACCTACGCTGCCGTCGTCGCGGTTGCTGCCTCACGCGCGGCAAGCGCACGGTTGCGGTTGGCGTTGTAAATGGTGCTGAGCAAAATAATCACCGCGCCGATAAACGTCCATTGATCGATTAGCCGCGCATAGACGAGGTACGACAGCACGGTTGAAAAAACCAGCGAGACGAAATTGATCGGGATCAGCACCATGAACGGCACTTTGGCGATCGCCTTGGCGACATAGACCTGCTGCAGATAGGCAATCACGCCAATCAGCACCAGCCAAAACCAGCCGTCGATTCCCGGATTCACCCAGTGGCTGATGCCAAGCGGTAGGGCGAGTACGGTCGTCATCGCCAGCATGTAAAAGGCAATATGCTGCGGCGATTCGGTGCGGCATAAGAGCTTGATGACCACCCCGCACAGCGAGAAGCCGAGCGCCGCACCAAGCACATAGAGCACGCCGGGGCTGAGTGGCAGCATGCCCGGGCGGGTGATGACGAGCACCCCAATCACCCCGGCAAGTAGCGCAAGCCAGGTATGCGCATGGCTGCGTTCTTTGAGGATGAGAATGGTGGCGAGGGTAGCAAAAATCGGGGTGATGAAATTGAGTGCCGTATGCATGGGTAGGGTGAAATTCTCGCCCAAAAACCCAAGCGAGAAAAATGACAAGGTGAAAGCACCATATTCGAGCAGTCCGCGCGCGCCATAGGTTTTAAGCCGGGTGGTTCTTAGGCCGGTGAGCCCTTGCTTGATTGCCCAGGGCAGCATGCAGGTGGTGGCCACCGCACTGTAGGCGAGCATGATTTGAAAGGCATGGATGGTGGTCGGTGCGAGCGCATTATCCGCCGCGACATCCGGCCCGAGCAGGCCCAAAAACTGCCCGGCACTGATGCGTAAACTGACGAGATCCGGCGCGCTCAAGAAGGGTACGATGGTGAAGATCACCACGTTACCAAGTAGTACGCCGATGAACATGAGAATGGCGATGGTCGTTTCACGGCGCTGATTCATGAGGCATCCTTCACGTTAAAAGCTGAATTGTTCGTTGGTGATCCGCTCCTCGAGGTTATGCTCGGGGTCGAACAATAGCGAAAGGGCAATGCTGCGATCCTCAAAGACGGAGACACTGACCACGTCGCGTACTTCGGTAAAATCGGCGACCGCGCTCACCGGGCGTTTCTCGGGTTCGAGCACCTCAAAGGTGATGCTCGATTGATGGTTGAGAAGCGCCCCGCGCCAGCGACGCGGCCGAAACGGCGCAATCGGCGTGAGTGAGAGCAAGCCGCCATTGAGCGGTACAATCGGGCCACCGGCGGAGAAGTTATAGGCGGTGGAGCCCGCGGGGGTGGACACCAAAATACCATCGGCGACGAGGTCGCTCACGCGCACGACATGGTCGATCGAGATACGGATTTTGGCCGCCTGGCGGCTTTCACGAAAGAGGGATACTTCGTTGATGGCGAGCTCCTGACGCTCCTTGCCGTCGCGGGTGCGGGCATACATGACGAGCGGGTGCAGGGTCGCCCGGCGGGCGGCGGCAATACGTTCGAGCAGGTCGGTCGTATGATAGCTATTGAGCAAAAAACCGACCGAGCCGCAATTCATGCCATACACCGGAATATTGCGGTGCATATATTTATGCAGGACCTGCAGCATAAACCCGTCACCGCCCAACGCGACAATTACATCGGGCTTGGTGCGCTTGCCTGCGATATCGAGGAAGCTGTAGGTTTTGGTGAGTTCGGCATACGCCGCCTGTGCTTTGGGCGAGCTGTCGGCCAAACATGCCATGCGCAAATGGGGTTCCATCGCGCTCACGTTAGCAGCAGCAATGCGGTCATGACAATAGGGAAAGCGAGTTCGCTAACCGTGCCTAGCTGCGCTGCTGGTTTTGCCGAATCAGGGCAATGAAATAGGGCAGGTACTCGATCTGTTGGTTGCCGGTCGCGGCGATCACCCGCTCGACCAGGCGGTTGGCATAGAGCATCGAGCCGGGGATTGCATCATCGCCCGCCATATCCTGCACCGTACGCAGCAGCAGATGCACCGCATCCATCATCGAATCGGGTAATTGTGATTTGGTATATAAGCCCTGGAAGGCGTGCATGCCGCGATCGGCGATCAGGCGTTCGGCATTCGCATGGGGGATACCCGCGAACTGGGCCATGGCCATCGTGAAAAATAGTAATTGCCCGCGGCAGAGTGCCGTCATCACGATGGAGGGGGTGAGGCGTTCTTCACGGGCCATTTGGGCAACCAGCGCCGCGACCTCGTCATGCGACACGTCGTGTTCGAGTAAGCGCACCATGAAATCTTCGCGGATATGATTCGCGTCGCGTTTGGCTTGCGCATCATCCATCTGGTATTTCTGGCGCAGCTCTGCCGCCGCCGTATCGCTGATGCGGGTGATGATGCGCTCGACGATCGCCATCGGCAGTTTGGGGCTTCTGGCCAAGGCGTTGATCACTTCGGCATCGTTCAAGAAATCCTCGGCGATTTTTTCGTAACTGCGCTCGCTGATCGTAGCGCCTTCGTTCGCCAGCAGCGAAGTCATTACCGGTGCGTAGTGCGTTTCGACCAGTGCCTCGCTCACCCGGGTTGAAATCGTTTCGCGTTTGGTGATGGCCAGTAGCTTGCCCATCTCGCTCGATTTTTCGATGATATCGACCAAATCCGCATCGCTTAACACTTTGCTCGTATGCAGCAGCGGCGCTGCGACTGACTCCACGTCATTCGCCATGAAGAGGACAATATCGCGCGGGATATTGGCATTATCTTTGATTCGATCGGCGAGCATTTCGCGCACGCACAGGGCAACATCCTTCATCAGCAAGCGAAAGACCTGCTCGGCGATATCGCGCTCGCGGCCTTCAAATTCGTCGTTGTTATAATGCACCGCGATCGCTTCAAGCACATGGGTGCGCGACCGCTCGGAGTCGTCGGTCAACAAACGTTCTACATCCAAAGGAGTCAGCATAAAGGGTACCGACGCGGGTAGCGCACTAATGTAGTTTGGGTTCATGGGTCGCTTGGCTCACCATTTTCAGAAGAGTTTCCATATTCTCAATCGTTCGATCCAATCCTTTCGAGCGGATTTTTGCTACAATCTGCGCGGCGAAATCATCAATCCGGTAGTTGCCGTATTGCGTTTCGTTCAGGGCAATATTGAGCATGGCATGCACGGCTTCATAAAACGAAGGTGGCATGTTGCACGATGCATAAAGCGCCTTAAACCCGAGCGGGCCTGGGTCGATTAAAAGAATGCGCGCGTTCGATACCGGTATGCCGACGCGTTTGGCGATCGCGGTTTCAAAAAAGCGCAAATCGCCGATACATAGCGAGCGGATGATCACCGAATCGGTCAGCCGCTGATTGCGGTGCATCTCGTCAACCAGCTGGTTAATCTCGTGCTGGCTCATCCACGGCGAAATAAATTGCAGCACGGCGGTTTCGCGCGCGCTCACCGCTGCATCTTCGACGACATGGGCGTTCAAGCGGTATTTGCGGGTGAGTTGCTTTTTCAAATTATCCGAGACATTGGCGAAAAGCTGCTCGGCAAAGCTTTGTGGCAAGCCGCCGCGCAGTACCAACTCCTCGAGTACGGAATGATCACGTGCGAACTCTTCGAGGATAATCTCAATGCTGGTATCGGCAATCGCTGCCCCCGGGTTGGCGAGCAAGCGCCGCGTTACATCCTCGTCGCGTTTTTCGATCAAGGCGTGCGCGAGCGGCTTTGAGATGGTCTCGCGCTGACAAATCGCCCTGAGCTTCGTATGCTCGCGCGTCGCCCGTACGATGGTGATGAGATCGTCCTCATGCAGTACGGGGGATTCCTGCAAGACGGGTAGCGCTACCTCGTTCACATCATTCGCCAGCGCCCAGATAATATCGTGCGGCACTTGCATGCTGCGCTTGAGCGCTTCGGCCATGAGGCGGCGCACTTTCATTTCAGTATCTTTGAGGAGCAGTCGGAAAATTTCGTTTGCCAGTTGTGCTTCCGCGGGCGAGTAGCTACCGGCGGTGTAGCCGGTGGCGATTTTTTCGCAAATGCGCTGACGCATCGCCGAGGATGGCTCGCGCACCAAGGCCTGAATATCCTCGCGCGTGATATTCATCGCCCCTCCGCGGGTTGCTTGCATGCTAGGCATCGGATCCATCTCTTAATAAACATTAAGGTTTATAGGTTAATAAAGAGTTAATTTTTCCAATACGGTTTAAGAATCTGTGCATTAGGCAGGGTTCTTATATTTTCTCCCGCTTGTCTTTTGGCGCTTTTTGGCTGCAAATTTCAGGCTGATTTTTGAAATAGAGTGGCTATTCCTTCAAATCATCCTAAAATTTTCGCGCAAAAATCCCTCAAAATCCAAGCAGAACAGAATATAAGAACCCTGCCTAGCATGCACCGGTCAGCAGCAAATTTCCAGCACTTGACGTGATTTACCACTCTTGTAGAACGTTATTCTTCTCACCGTCGACGCAGGAGCAACAGGTATGAGCGCTACCCACAGTAAAATTTATGCCGATGCGACCACCGCGCTGAGTGGCCTTCTGCGCGATAATATGACCATCATGTCCGGCGGGTTTGGCCTGTGTGGCATCCCCGAAAACTCCATCGCTGCCCTCAAAGCCTCCGGTATCAAGGGCCTCACCATCATCAGCAATAATTGCGGGGTGGATGATTTTGGCCTCGGTATCCTATTGAAAGACAGGCAAATTAAGAAGATGGTTTCGTCGTACGTTGGCGAAAATAAAACCTTCGAGACCCAATATCTCAACAAAGAACTCGAGATCGAGTTCAACCCCCAAGGCACGCTCGCTGAGCGCATCCGCGCCGGTGGGGCGGGCATTCCGGCCTTTTTCACTAAAACGGGTGTTGGCACTATTGTCGCCGAGGGCAAAGAACTGCGCGAATTTCACGGCGAGACGTACGTGATGGAAACGGGCCTGACCGCGGATCTGGCGATCATCAAAGCATGGAAGGGCGATAAAGCGGGCAACCTCGTGTTTCGCAAAACCGC
>CAZZCK010000005.1:0-1557 GCA_964652475.1 uncultured Azospirillum sp.
GAATTGAAGAAGCGCTACGCGCCGCTAAATTCCCATTCTACTTTTCCTCAATTCGTCATTTCCTCAATTCGTCAATTCGGACTTCTACCGTTCCACACACATCGCGATGCCCATGCCGCCGCCGATACACAGCGTGGCGAGGCCCTTTTTCGCGCCGCGGGCGTTCATCTCGTAGAGCAGCGTGGTGAGAATGCGCGCGCCGGATGCGCCAATCGGGTGGCCAATTGCAATCGCACCGCCATTGACGTTCACCTTGCTTTCATCCCATCCCATCCCTTTGTTCACCGAAATGGCTTGCGCGGCGAAGGCTTCATTCGCTTCGATGAGGTCGAGGTCATTATGCGTCCAACCCGCTTTCTCGAGCGCTTTTTTGCTGGCAGGGATCGGCCCTGTGCCCATGATTTTGGGGTCAACGCCCGCCGTGGCCCATGATTTAATCGAGGCAAGCGGTTTGAGGCCGCGTTTTTCGGCTTCACCACGCGTCATCAGCAGCACGGCGGCTGCCCCGTCATTAATGCCCGATGCATTACCTGCGGTGACGCTACCATCGGGCTTGAATGCCGGGCGGAGTTTGGCGAGCACCTCGGCAGTCGATTCGGCGCGGATGAATTCGTCCTTATCGAACACCACATCACCTTTTTTGTTTTTAATGGTGATGGGAATGATTTGTGCCACAAACTTGCCATCGGCTTGCGCTTTCGCGGCTTTGGCCTGGCTTGCCGCGGCGAATGCATCCTGCTCCTCGCGCGTGATTTGGAATTGCGTCGCAATATTCTCGGCCGTGATGCCCATATGATAGTTGTTGAACGCATCCCACAGCCCATCGACAATCATGGTGTCCTGCATTTTGCCGTCACCCATTTTCACGCCCGTGCGTAGCTGCATCGCGTGGGGCGAGAGGCTCATGCTTTCCTGCCCGCCGGCAATCACAATCGTCGAGTCACCAGCCTGGATGGATTTCATGCCCTCGGCCACCGCGCGCAGGCCCGAGCCGCAGACCTGATTGATGGTCATGGCCGTCGCTTCTTGCGCCACACCGGCCAGAATTGCCGCCTGCCGCGCCGGGTTTTGGCCCGTGGCGGCGGTGAGGACTTGCCCCATCAGTACTTCGCTCACATCACCCGCCCCGAGCTTGCTGCGCGCCATGAGGGCTTTCATCACCTCAGCGCCAAGCTGCGCACCCGTGAGTGTCGCCAGCCCACCGCTGAAATTACCCACGGCCGTGCGCACTGCATCCACAATCACGATGTCATGTTTATTGGTCATAAATCCTCAGGTTCTCGGGTTGTTAGGTGGTCAGGTGGTCGGTAAATCCGTTGTAAACCTCACAACCGTATCACCCGACAACCCCTTCTTAGCGCACTGTCTAGGCGTTCGCCTCATGGTTGTCGAGGGGCTTGGTGTGCAGTGCATTAATTATCCGTTATCCCGTGCTACGACACGGGATCTCATGCAATAAATTCAGATATTTTTGATCTGACTTGAGATACCGACTTTCGCCGGGATGAAATCCTAAAACTTCCCCTCGAGCCACTTGGCTACCGGTTCCCACATTTG
>CAZZCK010000005.1:1657-61557 GCA_964652475.1 uncultured Azospirillum sp.
GGATGAAATCCTAAAACTTCCCCTCGAGCCACTTGGCTACCGGTTCCCACATTTGGGTGCGGGCGTTTTTGCCGACGACCATGCTGACATGGCCGCATTCGGGGTAAATGACACTACAGCGTTTGATGAGTTTGGTGAGTGGCTCGGCGCAGCCGCGCGGCACGATCGCATCCTTGGTGGGGATGACGGCTAACGTAGGGCAGGTGATTTCAGCGGGCTCAATCCACCGCCGGCCAATTTTCCATTGATGTTTGGCGAGTATATTCCCCTGCGGCCAATCCACAAAGCATTCCTCGGCGACTTTGTTGGCGAGCGGCACGCCGTCATTCACCCATTGCTCGACGGCGAGGAAGTGGTTTTTCTCCGCCTCGGAGAGGAACGGGTAGCGGCTGAATTTTTCCTGCACGCGCCAGGGGTCGATGAGGTGAAACACGGTTTGCGTCACCACCGGCGGCACAGGGCATTGGGTGCTGATCCATTGCCGCAGCATGGTTTGGGTGGCTGGCGCAAGCAGCACGGTGGGTGTATCCTTGGCCGTAAAATCCCACGGGGTGGCGAGCAGTATCAGCGCATCCACCTCTTTGGCGGCGAGCTGCGCCATGGCGGTGGTGAAAATACCGCCCATGCAGTAGCCGAGTAGGGCGATTGGCCCGTCATGCTGCTCGCGTAAGGCATGCAGCGCATCGAGCGCATAAAAGCTGATATAATCCGCCATCGCGAAATCGCATTCATCGGCATTGGGGCTGCCCCAATCGAGAATCAGGGGGCGAAATCCACGAGACTTCAAGAAATCGACAAAGCTCACCTCGGGGTATAAATCGAGCACGGTCGATTGATTGATGAGTGAGGGCACGCATAGTACGGCCACCGCATCCGTCGCCTCGGGCGCACAATCAAATAGCTGCGCACTGCCGCGGCTCCAAATCACGTCATAGTTTGTTTCGGGGCGTTCGTAGTCGCTCGCCAAATAGGCCTGCATGCCCTGCAAAAAACCCGTGCTGCGGTTATAGGCCTCGCTGCTAAGGCTACTTAGAAATTCGGGGTTGAAGAAGTCGCTGATGAAGTCAGTAAAATTGAGGCTGTCATCCCGGGCTTGTCCCGGGATCTCCCACCACAACTTCGTTTCTTTCTCGTCTTTATTGCCATGGAGTGCGTTGCGGGAGATCCCGGCATAAAGCCGGGATGACGACTCATTACGTGTGCTTGCCGCGCTTTGTGGCTGGCTTTGACTGAAGGCGCTTAGCATTTGCTCGCTGAGTTTTGCCCATGGCTCGCTTGCGCTTTGCCACAGGTTTTGCAACTGCTCGCTTGCCTGTTCGAGCGGGCTTTTCGGTCGCATCCAATCGGGCATGAAGGCGGCGAAGCTCGCGCTCCACGGCATCGAGGCGTTCGGCAAGATCCCCGATTGCATCATCGCGAGCATCAGGTGCATGGGCAGGGCGTCGGGGATGCGCATCATGGGCAGGCTTTCCAAAATGTTGCATAGCGTCGAGCATGGCGCGGATGGCGTCGGGGTTGGTCATTTGCCGGGTCATTTGCTCCTGCCACTGGCGCAAAAACTCAGCAGCGCGCTGCTGATTATCCGTATGCTCTGCCACGAACGCTCCTAATCCTTGCCAAAGGCGACGAATTAATGCTAGGTCAAGCCAACGCAAAAAGAAAGCGTAACCTATTTATTTGAAAATGATTGAGGGAACCATGAGTAAAAAAAATGCGACGAGCGAGCCAATCGTTATCAAAAAATACGCCAACCGCCGGCTCTATAACACGGATACCTCAAGCTATGTGACACTCGAAGATTTATGCGTCATGGTGAAAGACGGTGCCGAATTCATTGTTTATGATGCTAAATCCGGCGAGGATCTGACCCGCACCATCCTCAGCCAAATCATTTTCGAGCAAGAAGCCAAGGGCGAGCATTTGCTGCCCACCAATTTCTTGCGCTCGATCATTGGCTTTTATGACAATTCGCTGAAGGATGTGATTCCGCATTATCTTGAAAGCACGATGAAAACCTTCGCCAGCCAGCAAGAAAAAATGCGCGAAACGCTCGGCATGGGGCCCATGGGCAGCTTCGGCCAGGTTGCAAGCCAGCTCGAGGAAATTGGGAAGCAGAATATGGAAATGTTCACCAAAGCTTTCGCGATGTTTGCGCCCTTTACCGCACCAGTATCGGAAACCAATCCGAATAAAAAGAAATAGCGATTCAATGCCTCGTGTGAGGCTTAGCATCCCACGTTATTGACGCGGGTGACGAGGTTACCAAAAGCGTTTAGATGCGAAGACTTTTCCAGAACCTGTTTTTAGATAACGCTCAAATTCCTGAGCTTTCCTTTTATCTTTAAAGGCGAAATAGCATTCCAGTTCCCAAGGAGCATACTTAGCGGTGTGTTTGGATTCACCGGCATTATGTGCACGCAAACGTGACTTCAAATCTTCGGTGAATCCAATGTAGATTTGGTCAGGAAAATTGATGCTTCTGAGCAGATAGACATAGAACACAATTTCCTGCAGCCCTCCTGCGCTTACGCTCCGAGGCGTAAGCCACCCGAAGCCCGCAGGGCGAAGGGTGGTCGGGGAGACAGGATTTGAACCTGCGACCCTCTGGTCCCAAACCAGATGCGCTACCAGACTGCGCTACTCCCCGACAGGCCGTTCTTATCCCTGCTTGTTTAGAAAAAAGCAAGCGCTGTGATTGACGTTCGCCCTAAATCGCATTACTCAGCATCTATGACACAGGATCACGCTCAGTTTTTTGGCTGCTACACCGCACTCATCACCCCTTTTAGCGGTGATGGCGTCGATGTGTCAGCGTTCGAGCGGCTGGTCGAATGGCAGATCGGCGAAGGCATCCACGGTCTCGTTCCGTGTGGGACGACCGGTGAATCACCGACACTCACCCCCACGGAACATGGGCAGGTGATTGCCCGCGCGGTTGGCGTTGCAAAGGGCCGCGTTAAAATTATGGCGGGGACGGGGAGTAACTCGACCGCCGAGGCGATCGCCTACACCCAGCATGCCGAAAAAGTCGGTGCGGATGCGGCGCTGGTGGTGGCACCCTATTACAACAAGCCGACGCAGGAAGGGCTGTATCAGCATTTCAAAGCGGTAGCGAATGCAACCGCGTTGCCCATTTTTATCTATAATATTCCCGGGCGTTCGGTGGTGAATCTGACCGATGCGACGCTGGCGCGCCTGGCGGAAATTAAAAATATCGCCGGGGTGAAGGATGCAACCGGCGATCTCGCGCGCGTGGCTACGCTGCGCCATTTGGTGGGGGATCGGCTGGTGCAGTTCTCGGGTGAGGATATGACGGCCGTGGGCTTCAACGCCATGGGTGGGCGCGGGGTGATTTCAGTTGCAAGCAATATTGCGCCAAAACTCTCGGCCGAGGTGCAGAATTTAAGCCTTGCCGGCAAGCACGAAGCCGCGCGCGCGTTACACGCAACCCTGGTGCCGCTGATTAGCAGCATGTTTGTCGAGACCAATCCGATGCCAGTGAAATTTGCCTCCAGCCTGATTGGCAAATCCGATGGGTCGATGCGCTTACCGTTGGTGCCGCCGACCGAGCAGACGCAGGCCACGGTTCGCGCCGCCTTGGCTGATCTGAAACTACTTTAGCCATGGCCGAGAAAAAATCAGTCGCCGTTAATCGCCGTGCGCGGTTCGAATACGCCATCGAGGAAGTGTTCGAGGCGGGCCTCATGCTGGTCGGTACTGAGGTCAAGTCGCTGCGCCTGGGGCGCGCCAATATTGCTGATAGCTATGCCAGCCACAAGGGGGGTGAGATTTGGCTGTGGAATGCCCATATTCCAGAATATAGCCATGGCAATCGTAATAACCACGAGCCAAACCGCGGCCGCAAGCTGCTACTCAACGCCCGGCAAATCAAAAAACTGATTGGTGAATTGAAAGTGCGCGGTACCACGCTTATTCCGCTCGAACTTTATTTTAATACACGCGGCTTTGCGAAAGTGGCGATCGCCGTCGCGCGCGGTAAGAAACAATACGAGAAACGCGAGGTAATTAAATCGCGCGACTGGAAGCGCGAACAGGGCCGCTTACTAAAAAAATGACGCGAATAAGCCCGATCCTTTGAATCCCTTGGCATGGTTTGTCACTTGCATATAGAAGAATGAATGAATAGTAACGATTCTTGTTTTTCGTGAGTGACCCATCATAGGCAGCGTTGCGATGTGGCTAAGTAAATCGAAATCATCCGGCAAATCACCCACGGTAACTCCGAGGGCGCCCGTACCCGTGCCGTTGCGCAAAGCGGGGGTGAATATGGCGGATTTGCTCGTGGGCAATCAGGTCCATTTCCGCGAGGATTGCCCACTTAGCATGGTGGGCGGAAAAATCGCGCGCATCACCGCCACCCGTGATTACCGGTTTGCCGACGATCACATCCGCAGTTTTGAACTTACCTTTGCCTCAAAGCGGCGCATCTACCTCACCGTCGCGAGTGATGCACAGGGCCATTATCTCAGCATCGCCCGGCCACTCAATGCCACCGAGCAAGACGAATGGTTCGGCCGCGATGCGCTAAGCTTTTTTACCGAACCATCAAGCGCCAAATCGATCCGCTGCAAGGCCGATTTCGCCCGTGAAGGTGAGTGGGTGGGTGAGCGCTACAGCAAAACGGTTGATTGGCTGATGGGCAGCGTGAAGCTTGATTCCGCGCGCCACGCGCAGGAGATTCATTATAGCTTGCTGGTCAATGAAGCGGGTGATCGCGCCCTTGAAATTGAATGCCCAGTGATCCCTGATGACCCGCTGTTTTTTGTCACGATCTATCGGCCAATGGAAGATATCGAGCGCATCGTCGCTGCCGAGGAAATCGCGCCGCCCATCACGACGGCAAGCCCGGCCATTGTCGCCGCCAACGATGATGTGCCACCCCCCCAGCCCGAGCCCTCGCTCATGAGCGCCGCACCCAAGCAGCGGATGGATTTTCGGCGGTTGGAACCCAGCAATGAAATGCTGCATGTCGCGCGCCCCGTGCGCACCGCATCACCGCCGCTGGTTGCTGATGACAGCGAGCCAGAGCGGGCCTTGCCGTCATTTCTACTGCGGCGCGAGCCGGAGGATTATCTCGCGCTTGACCAAGTGATTGCGCCAGAGCCAGAGCGGGTGCGCCTTGGGCTTCAGGCGGCACAATCGCTGATCGCCGCGGCCATCACGCGCCAGGTGCGCATCCGCGATGTGCTGCGCGAGATGGTGGGCCTCACCAGTGCGTTGAGTGACGAGGTGATGGTGGAACTGCCGCTGAGCGATGCCGATTACCGCCAGCTGGCGATGCGTTATAAGCTGCGCCCCGATCACCGTATCGAGATCCGCGCCCGGCTCGAAGAAGAGCTGCGCGACGCCTTGCTGAATCTGCGTTCATAAGCGACGTGCCGCTTTGAGAGTTGCATTGCCCGGTTACGCTGCTAGCCTACATCAGTCATGGCGCAGCTGTTCAGCATTCCCCCCGGATACGATATGGCGCGCGTGGCGGCCGAGCACGTGCTTGCGTCGCATACGAGCGAGGATCTCGCCCATACCATCATGCTGCTGCCCACCCGGCGCAGTATCGCAACGCTGCGCGATGCCTTTGCCACCGCACTGAATGGCCGCGCGAGCCTGTTGCCGCGCATGATTGCCCTGGGCGATCTCGCACTGGCGTTGCCCAGCCTTCTGCCCGCCCGGCACCGCCACTGGCTTGCCGTCATTCCGCCCGCCATGGGCCGTATGGAGCACCGCTATCTGCTGGCACGTTACGCGGCAGTATTCGAGCGCGCGCGCATGGGGCAATGCACCGCGCACTATGCACTGAGCCTGGCCGATAGCTTACTCACCTTGCAAGAGGATGCCATCCGTTATGGGGCCGACCTCAACCCGGCGCGTATCCGCGGCCTCATGTATGGCGATCACGCCAAGCATTGGCAGGATGGCCTCGAGTTTCTGGCGATCCTGAGCGAACATTGGCCCACGATCGAGAAAGAAACCGGCAAAATAACGCAGGCCGCGCATGAGCGGCTGCTCATCCATGGGTTGGCGAATCATTGGCGCGATCACCCACCCGCGCATGCGGTCTATGCGCTGGGCTCAACCGCTAGCCAGCCTGCAACCGCGCAGTTGCTCACGGTGATTGCTGCCATGCCACGCGGTCATGTCATTCTCACCGGGTTTGATGGAAGCATCGATGCGGATGAATGGCAGGCCATTGCGCCAGGGCACCCGCTTTATTATCCGGCGCAATGGTTGCAACATCAGTCGCTAACGCCGGATGCGGTGGTGCCGCTGGCCGAGCCACATCCCCGGGCAAGCCTTTGGCGTGAGTCATTGGCGTCACCGCATCGTATGGCGCAGTGGCGCAGCCAAGCATTGCCGGATTATCAGCATCTACGGCTGATTCCCTGCATTCATCCCGAGGAGGAGGCCCGCCTGGTCAGCCTCATCATCCGCGAAGGGCTCGAACATCCGGCACGTACGGTCGCGCTCATCACCCCGGATGAGGGCTTCATGGCCCAGGTCAGCGCCCATCTCAAGCGTTATGGCGTGATTGCCGATCGCTTAAATGCGGGCAGTCTGGCCACCACTCTCGTTGGTAGTCTCTGGCTAGCCTTGGTGCGCGTGATCGCCACCCCTTCGGATAATCTCGCCGTGCGCCATTTGCTCAATCATTCCGAGCTTGGCCTTGATGCTGGCCTGCTGCAAGCGCTCGAGCCGGGCTGGCACGGGGTTAGCCGCCGTCGTCCTGGCCAATTGCCCGGGCATGATCCATCGCTCACTGCGCACGCGCAATATGCTCAGCTCGTCGCATGGCTCAAGCAGCTACTTTCCTTGCAACGTCGCGAATATTTGGCAAGCGCGTGGATCGAGCAGCTTCAGGGATTACTTCATCGTTGGGATTCTGGCGATCGCACCACCAGCGCAGCCATTACCGAAACAATTGCCCAGATGGAAGCGGCGGATGGGCTGGGGCCGCTCGCCATCGAGGAGTTCACGGCATTATTGCTCGAGCATTTTGCGGCACCCACGCGCATGAGTGGTCTTCGCACCCATCCGCGCCTACGCATGCTGACCCCGGTTGAGGCGCGCCTCGCACCGCTCGATCGGGTGATTCTCGCGCGGATGGATGATCATCACTGGCCGGGCCATGCGCCAGCAAATCCGTGGCTCAATCAGGCGGCGCAACAGGCGATTGGTCTCCCCAGCCATGCCGAGCATATCAGCCTGATGGCGCATGATCTGCTGCTACTCGGCAGCGCGCCGGAGGTATTTTGCACCTATGCCAGGCGCGATAGCAGTGGCCCAACCACCCGCTCGCGCTTCCTCGAGCGGCTGGTGACGCTACTGGCCAGCCATGGGGTTGACGAAGCGGCCATCGCCGCGCCATCCCTACTCGATTGGGCGAACCGGCAATATGCATGCGATACGCTCGCGCCCGAGCCACCCATCGCGCCGCGCCCACCTGCCGATCTTCGCCCGCGCCGCTTACCGGCAAGCCAGATCGACCGCTTATTCACCGATCCGTTCAGCATCTATGCGCGTTATGTGCTCGGTTTAAAGCCATTAAGGGCCATCAACGCCGAGCCCGAAGCCAGCGATTTTGGCAGCCTGACTCACCGCGCGATCGAGGCGTTGACGCATTATTGGAACGCGCATGAGCGCCCGGCCGATGACGCAACCCTTGAAGCTATTGCCGCTGAGGCCTTGCGCCATGTTGAAGACCGTAGCGCGATTGATCTGTTCTGGCGCACGCGGCTGATGGGGGGCTTACGTTATATCAATGGGCTTGAGAATGAACGCCGCCGCGCCGAGCCGCTGAGCGTGGCCGCCGAACAGCTGGTCGAGGCGACACTGACGCTACCGGGCGGTGAAACCATCACGCTGCATGGCACCATCGACCGTATCGAGGAATCGGCAAGTCGGGGCCGGGTGGTGATCGACCATAAAACCGGTAAAATCCCGAGTGAAAACGAAATCCTCGAGGGCAGGGCGCTGCAGCTGATGGTGTATGCCATCCTTCTGAATGCGCACAATAGCACGGTAACGGGTGACATCGCATCCCCTCTGGTCAACGCTGCAGCACCCGTCAGCGCTATCGAGTATTGGCAACTGCCTAAGCTAGGCGAGGAGGGGATGATCCGCAGCACCGCGATCCATGAGCGGATCGACGTGCTCGAGGAAAAGCTGAAAACCGCGTTGCTCCAGATGCTTGACCCCACGACACCATTCTTGGCCCGCCCGGTGCCAAGCAGCAACGACGAACGCTATGGCAATGATTACGACGGCATCAGCCGCTATGATGAGTGGGCGGGGTGACTACGCCCCATCCTTCGCTTTAATCGCGGCGATTTTTTTGTCGATTTCAGCCATCGGGTCGATCGGTTGGAAGAAGGTGCTCGCATCCGCCCCATACATTTCCGCGACTTTTAAGGTCACATCCTCGGGCGGGGTCTCGCCTTCTGCACTTACGATGACCTCGCCGTACGGCTCGAAATTATAGAGGTCGATGCTGCCAGCGGCTTCGGCGGCCTTAAAGGCCTCAAACTGCGAGGGTTTTACCGCTACATAGCACCAAAACGGCCCGCCATGGTCCATTTTACCATACAGCAGCATAATCACCCGGCTGAGATTATCCGGTGCGTATTTGTCAGTATCAGTCATAAAACCTCAGTGGTTAGAGTCCAGTTTATCAGGCCGCTTTCGCATTTCCATCCGCCATAATCTGGCGCATCACGTATTGCAAGATACCACCGTGACGGTAATATTCAAGCTCATCTGCCGTGTCGATGCGGCATAGGAAATTGGTTTTAACCACCGACCCATCGGCGCGGGTGATGGTGGCTGAAAGCTCCTTACGCGGGGCAAGGCCGCTTGAAACGCCGTCAATATCCACCTGCTCATCGCCCTTCAGGCCAAGGCTTTGCCGCGTTTCACTGTTCGTGAACATCAATGGCAAAATCCCCATCCCCACCAAATTACTGCGGTGAATGCGCTCGAAGCTTTCGGCAATCACGGCCTTGACCCCCAGCAGGAACGTACCCTTTGCCGCCCAGTCGCGGCTCGAGCCGGTGCCGTATTCTTTCCCCGCAAAAATCACCAGCGGTGTACCATCGGCCTTGTATTTCATGGCCGCATCGTAAATCGCCATTTCCTCACCCTTATACAGCGTGAAGCCGCCTTCCTTACCGCCCAGCATCTCGTTTTTAATGCGGGTGTTGGCGAAGGTGCCGCGCATCATCACATCGTGGCTGCCGCGCCGCGCGCCGTAGGAGTTGAAATCCGCCGGCACCACCTTATGCTCGGTGAGGTATTTCGCCGCCGGGCTGGTTTTGCTGATGTTACCGGCCGGTGAAATATGGTCGGTCGTAATCGAATCACCCAGCAGCGCCAGCACCCGTGCTTTTTTCACATCCTTCAACGTCCCTTCGGCCACGGTTGGCTTCATGCCTTCAAAATAGGGCGGGTTCTGCACATAGGTCGAGGCATTGCTCCAGCCGTAGGTTTTTCCTTCCGCGACGTTGATGGCTTGCCACTCCTTCTCGCCGGCGAACACATCGGCGTATTTGGCGAGGAACATTTCGCGGGTGACGACCGAATGCACTGCATCCGCCACCTCTTTGGTCGTTGGCCAAATATCCTTCAAGAACACTTCTTTGCCATCGGGTGTTTTGCCAATCGCATCCTTGGTAATATCAATATTCATGCTGCCCGCAATGGCGTAAGCCACTACCAGCGGTGGGCTGGCGAGGTAGTTCGCGCGAATGAACGGGTGCACCCGGCCCTCAAAGTTGCGGTTGCCCGAAAGCACCGAGGCGACCACCAGATTATTATCCTTAATCGCGGCTTCGATTGGCTCGGCAAGCGGGCCCGAGTTACCAATGCAGGTGGTGCAGCGATAGCCCACGAGGTTGAAGCCGAGCGCATCAAGCGCCTTATCCAGCCCCGCTTTGTGCAGATATTCCGTCACCACTTTGCTACCCGGGGCGAGGGAGGTTTTGACCCATGGCTTGGCCTTAAGCCCAAGTGCTGCCGCTTTTTTGGCAACCAGGCCAGCGCCCATCATCACATACGGGTTGGATGTATTGGTGCAGCTGGTGATGGCGGCCAGCACCACATTGCCATGCTGCAATGTATAATCCGCACCCGACACCGCTACTTCGGTGCCAGCGGGCAGGGTGCCCGCGTTCAGCTTCGGCAGCTCTGCCGCAAAGCCCGAAGTTGCCTTGCTCAACGCCACCAAATCCTGCGGGCGTTTTGGCCCAGCAAGCGAGGGCTCGACCTTGCCCATATCGAGTTCAAGCGTATCCGTAAAAATCGGGTCGGCGTAGCTTTCGTCACGCCACATGCCTTGCATTTTGGCGTAGGCCTCGACCAGCGCAATCGTCGCTTCGTCACGGCCCGAGACATTGAGGAAGTTAATCGTCTCCGCATCGATCGGGAAGATGCCGCAGGTCGCGCCATATTCCGGCGCCATGTTGGCAATCGTCGCCCGGTCGGCGAGTGGCAAATGGTTCAAGCCTTCACCATAAAATTCCACGAATTTACCGACAACCCCTTTGGCGCGCAGCATGTTCGTCACCGTCAGTACTAAATCGGTCGCGGTCATACCCTCGCGCAATTTACCGGTCAGCTTGAAGCCCACCACTTCGGGGATGAGCATGGAAACCGGCTGGCCCAGCATCGCGGCTTCGGCCTCAATCCCGCCCACACCCCAGCCGAGCACGCCTAGGCCGTTGATCATTGTGGTGTGCGAATCCGTTCCCACACACGTATCCGGGTAGGCCACCGTCTCGTTACCTTCCTGTTTCGTCCACACTACTTTGGCGAGATATTCAAGGTTCACCTGATGGCAAATCCCCGTCCCTGGTGGTACGACGCGGAAATTGTTGAAGGCTTTTTGGCCCCAGCGCAGGAACTCATAACGCTCCATGTTGCGTTGCATCTCGAGTGCGACGTTTTCTTTGAAGGACGTTGCCGTACCCGCATGGTCGACCATCACCGAGTGGTCGATGACGAGATCGACCGGGGTGAGGGGGTTAATGCGCTCCGCATTGCCGCCCATGGTGGCCACCGCATCGCGCATGGCCGCCAGATCGACCACTGCCGGTACGCCGGTGAAATCCTGCATCAACACGCGGGCAGGGCGGTAGGCAATGTCGCGCGGCTCTTTTTTATTTTTAAGCCAGGTGCCAAAGGCGGCGATATCATCCTTCGTTACGGTTTGGCCGTCCTCGTTACGCAGCAGGTTTTCCACCAGCACTTTGAGCGAGAAGGGCAGACGGGCAAAATCAACACCGAGGGTTTTTGCAGCGGCGGGAATGGAATAGGCGGTGTACGTTTTGCCGGCAGCGGTCAGCGAGGTCTTGCTTTGAAGGGTGTTGAGGCCCATGAGTATCTCCGTTAATATGAACGTGGTTGTAGCGACAGCCTAAATGGATTATTCAGCCGACCAGTGCTTACGCAATGCAAATTCTCGTTATGATTGCATTTTCACGCTATTTTATTCATGGGCAGGGATGAAAAGTAACAGTTTGCATCTCGATGCGTTGGTGGTGGGGCGCGACGGCATGGCCTTGACCGCGCCCATCACCACCGTAATCCATGCGGGCGAGATGCTCGTCATCCATGGCAGTAACGGCTCGGGAAAATCGACCTTGCTCAAGACCGTCGCCGGGTTACTGCCCCTGATAAGCGGCAAAATTCGCTTGATTAACGGCGAGGGGGTGGCGGCGCAACCGCTTTATATGGGCCATCAGCGCGGACTCACCCCCAGCTTAAGCGTGCTGGATAATGTGACTTTCTGGGCACGTGCCAGCAAGCATCCCGAACTGATCCTCGCCGCCATGCGCTATTTTGAACTCGAGGATGCGGCAGCGATCCCGGTTGGCGAACTTTCCGCTGGGTGGCAGCAGCGCGTCGCCCTCACGCGCCTTATCACCATGCCAAGCAGCCTTTGGTTGCTCGACGAACCCACCGCCAATCTCGACCATGCGGGCATGGCGCTATTACAATCGCTGATCGAAACGCGCCGCGCGCAGGGCGGGGTGGTGGTCGTCGCCAGCCATATGAAAATGCATGGAGAGTTGATTAGAATGATTAATATCAATACTATAAATGATAATCATAAGGCATAAAAACCAATGATGGCCATTTTGCAGCATGAAGTAAAATATTACTTTAAGAATATTCATGAAGCCATTTATTTATATGGATATATTATATCCATCATGATTCTTGCGCCGTTTACAACCTCCATCGAGCAGGCGGCAACTCGGGAGCTTGGGGTATTGAGCCTGTGGGTGGCGCTCGCAAGCGCGGTCGCTCTTGGCTCAGCCTCGCTTTTCGCCCGCGACCGCGAAACGGGGCGCTTGGAGTATTATCCGTTGCTGCCGATCACGCTTGAGGCCATGATCATCGCTAAATGGCTGGCATTTCTTCTATTTCTCTTGATGCCGCTGCTCGCAGCACTTCCTGTTATCGCGCTGTTATATAATATGAATGTCAGTGATTTAGCAGGGTTAGGTCTTGCCATTACGCTGGGGACTATCGCGTTGAGCATCATCGCCACCTTAAGTGCGGCCCTGATGAGTGCATTGCCCAAAGCTTCAGCCATGATCAGTCTCTTGCAGTTGCCCTTATCCATCCCGGTGATCATTTTTGGGGCGAGCTTTTGCCGCAATACCCATGATTTACCGTATGAAAATCTGCTATTTTTGATTGGCTTTAGTCTGTTCATGGCACCATTGATGAGCCTGGCCGGGGCGGCGAGCATTCGCCAGTCGTATTAGTCGCATGCCGGGGCGGTAATCCATTATCGAAAGGCCGGTAGTCGCCAGACTTCAGGTAAATTGAGATGAAATGCCACATTTTTTGTTACGATTTGACCATTTTTCAGCCAAAAAAGGCCGCTTTTTTCTATGATTTTGTCATGATTTCCATCCGTTTTTGAATAAAAATCGTTCAAAAATACCCTGGAAGGGGTAGTTGCGCAGCAGAGTCAGAACCCGTAGGCCCAGAGCATTCATAATTATCATCACTATATACTGGCTTTATACTGGCTTTCTTATTGCGCCCCACCCAAGCCAAAAGTTTTATAATATGTATTATGGGAAATAATTCCAGTTAAAGGTCATCCACAAGATGAACTTATGAAACATCAATGGCTTATTCGGTTATTCAACTGGGTTAATCACAACCTACTGGTGCGCGATTGGGCATAAACCATCACTTCCAATGGGCATCTCGAAGCGCATTAAGGTCGCACTGCTTTGGAAAATAAGCGAAAAAAGTTATCACTGGTCGCGCGCGCCACCTCTTCCACACTGACATTCTTGATTTCGGCCAGTTTTTGAGCTGTAAATGCTGTATATGCGGGCTCACAGGGTTTACCGCGATATGGCTCCGGCGCCAGATACGGCGCATCCGTCTCGACCAATAATCGATCTAATGGAATGCTCTTAAAGCTATCCCGAAGTGTCTGAGATTTTTTGAAGGTGATAATGCCGGAGGCTGAAATATATCCACCAAGTTTTACTGTATTATCAGATAGATATTTCGAAGAGCTAAAGCAATGAATTAATATACGGAATGGCCCGTTCTCTTCATGTTCTTGTGTAAGAATAGCCACCGTATCTTCATCCGCATCGCGGCTATGAACGATGACGGGCAAATCCAACTGCCGCGCGACAGAGATATGGCGGCGAAACAGCGTCTGCTGTGCCGCACGCGGGCTGTGCTCGTAGTAATAATCGAGCCCCGTCTCGCCAATACCAATCACGCGCGGGTGGTCGGCCTCGCTCAGCAATTCGGCTTCGCTGATATCCTCATGAGGTTCGGCTTCATGCGGGTGAATGCCGATGGAGCAGTAAATCTCGGGGTAAGTTTCAGCGAGCTTTTTCACCGCCGCAAAGTCCGACCGCTTGGTGGAAATGGTCTGCATCAGCCCTATCCCCGCCGCCTTCGCGCGCGCCACCACCGAAGCTGTATCGGCCAGCTGTGGGTAGTTCAAATGGCAGTGCGAATCGATGAGCATAAATGTCATCAATTCTTCATAATCTATGCCTGCAAAAACTGCTATAAGAAATAGTAAGACCGCCCATACGTGGCGTTATTATACACCAATATTATCCAAGGGAGCCATTATGTCAAAAGAACCGTGGTCGTCAGATGAGCCAAGCGAGTTTACTCTGCCTCCAGCGGCTCAGTGTTCCTTAAAACGCAAGTCAAAAGGATATCCTTCATTGCCAATTGCAAGGGGGCTCAAAGGTTATTTTGGTCCGGAATCTAATTCCAGAACTGTCGATGATACCTGCCCTCGGGATGAGGAAGCGAAAAATCGTACTGAAAATGCTGCTTCCTATGACCAGAAGGCTATTAGAGTTATTGAGGATTATACGAAATTTAAAGAGGGAACGCCTTATATCACATATAAAGAGTATATAGTATCTCGGCAGACAGAACAGCCCCAGAAGTTTATTAGAGAATCTTACGTCAATGAGCTTACGGCTAATCACGGGGTAAAAGGGGAATTGGAATATAAGGCAACCATGCGGCCGGATGGTAAGGCTGGAACGGTTGAGTTTTTTACCAAGCCGTCCTCTGCGGGGCAGACTTATGACTACTTCCGTATCGAATTAAAGCCGGATGGAACACGTTCGGCGGAAGTCATGACCAAAAAATCCGTTGCACTTGATGATGCGGAACCTAAAAAAGACGAAGTGATTGGCACCAAATCGATCGATTATGGGTTGGCAGTGGCGGTGATGCGTAATCACGTCGAACGTATCTTTGACCCAGTTGATGGCAGAAACACCAATCCCAACAAGGACATGCGGAAATTGTTGGGCAAGAAACCTGTGTCTTTTGTATTTCCTGACTTTATTCAAGAAACCTTGCAAAAGGCAGGTGCTGCTGCGGCAAATCCAACGGCGGATATCGCGCATGGCTTGGCCGTCAACTATAACGCTGGTGCGCTTAGTATTGGTAGACCGGTTCCGTAACCAATCACACCTACTCCACCATCAACCGCGGGAAGACGCCTTCGGGCTTGGGTAGCGCCGTGCCGGGCTTGAGTGCAAACTCGGGTGTGAGGTACAAAAACAAACGTTCACCCTCAGGCACGGCGAGCTGGTCGAGCAGTTTTTTGGCCGCATCCGGCGTGAAGGGTTGCAGCATGATAGCGATGCAGCGGATGGATTCCGCAAGGTAATACAGCACCGAATTCATGCGCGCGAGATCCGTCTTTTTCAACGTCCACGGTGCTTCACGGTCGATATATTCATTGGCGCTGCTGCTCATGTGCAAAATCGCGCCGATGACTTCGGCGAATTTGCAGCGCTGCATTTGTTCGCGGGCGCTGCTGTGGGTCGCATCGCTCGTCACCCGCACCAACTCCATCAGCGCTGCATCCTGTGGCTGAATATTTGCGGCATCGACCGTCGGCACCTGCCCGTCGCAGTTTTTGGCGATCATGCTCAGCGTGCGCTGCGCGAGGTTGCCAATGTTATTGGCGAGATCGGCATTAATCCGCTCGAACATGCTCTGGCGGCTGAAATTGCCATCGCTACCGAACGGCACTTCACGCAGCAGGAAATAGCGGGTTTGATCCAGACCGTAGCGCTCCACCAAATGCGCGGGCGAAACCACATTGCCGAGCGATTTGCTCATTTTCTCGCCTTCGATCGTCCACCAGCCATGGGCAAAAACGCGTTTCGGCAGTTCCAGCTTCGCACTCATCAGGAATGCGGGCCAATAGACGGCGTGAAAGCGCAGAATATCCTTGCCGACCATGTGCAGATCGGCGGGCCATTTACCGTCCGCTGCCGTCCAGTAATTCGTCAGCGCATCGAGCCACACATACATGATGTGGGCTTCATCCCCAGGCACCGGAATGCCCCACTTAAAGGTGGTGCGCGAAATGGAGAGGTCGTTCAAGCCGCCACGCACGAAGCTCAGCACCTCGTTACGGCGGGCGGTGGGGAGAATAAAATCCGGGTTGGAATCGTAAAAATCGAGGAGTGGCTGCTGGTATTTCGAGAGCTTGAAGAAATAGCTCGGCTCTTCCACCCACTCCACATCCGCCCCCGTTGGCGCTTTGCCGTCGACTAATTCAGACTCGGCATAAAACGCTTCGTCGCGCGTGGCATACCAGCCGCCGTAATTGGCGAGGTAAATATCGCCGCTGGCTTCGAGCTTTTTCCAGATTTCCTGCGCTGCGGCGATATGGCGCGGCTGCGTGGTGCGGATAAAATCATCGTTACTGAGGTTGAGCGTGCGCGTCATTTCGCGGAAATGCTCGCTCACCTCATCCACAAAGGCAAGTGGTGGCACACCCGCCGTAGCGGCTGCTTTCTCGACCTTCTGGCCGTGTTCATCGGTGCCGGTGAGGAATTTTACGTCAAGCCCATCGAGCCGCATGTAGCGCGCAATCGCGTCGCACGCGACGGACGTATAGGCATGGCCCAGATGCGGCTTGTCGTTGACGTAGTAAATGGGGGTGGTGATGTAGTATGTATTGGACATGGTGCTTAGTGCCTAGTGCCTGGTGCTTGGTATTTCAACCAAATATTCCAGGCACTAACAACCAGGCACCAGGCACTTTCTTACGCCGCTAGCATATCAAGCTGCTCAGGGCTCATCAGCAGGCGAATGCTCTGGCGTTTATCGAGGTGGAACGTCTCGGTTTGGGTGATGAGTTGGTTGCCCGCGGCGAGCCAGGCATGGCGCTGATCGGGTAATATGCTCTCGGCAATTGCGGCGATCATCTCGCCTTCGCGGCGGAAGATGGGCGCTGCTTCGGTTGAGTGTGGGTGAAGGCAGATGCGCGCCATGGCGAGGCGCCAGCTATGGGTGATGGCGGCCCAGACGGCGGGCGCTTTGACCGCCGCCGCACTATCGGCAAATTTCTGGCGCGTTTCGTGGGTGGTGTTTGGCATCATCGCGTTCAGCCAGCCTTCATACCATTTCAACCCGTCCGCCGCATAGAGCGTGATCGCCTGGCCCGGCGAGCCATGGGCGAGCGCATAAAGCGCGGCGTAGTCGTGGGTTTCAATCGCGGGGGCAATCTGGCTGAGGATTTCACGGAATGCCGCCTCATCCGGCGCGCTCAGTTTCAGCTGTCGGCAGCGCGAGCGAATGGTGGGTAATATAGCCAGTGGCTGATGGCAAATGAGCAGCAAAATCGCCCGCGCCGGTGGCTCTTCGAGGATTTTGAGGAGTGCGTTCGCGGCTTGATTGTTCAGTTGATCGACCGCGTCGATGATGACCACGCGCCACAGGCCTTCCGCCGGGGTCAGGCTCATGAACCCAGGCACTTGCCGCGCCTCTTCCACCGTGATCAGGTTTTTTTCGACGTTCTTTTTGGCATCAAAGGCCGGGGTAAGCGTCAGCAAATCCGAGTGCGAACCGGCGGCTACGCGCTTAAAAATCGGGTGATGCTCATCCATCGGCGCATGGGTGCTCGCCGCCGGTTTTTCAGGCGCAGGTTCATCGCCAAATAGCGAGAAGCTCGGTGCCTCCTCTTCCATCGCGCGTGGCGCTTGCGTGCCTGTGTTGAGGATATGGCGCGCGAGATGGTAGGCGAAAGTCGCTTTGCCAATGCCCTTCGCGCCAGTGATGAGGTAGGCATGGTGCGTGCGGCTTAACGCAAATTCGCGCGTTACCTCGGCATAGGCTGCGTCATGCCCGATCAGCGAGGGGTTCGCACGCGGCGCAATGATTTCGATGTCGTTCGCTTTGCTCATGATTGCATACCTATCCCACGACCTTTCGCATGCCTGAGTATCTTTTTCAATAGATCTGCGCGAAACACCTCAAGGGTCGTCTCGCGCTTGGATGGTGAGCGATTGTGGAGCAAAATTTTGCTAAGAACGCAGTCTAATCCATACCCGTGCAAGAAAATCGATTGAGATTCCTCTCAACAGTTGCTACATGATCGCTCCCGCTGAGTATATTTGCTCACGAATCACCCTGTTATTGCTACGATCAAGCGATAATGGATGGGATAACGGCGCTTCAATGCGCCTGTATATTCTCGGGTTGAGTGGAGAGGTGGCCGAGTGGCTGAAGGCGCTGGTTTGCTAAACCGGTTTACGGGTAACACCGTAACGTGGGTTCGAATCCCATCCTCTCCTCCATGCTAATAACGGGAGTAACCCCAATGGCCTTGCCTTCATCGAAACGCTGGTTAGAGAAATTTTTTCAAGCGGAATCGTCAGGTGGAATCGTGATGATTGCGGCGGCCATTCTCGCCATGATGTTGGCCAATGGCGCGACTGCTATCTGGTATCAGGATTTTATCAAAACGCCGATTGGCTTTGCCTTTGGCGAAATGAGCGCGAGCGAGCCGCTGAAGCAATGGGTCAAAGATATTTTGATGGTGCTGTTCTTCATGCTGGTGGGTATGGAGCTTAAGCGCGAAATGCTGGAGGGATTTTTATCCGACCGCAAACAAATTCTGCTGCCATTATTGGCAGCTATTGGGGGTATGGCCGCACCGGCGGCGGTGTTTTTACTGATCAATCAGGGCATGCCCGAGCATACGCGTGGTTGGGCCATTCCGTCCGCGACGGATATTGCTTTTGCGCTGTGCGTGCTCATGCTGGTTGCCAAAAAACTGCCGCCTTCGCTCAGGATTTTTCTGCTCGCGATTGCAATTTTCGATGATCTTGGTGCGATTTTAGTCATCGCTGTATTTTATAGTGGCGCCCTCGCCTTAGCACCGCTGATGCTGGCGCTGGCGTGCATGGTGATGCTTTATCTGCTCAACCGGCAAGCGGTGATGCGCCTTTGGCCGTATCTACTGATTGGGATCGCGTTATGGTTCTGCCTCTATCACGGGGGCATTCACACCACCATCGGCGGGGTGATCGTGGGCATGGCGATTCCGCTACGCGGTAAAGAAGCTTCCTCGCACTCCCCCCTCAATGCCTGCATGCATTTTTTACATCCCTGGGTGAGCTTCGTCGTTTTGCCAATTTTTGCCTTTACCGCCGCCGGGGTCAGCCTTGCGGGTATCACGCTTGAATCATTATTCGACCCACTGGTGCTGGGTGTCGCTATGGGGCTTTTTATCGGCAAGCAAATGGGCATTTTCGGTACAAGTTTTCTGCTCGTGAAATTGGGTATTGCTCGCTTGCCCGAAGGCACGAACTGGCGGCATATTTATGGGGTTTCGGTCATCGCCGGGGTTGGCTTCACCATGAGTTTGTTCATTGGTATTCTTGCATTTGAGAGCCACCATTTGCAAGAACAGGCAACGCTGGGCGTGATCACCGGCTCGTTGCTGGCAAGCCTGTGGGGTTGGCTGGTGCTACGCTATGCACCAAAATCAGCGGTGAATATTACGCCGTAATCACCGGTCGGCATCACACCCTACCGCGTCGGCAACCCGGGCGAATCCATCGCGCGCAAGATGTGCGGCCACGCCTTCGTTGATGGTTTTAATCAAGCCAAATCCCTCATAAACGAGCGCGGTATACAGCTGAATCAGCGATGCGCCGGCGCGGATTTTTGCATAGGCATCCGCCGCGCTGCTTACCCCGCCGACACCGATCAATGGGATTTTTCCTTGGGTGAGGCGATGCATCGTGGCCAGCAGCGCTGTTGAGGCCTGAAACAGCGGCACACCGCTTAAGCCACCCGCTTCATGGGCGTGCATACTTGACGCCACCGCCTCACGCGCGAGGGTCGTATTGCTGATAATCAACCCATCAAGCGACGTGGCAAGTGCCGTGTGCGCAATCGCTTCGTAGAGCGCGGCATCGCCATCGGGCGCGATTTTAACGAAAATGGGGCGATGTGGCAGACCCGAAGCCATCAGCTCGCGGCGACATTGCTGCAAGGCGTCGATCAGATCGCGCAAGGCATCTGCCGTCTGTAAGGCACGCAAGCCCGGCGTGTTGGGCGACGAGATATTGGCGGTGATATAGTCAACATGCGGATAAATCGCACGCATGGCGGTCACGTAATCGGTGTTCGCATCGGCACTATCTTTGTTTTTTCCGATATTGCCACCAACGATACCTAAATCAACCCCATGCCGTTGACGAAACTGCGCCAGGCGCGACACTGCGGCCTCTACTCCATCGTTATTAAAACCAAGACGATTGATCATGGCTTTTTCAGCCACCAGACGAAACACCCGCGGTGTTGGATTACCCGGCTGCGGTTTGGGGGTCATGGTGCCAACCTCGATGAAACCTGCACCAGCACGCAGGATACCGTGCATACATTCGGCATTTTTATCGAGCCCCGCGGCAACTCCCACCGGGTTGATAAAATCAAGCCCTGCTACCCTTGTTGCAAGGCTCGCGTGCTGAGCGGTGTAGGCTGGGCCACAGCCAGATTGCAGTGCACGAATGGCTAGCCGATGTGCGCGCTCGGGCGGTAGCGTAAATAAGGCAGGGCGTAGGCAGGAATAGAGATTCATGGCGCCAATGCTTAGGTAATGTTTGCGGTAAATGAAAGCATAAACACCCTCTCGCACCACCGATGATTGGGCATTACTGCACCTCGATCACCATCGCACGGCGTGGGGTTGGATGCGTCACCTGCCCATCCCCGCGCACGACGGTCACGCCATTATGGCGGCTGCGCGTCAATGCAACAGGTTCCTTTTGTGGGAGGGTAATGCCCGCGAGTGTAGCCGTTGTAGCAGGGCTGCGATCCGCCACCTGGCGTGGAATACTCAGGATCGATAGCGGATCGTATTTGACGCCATCCTTGCTCACGCGGTAATCGAGATGCGCCCCCGTCGAACGCCCGGTACTGCCCACCGCGCCGATGGTTTGCCCGGCACGCACGCGCTCACCCACCGCGACGGTTTGTTTGCTTAAATGACCATAGCGCGTGAGGGTACCATCGGCATGGCGCAGGGTGATATATTGTCCATAACGGCTGTCAGTCTTCACTTCGGTGACGCTCGCATCCGCGGTGGCTACGACCGGCGTGCCGGTATCGGCCGCAATATCGATGCCGCCGTGAAAGGTCGGGCGGCCATGGAAGGGATCCTTACGCACCCCATAGCGCGAGGAAACATATTGCCTTGCATTGAGCGGTATCGGCCATAAAGCATGCCGCGTTAACCCGGCGATAGTTTTACCCAAACGGCCCCGCATCGTATCGGTAAACGAGGCAAGCGGCGCCTCACCACCAGTATCGAAAAGCGCCAATACCGGATTGATCCGATCAGTATTACCTTCGATTTCGTCACTTTCACGGTCGAGATCATCGAGGTTTAGTGGTTCAGGTGATGCATCGTTTGTGGCGACTTCATCAGTAGGTGCAGCCGGTGCTGATGCGCTCGCGCCGGGTGGTGTTGCTGCGGGTATATCGAGCAATAATGGGCTTTTGGCGCGGCTTGAGACTGAGCTAATCGGTATCGTGCGTGCCCGATCGATACGCATGAAGCCGTCGCGCATGCGTGCCTTGTCGGAGGTGAGCACGTAAGGTTGTTGTTTTTCTCCCCCCTCACCGGCAAGCGCAATCCCAGCCGAAGAGCGGGTGGCCGATGCTCGATCGAGCGGTATGAAGCGCTTCTCTTCACGCACGACTTTCACCGCCGGTGCCTGCTCGGTTGCCACAACCGTCGCCGGCATCATGAGTAGCAGCATCGACCATTTGAGATAGCTATTCACTTTTCCTCGCTTACGGGTGCGTTCATCACCCGAATATCCTACCACTCTACCGATCCATGGCCGAGTTATCCACCACCCATAGTAAATCTGTTTACAATAACCACTAAATATTGTCTTTCTAGTGATTATTCACCTCGGTGGACGCGCGCGCGATGCATGACCCGTATGACAGCCTATTCACTACCCTGCGCGGGCGGCTGCGACTGGGCGTTTCCACCGTTTTTATTAGCCTTTTATACGCACCGTTAGCACTGGCTTCGCCCACCGTCGGTGATGTGGTAACCAGCCCAAGCACTAGCCCCCTGCCCTCAACCCAATTGCTCGATGATCCGTCCCTAGGCTCTTCCTTGCCACCGCTGGCAACCAGCACGCCAGCGGTCGGATTTCCAGTGCAACCCGCCAATGCCGCTGCCGCCGCACCGGTGCTGACTGCACCCCAATTCCCGCCGGTTGATCCGCAAATTGCGGCCCGTGCTCAGCAAGAGCTCGATGCCCAAACGGCCCGCGAAAAACGGGTGAATGCCGCTGCCAATAGCGTGCGCGCACCTACCGAGATCACACCGGTAGCTACAGATGCAGCGCCGCTTCTAGAGCCACCCGTCAAGCCATTAGCATCCACTGCAGCGCCTGCGGCAACGACGACGGCTGAAGCCTCGCGTATTGCTATGCCGCCACGTTTTATTATCACCCAACCGCTCGAAAATGTTTCAACAACGCCGGCTACGCCATCTACCTCAACTCCGGTTATGGCTACGCAAAGAGTACCATCGCGAGCCATTGCGCAAACACAAATCGCTGCGCCGACGCAGGGCCTCTCCAAAGCTTCGAAAACCATTTTAAGTCGTATTCCTTCGCGCTTGAACTCGGCCACGCCCGCCAAAGGCAAAGCGAGCAAACTGGCAATTAACCGGCTCAGCCCCGATATTCAGGCGCTGGTGGGCAAAGAGCCAACCTATGACAGCTACGATGCGGTGGGCCTGAGCATCAAGGTGCAGCGCCCCGGACTCGATACGAATTTCGAGCTTAACCGTGCCTTTAATGCGCTGATGGCGGGGGATAGCACCCAGGCGCTCGAGACCTACCGCAACATCCTATCGACCGAACCCACGAACGAGGATGCATTGTTTGGTGCCGCGGCGACGTATCATCGCTTGGGCGATCTCGACAAGGCACGGCCTTTTTACGCGCAACTGCTCAAAATCAATCCCAATCATCGTGAAGCCTTGAATAATTTTCTGGCCTTGATCGGCGATGAGTCACCGCAAGAGGCAGTGGCTGAACTCGAGCGTCTTGAGCAGCGCAATCCGGATTTCAGCCCCATTCCAGCGCAGCAGAGTTTGCTGCTTTCCAAGCTTGGATTCTTTGATCAGGCGCGCGAAAAAATGCTGCGGGCCATCGAACTGGCACCGGAAAATCTTACCTATAAATATAATCTCGCGGTGATGCTGGATGCCAATGGCAACTATGCTGATGCCTCGGCTTTATATCGTTTATTGATCGATGCATCGCTCAAAGGGCAAAAAATCCCAGGATCGCTCGAAATACTGCAAAAGCGCCTGAATTTCATTACCACGGCCGCTCTTTCTAAATCGCCTTTGGGTGGCTAGCATGTGCGTGCTACAGCATTCCTCTCACTTTTTGGCTATTTTTTCAACGTAACGAGACAGACCGGATGGAAATCACTGACCTCTTGATGGCGACGCATAAAAATAAAGCGTCGGATCTTCATATCTCGACTAAAAACCCGCCCATCATGCGGGTGAACGGCGATATGCTGCCGCTTGATATGCCCGCCCTTGATGCCGAGCAGGTAAAAAAAATGCTGTTCTCGCTGATGACCGAACAGCAGCGCAGTGACTATGAGCGCGACCTCGAACTCGATTTCTCGATATCGTTTGGCAATGATTTACGTTTCCGGGTCAACACGTTTAACACGATTTTTGGCGCAGCCGCAGTGTTTCGCTCGATTCCCACCAAAATCATGACCCTCGATGCACTGGGCGCGCCGGAAGTGTTGAAGCGCCTGTGCCATTTGCATAAGGGCCTGATTTTGGTCACCGGCCCCACTGGCTCGGGCAAATCGACGACGCTTGCGGCGATGGTCGATTACATCAATCAGACCTTCAATAAACATATCCTGACTGTTGAGGATCCGGTCGAATTTGTGCATACGCCCAAGCGCTCGCTGATTAATCAGCGCGAAGTCGGTAGCTCGACCAAATCCTTTGCCAAAGCCTTAAAATCCGCCCTGCGCGAAGATCCGGACGTGATTCTGGTGGGCGAGTTACGCGATCTTGAAACCATTCAATTGGCAATGACCGCGGCGGAAACCGGGCATTTGGTGCTGGGCACGCTGCATACCAGTTCGGCAGCAAAAACCGTCGACCGGATTATCGATGTCTTCCCGTCCGACGATAAGGAAATGGTGCGGGCGATGCTCTCGCTCTCGCTTGAGGCAGTGGTAACGCAAGCGTTACTCAAACGGGCAGATGGCAAGGGGCGCGTGGCCGCGCATGAAATTATGCTTGGCTCGCCGGCGATTCGTAACCTCATCCGTGAAGCGAAGGTGCCGCAAATCACCTCGATGATCCAGATGGGTAGCAAAATGGGCATGGTGCTGATGCGCGACTCACTCAACAAGCTATTCGAGACCGGCGTTATTTCGGCGGAATCCTTGCGCGAACTGCTCGTCACCAGCGCGCAGTCGGAAGAGGAAACAGCGGCAATCAATGCGGCCGTCGCCAAGCGCCCTGCCACCACGCCCTCCAGCGCATTCTAGGGGATTTATGGCATATCCGATCCACGAATTACTGACGCAGATGGTGAGGCAACAAGCCTCTGATCTATACCTGACCTATGGCTGCCCACCCAAGCTTCGGGTGAGCGACGCGATTATCGATATTGGCAACGAACCGCTTACCGATGTGCATCTCGAAGCATTGATCAACGAAATTTTAACGCCCGACCAACAGGATGAATTTCGTTCGACCAATGAGTTGAATTTGGCCCTGAATGTGACGATGAATGCACGATTTCGTGCCAATATTTTTCGTCAGCAGGGACATGACGGGGTAGTCATTCGGCGAATTCAGCAGCAAATCCCAACCATCGAATCACTTGGGTTGCCACCAATTTATGGCGAACTGGCGATGGCCAAACGCGGGTTGATTTTGGTTTCCGGCCAGACCGGATCGGGCAAATCGACCTCGCTCGCGGCCATGGTGGGGCACCGCAATCAGCACGGTAGCGGGCATATTATTACGGTCGAAGACCCGATCGAATTTGTGCATCAGCACCAGCAATGCATTGTCTCGCAGCGCGATGTCGGGCTCGATACCTATTCCTATGCGCTGGCGCTTAAAAATGCGCTGCGCCAACGCCCTGACTTGGTGGTCATTGGCGAAGTGCGTGACCGCGAAGTGATGGAGCAGGCGATTTATTTTGCCGAGACCGGACATCTCTGCATTGCCACGATTCATGCGAATAATGCTAGCCAAACCATCGAGCGCGTGTTGAATTTTTTCCCGGAAGAGCGCCATCACCAAGTGCTACTCAACCTCTCACTCAATTTACAGGCAACCGTATCGCAACGCATGGTGAGCACGCTCAACGGTGAGCGCTGCCTGGCGCTTGAGATCATGCTCAACCGCGGGATCATTAAGCAATATATCGAGCAAGGGAAGATACGCCATTTACGCGAGATGATTGAAAAAGGTACCAGCGAAGGCATGCAAACGTTCGATCAGCATTTATTTTTGCTCTATGAGCAGCGCATCATCAGCGAAGAAGTAGCCTTGGCGGAAGCCGATAGTGCATCCAATCTGCGGCTGATGATCCAGAATAAGCGCACGATTGATCGCGGCATCGAGGTTACCTGGCGCGACGCCAAACCCGCCAGCGAAACGGATTTTTAATTGATTACGATGGCTCTCAGGCGGCAGCGCTTGAAAGTGCTTTGTTCGCGCCGATGGCTTGTAAAAATGCGCGCTCAAGGCTGGTCTCACCGTAGGTTGGCTTGAAGGCAGAGGCGGTGCCGAGATAAACCAGCTTGCGGTCATGAATAATCCCAATACGGTCACAGATTTCGTCGATATCCGATAAAATATGTGAACTGAAAAAGAGGGTTTTTCCCTCGCGCTTGGCACGCAGCATCACTTCTTTCAAGCAAATGCGGGCGCGCGGATCAAGGCCACTCATCGGCTCATCGAGAATCATGAACGGTTGATCGACCATAAAGGCACCCATCAACCCCAGTTTCTGCCCCATTCCCTTGGAGTAGGAACCGACTTTGCGCTCGAGCACATCGGGGTTCAAATCAAGCTCGGCCGCAAGGATTTTGGCTTTTTCGCGGTCGAGCGTTTTGCCATAATACGATAACGCCAAAGCGAGATGCTCGTAACCTTTGAGGTAGCGCGAGGGGACAAATTTTTCAGGCAGGTACGAAAGCTGAGCGCGGGCAGCAACATGCGTTGAGGCTTGCCCAAAAATGCTCGCCGTGCCGCTATTGGCCTTCGCCAAATCAAGCAAAAGTTTGATCAGTGTGGTTTTGCCTGCGCCATTTAAGCCGACAAGACCAAAGATTTCTCCTGGCTCAAGCGCGAAGCTGATATCCTCAAGCACCGATTGTTTGCCATACGATTTCACAATATGGCTCACCACGAGCGGTGATGTGGCAAGCGGCGGTGCGCTTAGGGGTTCCGGCGATAGCATAGAGTCTCCTTCGATCATGCGCGCGAGATTTAGGGGTTAGCAACCGACAGCGGCACGGGGTCTGGCGGTGGGGGCACCGGCAAGGCTTGCTGGCCGGGGTCGATTGGCGGATTCGTTGCTGGATCGAGCGGATTGGTGCCTGCCTGCGCTGCAGGCACAGGAGCCGGGAGCGCTTCGAGCGCTGGCGAATCGACAAAACCTTCAAATAATTTGAAATAGCCCACGGCAAAGGATTGGTTGGGCTTGAGGGTGAAGGTCATCGCCTCACGTTCCTCATCAAAGCGAATCGATTGCGACTGAGAAAGCTTGTGCTTCACCGCGGCGGTGGGCGCAAATGCATTAAGCTCGACGCGCCGCTTGATCGCCTCGCCATAGCTTGGCTGCCATAAAAACGTGGCACTATCACGCGTGACATTGACCACGGTTAAATCGGTGGGGTTCACGCGCGAGGTGATCTTATAGCCACTCACCCATAGCGACCAATCCCCCGGCGCATCGTAGGCAATGCTCGCCAGATAAAAGACGGGATATTCCTTGCGATCAACCACCGTTGGCGGTGCTACGGTTTCAACTGGCGTGGCCGCAACCGCCGTTTTCCCCGTATCCTCGAAGATGCGGATCGCTTGCTTCATGCGCTCGATATCGGCGGGAAGAAAGAGGATGCTATTCGTTGCATTGCCATAGGAATAGCGCTTAGGCGGTGGCGGCAGCGATGCAGCTTGATCCGGTTGTGCAGTGATTGGAGCTGCTGCTGGCGTTGCAGCGGTGGTGGCGGGGACTACCGGCAAGGCGTTTGCCGGTGGTGGTACAGGGGGGGCAACTGGAGTTGACGCAATCGCAGGAGCAAGTGGCAGCGGTGGGGTCGGCGATGGCGCAGCCGTGGGGGATGCGGGCGGTAGTACTGGCACGCTCACCGCAGGCAACGGCAAGGCATCCGGCGGCAGGGTTTGCGCTACGGTCATGCTCGCACACAACCCGAGCACCATGAGGCCGAGATGGTATTTCATGCGATGCGATGTGATGACCTTCATGCGTTTCCTATATCAACCGGTTGCGCGCTTGAGTGGCATCGGCTTTTTTCTCCTCGGTTGCTTTGGGCACCATCCGGATCCAGGTAAATTCGATCGTGGCATCGACCAATAAGGGGGTTGTCCCGGTTTGGATTTGAGAAAAAAAGACCTCGGAAAGATCGGCATCGCGTTTGATTTCAACTTTATCAATACGCACCAAGCCTGGGGCGGAGCGGCGCAAATCATCGATAAATGAATAGACATGAACATCCGACACCGCCTTAAAGCTGATGCTGTAGCGCTGACGCAGCATCACCGTGTAGTTGAAATTGGCCAGTTCGGGTTTATCGCTCGCCGCTTCTTTGCTTGATTTGATGTTGGCCTTATTCAAGCCATGCTGCAAGGCGGAGCGCTCCAGAAATTCGCGTAAATCTTCAATCGTTGCCGTAAAATCATCGCTATTGCGATTCAGCTGAATTTCAGCGTAACGTTTTTGTGACTCGCCGGATTTCTCAAGCTGAGTACGCAAATTACCCAGCAGCGAATTATCCTGACTGAATTTACTTTCCATACTGGTTTTTTGTTCCATGCTACTTTGCGCATGCATGCTGGCCGCCGCCAAGAGGCCGCCGCACACCAGCAGAGTGGCCACGATGATGGCCGCTAATTTGGTAATGCGTTTTGTCAGTTGGCGGTATTTGTTCATGGCCCGACCTTTTGAGGGGGTTGACCGTTGGCTCCCGCCGGCGCGTCTGGTAATTTTTTAATGCCGCGCAGCCGAATCGTCGCAATCGGGTTGGTGATGATGCGGTTTGAGGTCGCGCCAAGCTCGACGACGGCTTCTTCGCTGCGTGCCTCATCCGTCCGCCAGGAGAAGGTATCGGCTTTGATATCATATTGCGGTAAGGCGCGGGTAAGCGCGGCAATAAACCCATCTGCCGCCGCATCGATCGGCACGAGGCTGCTACCGGCCCCAGAAAAATCCACGGTGAGGGTGATGCCCACCGGCAATTCTTCCACCGGGGTGCCCGCGGGTTTAGGCGTGGTTGGTGCGTCCGTGACTTTGGAGGCATCCCGATCCCATACCATGGAAGTGATGCGCTGCGAAGGTGTCACCAACGGTGCGAGCTGGGCGATAAAATCGTCGATCAGTGGCGCATCTTTTACGTAAGCATCATGCGCCGCCACCACGACCGACTTAAAGGCCACATCGGTATCAAGCCCGGCAACCGTTGTTTTCATTTTTTGTAATTCCGGCTGCAGCTGATTCCATTTGCTTTGCGCTTGCGTCATCATCGATGCGCTTTGGAACGACTCGACCACCGAGGCCCCCGCCAGGCCAATGAGCAAAAGGGCAATCAACCCGCCACCAATACGCAAGCCGAGCATACCCTGATAGAGCTTATCCAGCTTCATCATGTAGGCGTTGGCGAAGCGCAAGCTGCGTTTTTTATGGATCCCAAACGCTGCCGCCATCACCACATCGCCAAAGCGATCGGCCGAAAGCGCCGCTTGCTCGAGCCCTAAGCCTTCCGCCGCTTCCAGTGGCGTATAGGCCACTGCCCGACCAAAGCCAAAGCGCTTGAGATCAAGCGAATCAATCACCTCGCGGGCGGTGATAATCGTTGTGTCAAGATTGGCGTTATCCTCAAAATCAAGGCGTTTGAGGTATTCAATCGTATTGATGATTTCCTGCTCGATACTGCCGGCCAGCACGGCGGCAATCCCATCATCGATCGCTTGCGAAACGCGCGTAAATACCAGCTTACCATCGCGCATCACGACCTGACGAAACCCGGAAACTTTATGGTGCGAAATCAGCAATTGCCAGGCGCGAGGTTTTTCATCGCTCATGCGTTTATTGAGCAACCCCACGTAATGCGTCGCTTCGACGGGCGTGAGGTAGATGCCTTTCATCTGGTTGGGCAGCTCGAGCAGCAAATCAAGCCATTCATGCAGTAGCGGCGTTTTTGAAAGGGCCACCAGCAAATATTTCCATTCCTTGCGGCCTGTTTTATCCCGACCGATTTGCAGCGCACCTTTTAAGTCTTCGGGCTGAAAATCACGCTCAAGGCGGCGCTTGACCAGGCCAGCAATGGATAACGGGCTGACCGGTGGAAAGGTTTGCGGGATATATTGCTGATCGAGTACGTCGGCTAAAATACTCACTGGTACGTTTGGATTCGCGCGCATGATTTCGACAATGGCTTCGGCATGGTCTTTTCCGGCCGATGGCGCAAATAAACGGCGCACGACTTTTGCCCCGTGCATAAAAATAAGAATGCCGCCCTCATCGCCGATGATCAAGACAAAGCGTTTACCACCCCCCGCCGGTGGACGGCCTTTCGCCGATTTTTTCTGGCGTTTCACGCGCGGTGGCTTCGGCGACGTTACTGCACCATTTTCGGAAGGGTTTGCCTGTTTGCGCCCGCGCTTCATGCCTACCTAAAATTTCATTTGCGAGAAGGACTGGTAAAGCGGGCCAAACACTGCGGCAATCACCCAGAAAATCAGCGCCCCCATGACCAATGTCATCACCGGTTGAATCATCCCGACCAGCGCATCGACCGAGTCGTTTACTTCGCGGTCATAGAAGAATTTGATGTTGCTCATCGCATCACCCATGTTGCCGGAATCTTCACCGACCTTGAACATACGAATCACCAAGGTTGGGAATTGATTGGATATGCGCAACGATGCGGTGAGGTTATTTCCCTCAACAATGCTGCGATGGACAGTTTCGACCGATTCCTTGATCACCCGGTTTTTGACGACGTTGCGCGCTGCCGTCAGCGCTTCGGGAATGTTGATGCCACTGCTGAACATCACCGAAAAGAAATGGGTGAAACGTGCCAGATCGATTTTGCGTAAGGTGGGGCCAATCGCCGGCAGCTTCAGCAGCATACTATCGACCTTATACGCAAAGTTTTCGTTGGCTCGATAGAGCGCCATACAGATCATGAAGATTCCGATCGGGATACCAAAAATGAGGTGCCAACTCGATTGAAACGCCTCGGAAGTATAGATCAATGCTTTGGTGTGGGCCGGGATTTTGAAGCCCTGCTCGGTGATGAATTTGAGCAATTTGGGCACGACGGCAGTCATCAGAATCGCGATCACACCCGACATTACCACGAGCAGTACAATCGGGTAACTAATCGCCTTTTTCACTTTGCGGCGCAGGTCATTCGTCCATTTCAAATGGTTCGACATATTGACGAATGAATCGGTCAGCTTACCATTCTTCTCACCCGCACCGACCAAACCGATAAAAATTTCATTAAACACACGCGGGTAATTCGCCAGCGCCTGCGACAAGGAGCTACCGGTTTTTATTTTCTCGAGCACATCACTCATGATGTCGCGCATTTTCGCCGATTCGGTCGAGTCGCGCACATCCGCGATCGCTTCATGAATTGGAATCCCGGCGCGGCTTAATTGCTCGAGATGCAGACACAGGATAATCATATCCTTGCTTTTGATTCGGGCTTTTTTACTGCTGTTGCGCTTTTGCTCGCGGTAGTTGACGAGGTCGAGGCCCACCTCCTTCAAGCGCGTTTCAAGATCCACCTCGTTCTCGGCGACCATCGAGCCACGCACCGTGCGGCCACGCTCATTGAGCGCACTATAGGTAAACTGAGCCATAGCACTCCATGGGTTGCACGCCGGGCGCGCCGGACAGCATGTTGGTGAACATGGATGAAGCTATTACAAGCGGTCGGTCAGGTCTACCGTATTAATCAGCTCGGGGATATCTATGCTCCCCGCCAGTACCTTACTGATGCCGTCTTGCACCATCGGCACAAATCCATTTTGCAATGCGTATTCGAGCATCTGATTGCGGGTGGCTTTGGTCGCGATCAACTCATCCATCCCGTGATCAATCCGTAAAATTTCGTGCACTCCCATACGCCCCTTGTAACCCTTGAAGCCGCAACGTTCGCAGCCGACAGCTTCGTGCACGGTGGGTGGGTTTTTCTCATCCGCCCCGATCAGGCGGCATTCCTCGGTAGTAGCGGGACGCGGCTTACGACACACCGTGCATAGCTTGCGCGCCAAGCGCTGCGCCATCGTACAGATCAGCGACCCGGCCAACAAATGCGGCGGCACACCAATATCGCCCAAGCGCGGAATGGTGCCAAGCGCATCATTCGTGTGCAAGGTGGTGAAGACCTGGTGACCGGTCAGCGCTGCCCGCACGGCCATTACCGCAGTTTCTTCGTCGCGCACCTCACCGAGGAAGATAATGTCGGGATCTTGCCGCATCAGCGATTTAATGCCGGATTGAAAGTCGATCACGCCTTCGCGCACATTGGTTTGGCGAATCAGCGGTAATTGGTACTCGACCGGATCCTCAAGCGTCATGATGTTCACATCAATCGAGTTGATGTAGCTGAGCACCGAATAGAGGGTCGTTGTTTTCCCCGAGCCGGTTGGGCCGGTGACGACGATGATGCCCTCCGGCCGTTTCAAGCAGCGCTTAATCAGCTCGAGATTATGCTCGGAAAAGCCAAGATTTTCAATCGGCACCAGCGATTTCGATTTATCCAAAATCCGTAAGACCACGTTTTCACCATGCACGGTGGGCTGAGTGGCAACACGAAAATCGACCTCACGGCCAAGCGCCACGATGCTGATGCGCCCATCCTGTGCACTACGCGTTTCCGCGATATTCATGCCCGACATAATTTTCAGCCGTACCAGAATGGCGGGCCAATAATCGCGGTGGAAGCTGCGAATCTGCTGCAAAGCCCCGTCGATCCGATAGCGCAGGCGCAAGAAGGATCCCTCCGGCTCGAAATGGATATCCGAGCAGCCCTGTTTGATCGCGTCGATCAGCAAGGCATTCACCAGGCGTACCGTCGGGTTAACATAGCCCTCTTCCCGGCCATCGAGCTGGGTTTTATCACGAATACCCGTCTCGATTTCGCGCAATACCCCGTCGATCGACAGGTCGTAGTTATAATAGCGCTCGATGAGATCAATAATTTCGGTTTCGGTACAAAAAATCGGGATAATTTTGATGGATTTATCGAGATGGCGGCGCACCTGGTCGATGGCGAGCACGTTGTAGACATCCGCCATCGCGAGCTTCACCGTTTGCCCGGAAAGCTCCACCGGGATAACCTTGTTGCGCATACACACTTCTCGCGGCACAATCGCCAGCAAGTTGGTGTCGAGCATGGTCGATTTCGAATCAAAGCGCTCGGAACCCGAGCTTTCGGCCAGCACTTCGCCCAGCGCGCTCTCGGTGATAAAATTCATCGAGATCATGATTGAGCCGAGCAGCTTTTTCGATTTTTGCTGCTCGCGCAGGGCAATTTCGAGCTGATCTTTGGAAATTAAGCCCAGTGAAATCAGTTTTTCACCAATCCGTACGGGGCGCGCATCCGGTGGTTTTTTACCCAAGCCCGATTCAGGTGGTGCGCCCAGCACTGCTGCAGGCGCGGCGGTAGGGGCAACATCCTCGGCACGCGGAGCTGTTGCTGGCGCAGCCTCAGCCGTCCGCGCGGCCTTAGGGCTATGCGATAGGAAATCACCTTCGGATGCATCCGGCGGGGTCATGATCTCTGGCATGGTTGGTGGTCAAACAAATTACATAAGACGATGCATTATTTTAGAGGATAAGCGCCCCGCTAAGGCAAGTAAAATCAAAGCAATGTACTTAAATTATGCGCGAACAATCCGTCAGTGTGGTGTTTTTTCTAGCATCGGGTCCATGAGTTGGGCTATGCAACGCGCTATGGATCCCAATATCTATATTACCAGCGCTTATCTGATCACGGCCTTACTGCTAGTGGGCCTGTGCGTGCAAACCTGGCGGGCGGCACGCCGTATTACGCGCCAGCGGCGCGACCATCCCCATCCATGAAAGCCAAACATCAGCGTTTGCTTTGGGTAATGTTCAGCATACTGGTCATGGCGGGTGCCGCCACGATGATGCTCAGCGCCATGCGCGATACGCTGATATTTTTCTATACGCCAAGCCAATTAAACGAGAAACGCACCCACCCCGAATTTGATGCCAAACGCCCGCTACGCATCGGTGGATTGGTCAAAGCCAGCAGCGTTCATAACCTTGAAACGGGTGGCATTCGCTTTACCATCACCGATCTGACGCAGGAAATCGACGTGACGTATCGCGGGCTGCTACCCAGTTTGTTCCGCGAAGGGCAAGGTGTGGTGGCGCAAGGCACGCTCAATGCCGACGGCGCGCTTGATGCCCAGAGCATTCTGGCCAAGCATGATGAAACCTACATGCCGCGCGAGGTGATGGAACAGCTCAAAGCCTCGGGTAAATGGAAGGGCGGCGCGCCATGATCCCCGAACTTGGTCAGCTTTGCCTCGTGCTGGCACTGATGATGAGCCTGCTGCAAGCGGCAGTGCCCCTACTCGCGCGCTGGAGCCATCCGCATTCCCTGCTGCATCTCACCAAGCCGATTGCTACCGGTGTTTTTCTTTTGATTACAGCTGCATTCACTGCCTTACTGGTAAGTTTTGCCGTTTCTGATTTTTCGGTGTTGCTGGTTGTTCTTCATTCGCATAGCGCCAAGCCGCTGCTCTATAAAATCGTGGGCACCTGGGGCAACCATGAAGGCTCGATGCTGCTATGGATGTGGGTGCTGAGCGCCTCAGGGTTTTTGGTCGCCCTCACCCGCGCGCAGGATACGCAACTTAAAGGCATCACCCTCGCTGTGCTCGGCGCACTGGGTGCTGGCTTGCTGGCCTTTATTCTCTTCACCTCGAACCCTTTTATTCGCGTTTTTCCAAGCCCGCTGGATGGGGAAGATCTCAACCCGATTTTGCAGGATATCGGCCTCGCGTTCCACCCGCCGACACTTTACGTCGGCTATGTCGGTTTTGGGGTGGCGTTTGCCTATGCCATCGCCGGCCTATGGCTCAAACGCATCGATAGCAATTGGGCGCGTACGGTGCAGCCATGGATTTTGCTGCCCTGGAGCTTTCTTACCCTGGGTATTGCCGGTGGCAGTTGGTGGGCCTACCGCGAGCTGGGCTGGGGGGGCTGGTGGTTTTGGGACCCGGTCGAGAATGTCTCGCTGCTGCCCTGGCTGACGGGTACGGCGCTGCTACATTCCAACCGCGTGCTCGAGCGTCGTGGCCAATTGGCACGCTGGGTGGTGCTGCTCGCCATTCTCACGTTCACCCTGTCCTTGATTGGCACATTTATTGTCCGCTCGGGGCTGATTACCTCGGTGCATGCGTTTGCTTCCGACCCGGCGCGCGGCATGTTCATTCTGGCCTATATCGGTGTCGTCAGCGGACTGGCTTTATGGATGTACGGCGCGCGGGTGAACCATATTGCGGCGAATACATCAATGCAGATCATCTCACGCAACGGCTTCATCCTCATCAATAACCTGATTCTCGTCGCCGCGGCAGCGGTGGTGCTGTTCGCCATTCTTTACCCGCTCGCGCTCGAGCTGCTCGGCCTGCCTGCGATCTCAATCGGCCCGGCCTATTTCAACCGCACCGTGCTGCCGCTCTGCGCTGTGTTGCCGGTGCTTTGCGCCCTCGCCCCTTTGATGGGGTGGGATGCGACCAGCCTTCATCAATTACGCCGATTATGTCTCACCCTGGGTCCATCCTTGCTGGCGGCGGCGATCATCGGCCTTGCGCTATTTTCCCCCCTATCGGCGTTGGGAATGGTGGGTATGGCCCTTACCGCCTGGCTCGCTTATGGTAGTTGGTATGCATTGCGCCGCCTGCGTACCGCGCAGCTACGACTCACCTCGAGCCAGGGCATTCGCCAGATCGCCAGCATCATCGCCCATTTTGGCTTTGCGATCTTTATCCTGGGCATGACCACCACCGGCCTGATGAAGCAAACCTACGACCTGCCCCTTACGCCCGATGCACCGATGGTGGCGGGTGCCTATACGCTTGAGTTGGTCGGTGTCGAGCGGCACGCGCAACATACGTATGAATCACGCATCGCCCGTTTTGATATTCGCAAAAATGGGCAAGCCATCACCACCCTTGCACCGGAATTACGCAGCTACACCGTGCGTGGTATGCAAACCAGCGAAGCGGCGCTCTACTCGACCCCATGGCGCGATCTTTACCTGGTGCTGGGTGAAGCGAATGTTGCGCAAGGCGGGAAAGAATCGCGGCTTGGCATCCGGCTTTATGTCACCCCCGGCCAGCAACTGATATGGATCGGCTTTATCCTCGCCGGAGTTGCTGGACTTTTGGCCCTATTCGTTGCATTTTCATCGCGATCACCCGTTAAGGATTCATCATGCGCCGTATACCCTTCCTGATCTTTTTATTGCTCGCATTCGGCCTGGCCCTGGCCCTCACCCAGCACAATCAGCCAGTGGCGGCGGGTGTTACCACCGCCAAAGCATTTCCGGATATGCGCGTCGCCATGCTTGAGGGCAAAGGTGAATGGACGGCCAGCAAATCACTGCCCGGTAACGTCACGCTCATCAATTTTTATGCGAGTTGGTGTACCCCATGTGCGGCGGAAATGCCGGAACTCATCGCCCTGAAAAAACAATTTCCGAAGTTGAAATTTGTCGGCATTGCCTGGAACGACACGCCCGAAACGCTGAATAAATGGCTCAAAAAAAATGGCAACCCGTTTGATGTTTTGTTGCTGGATGGCGAAGGCAAAGCGACGATCGATTTGGGTATCAAAGGCCTGCCGGAAACACTGATCGTCGCGGCAGATGGCACCATTCGCTACCGCCATGCCGGGCCCATCACCGCCGCCATGCGCGAAGGGGAATTTGGCACGATGATTGGCGATTTGCTTGCCGAAAAACCCAATGCGAAATAAGCTGGTTTTCATTCTAGGTTGTATGTGGATGGCGATGAGTGCCCATGCTGCCACGATCGAGCAACCGCTATTACATCATGACCAGGAAATAATGGCACAAAGCCTTTTTCGTGAGCTGCGCTGCGTGGTGTGCGAGGGGCAATCCCTCGCTGAATCCGACGCAGTGCTCGCCCAGCAGATGCGCGCCGAGATCCGTGCGCAAGTGGCGAATGGTCAAACGCAAACGCAGGTGCTCGACTATTTTCGCGCACGCTATGGCGATGCAATTTTGCTTAACCCACGCCTCACCGCGCATACGGTGCTACTGTGGCTCGCACCACTTTTGTTTATGCTCCTCGGTGCTTGGGTAATGTGGCGTAGTCAACGCCTACGAGCGACCCATGAGTGAATTCATTTTCTTTGCACTTTATCTGTGCCTCAGCGCGATGCTGTTGGTGGTGATTCCGGTGATGCTTCACCCCACCTTGCCGATGCGAAAAAAAGTTATCATCTGCCTATTTACCTTTATATTCGTGGTGCCGTTTGGTCTTTTTCTTTATGCAGCACTTGGCGTTCCTTCGATGGCGATCGCGCTGTAAATTGACGCCGTTTTCACTGGCCCCGCTTAGCAAATAGGCCTATACTGCGCGCATAATGTCCCTGCCCCATCACTCTCACTTCAGGAGATTGTTATGCCAGCCACCATGCCAACACCGCGTATCTTATTTGTTGTCACCTCGGCGAATCGCATGGGTAATCTGCCCGATGCGACTGGCTCATGGCTTGAGGAAATTGCGGCCCCCTATTATGCGTTTACCGATGCACGCTGCGCGGTCACCCTCGCCTCACCCAAAGGCGGCGCGGCGCCGATCGATGCGAAAAGCACCCTCGCTGAAAATCAAACCGCTTCCACCCGCCGCTTTGAGGCCGACGCGAAGGCCACCGCGCTACTTGCCAACACCACCGCCTTATCGGCCATCAACCCCGCAGATTACGACGCCGTGTTTTTCGCCGGGGGCCACGGCACCATGGTCGATTTTCCGGTCGATACCAACGTCAAACGCATCATCGAAGCGTGCTACGCGAGCGGCAAGCCAATCGCTGCCGTCTGCCATGGCCCGGCCTGTTTTGTGGGCGCCAATAAAGCAAACGGTGCGGCCATCATTGATGGCCATCGTTTCACCTGCTTTAGCGATGCGGAAGAAACCTTGGTGGGGCTTGAAACACAAGTGCCGTTTATGTTGGAATCACGCCTGATAGCACAAGGGGGCACGGCCCAGATTGCCACACCGTTTAGCGCAAAAGTCGTTAGTGACAGGCCGCTCATCACCGGCCAGAACCCAGCTTCGGCCATCCTGGTGGCGGAGGCGGTGATTCATCAGTTGCGCTTGGCGGACACTACCCGAAAAGTCGCATAATCCTTATAAAAATCCTTGGCAATATTGAAGTCGTACTCACCTTTTTTATTGACGGGAATGCGGCAGCATTCATGCTTGATGTCAAAGCTCGGATAATAGGTCATGATCGGTGATTTCAGCAGCCGCTTAAGCACGTAGCCTTCCTCGTATTTATCGAGTTTCTTTTTGATTTTCTTATCAATCTTCCACAATTCGCCGATCACCACATCGCTTTTCTTGCCGGTATAATAAAGCAGCGGGTAGGTCTCATCCGGCGCTAGGTATAGCACATAGCCTTTGATTTTTTTCTTTTTGATGAAGCGTGCGCCTTCCATATGCTTATGGAGAATGCCGCCTTTTTTGAGCGTACCGTAAGCAAAAACTTTCATACGACTCCTTGCTGCAATGCAGGTTTTTGATCCGCCATCCCGTGATGCGCACGCGGACTATCGGCAGTCACTTGCGCAAGCGGTTTAGCAGAATCGGTGGATAACGCAACCGGCGGATGCAAGGCAGCCGGTGCCGCCTGCGTAAGCCCCATATCTACCCCGTAATGCGCCAGCACTGCCCGCGGGTCTTGCCCTTGCTTGATCGCGCGCATAGCATCTTTGACTTCATGCATATCGGTCGAGCGATTCGCCAGCTCAACAAACCCAAGGCTCGCCGGAAAATGATCGAGCAAACCAAACCCGACCAGGAAGTTAAATTTGCCGATGGTAAAATGCGCCTTGCTGGCTGCGGGAATATTACCATAGGTTTGGTTCATCAATTCAGCAATGCGGCTTGCTAGCTTGATATCCTGCTGCCCCTCAGGCGATGCCGCTGGTGGTGATTGGTAGTTCGCATCCCGATGTTTGCGGGCCAGTACCAGCAACGATTCGATATCGCTCGGCTGAAGCACAGAATAGGGATCGATATCTTTATGGGCGATGATGTTGCTGAGCGTTTTTTGTTCTATATCAAAAAACGAGGGTTTGCGCAGGAAGCCTTCACCATAAAGATACGCACCGATCGCCCCGACACCGACATTCGCATTGGCTTCGTATTTCGGCGCGGTGGATTTGAAATCACGTAGCCGATGCCAGGGCATAAAGAAGGCCGAGGCAGTGGCGATCCGCGCTAAGGTCCGCCAGCTATAGGCGTGGCGTGTTGTCGCCAGTGCTTCGTTCTGGCTTTTGAAAAAGATATCGCCAAGTGTTACATCATCCGGTTTTTTATTTAATTCATAGCCCACGGCTTCAGCGTAAATCGAGCGAATATCGCGCAGTGTATTGCGGCTATAAAACCCGACAATACTGAAAAACGTTGCGCCCATGCCAAGCGCCGCAAAATTACGCGACAAATAGCGCCCAACGCCGACCTCTTTCCAGGGCTTAACGACCCCCTCACCGGGCGGTTTGGTCTTACCCAAAAAATTCAGCGGATTAATTTCTTCAATCGCCAGCCAGATGTACCGCGTCGCGACCAGCGGGGCGAGCAGCTGGGTAAAAATCGAATTATACCAGCGGTGATCCGACCGCAATTGCGGGCTTTGCACCGGCGGAAAGCGACTGTTATCATCAGCGTTCATTGATCCATCATCGGTTACAGGCAGCTGCGCCATCGCGCATGCATCGAAGGTTTATCACCCTTACACCCTACCAGAGAATTATGAAGGTTTGATGACAGGTCGGGGCATTTATCCGTTAAATATCATGATTCCATAGACATTTGCGGCCACCATGCCTATATGCGAGGCATGACCTCGATTAAATTGCTTTTAAGCCGCCGTTTCGGGGCGATGTTTACGGCCATGGCGCTCGGCGCATTCAACGATAATTTCTACAAAAACGCGCTAATTATTATCACAACCTATACGCTGGCGGCGCAAATCGGGGTGAAGGCCGAAACCCTGCTCAGCATGGCCGGAGCGGCGTTCATTCTGCCCTTTTTTCTCTGCTCGGGGCTTGCCGGTGAAATTGCCGACCGCGTGCCCAAATACCGAATGGTGCGGGTACTTAAACTCACCGAATTCGTACTGATTGTATTCGCCAGTATCGCATTGGTATATCAGCATTCTTGGTCGCTGATGCTGATACTGTTTCTCATCGGCATGCAGGCGGCATTTTTTGGCCCCGCGAAATATGCGATCCTGCCTGAACTACTGAAAAAAGAGGAATTACTGCAAGGCAATGCCATCATCGAAGCGGGTACGTTTCTGTCGATTTTGCTCGGCACGCTGATTGGTGGGTTACTGATTTTGCGCCCGCATGGACCAGAAATTGTTGCCATCGCCCTGGTTGCTGCCAGTGGGCTTGGCTTATGGGCCGCGTACCGTGTGCCTATTACCACCGTGACCAAACCCGAGCTTACGATTCGTTACAATATTTTTGCCAGCACCTGGAACATGGTTCGCCATGCCTTCCAAAACCCATCCCTCATTTTCCCAATCCTTGGCATCTCCTGGTTTTGGGCAATCGGCGCGACTTACCTCACCCAACTCCCGGTGTTCACCAAAGAGATCATCGGTGCCGATGAAAAAGTGGTGACCTTGTTTAATGGTGTGTTTACGGTTGGCATTGCGCTAGGGTCGTTTTTCTGCCCGCTGGCCATTCAGTGGCTGGGACGTCGTGCCAAGCATCTCTCCGCCATGGCGCTGTTTGGCGTGTTCGCCTTTGGTATTGATGTGTGTTTCATCGGCCATCATGCGGCACCGCCCTCGGGTGCGTTGATTGGTTTTGTCGATTACCTGACGGCTTCCGAACATCATATCCGCCTGGCGATTGATTTGTTTTTGCTCGCTTTTTGCGGTGGCTTGTTCATCGTTCCGCTGTATACGCAGCTGCAAACCGCCAGCGAAGAGCACGAGCGCGCACGCACGATTGCCAGCAATAACGTGATGAATGCCTTTTTTATCGCCTGCGCCTCGATTTTAGCGGCAATCATGTTTGGATTGGCCTTCAGCGTGCTACAGGTGCTGTTTGTTTTCGCGCTGCTGAATTTACCCGTGATTGGTATGTTGATCTATTCGGCCTATCGCAAGCGCCACGGGCAGTAAGCATATCGCAGCATCAAAAAAACTGTTGCGGATTTTCGCTATCGTTATGGCGTTTCATTATGATATGCGGCTCTCGGCTTTGTCATTCCCACCTCGTCACGTAACGGTTTGAATCCGCTGGCAATCGATTGCACAGCCCATCTATTTGTCATTCCCGCGAAGGCGGGAATCCACTTGTTAACTCAAGGAGATTCCCGCCTTCGCGGGAATGACAAATGGCAAGGTTTTTATTCGAATCTCGTATATTTCACTCTAGGGCAGCGGCCAAGTACGATTGGGTGTTTTCACCAGCCCAGGCTTCGCTCTAACGAGCTTCGCCGGGCATTGCTTCGCCCAAGGCGATTTTGCTTCACAAAATCGGGGCGAAGCGTGGGGCGAGAGACGGGGGTCGAACCCGCAACCTCCGGTACCACAAACCGGCGCTCTAACCAGTTGAGCTACTCCCGCCATCGACGATGAGGCTGCGTTAAACGCTAAGTGATCGTAAAAATCAAGAACGATATGCGAACCCGGGCTAGCTTCGCCAGATCTTAGCCTGCATCACCCGCGACTCACTACGGCTTAGCCAGGCGCAAGCTGCCGAACAGGCCATCGGCTTCATCTTCCGGCCCGGCAGCGAAGTAAAGCGCATGCGTATCGCCCAGGCTTTCGCCATTGCCAAAGAGAATACCCCAGAGCTTATCGATTACCACCGGCTTACCCTTTTCGTTGCGCATCACATCGATAAATTGGCGGGTTTTCGCATCATAAGCGGCGATTTCACCGCTGCCGAAATTACCCACCAACAAGGCCCCCGAAAGCGTGCCAAAATTCGCCGGGGCATAAGCAAAACCCCACGGTGCGCTCAGCTTACCGCCATCCGCCCAGACATTCACCAGCTTACCCTCTTCGGTAAATTCGGCGACGCGGCCATAGCCAGGCTTGCTAATATCTTCCTCACCCGCGAAAATTTCACCCGCTTTGCAGCTGCCTTTTTTCACTTCTTCTTTCGGGCAAGCTTGCGTTTTTGCATAGGCGACAAAAATACGATGATCACCCGCGGGCGTGGTTAAGGCCTGCACATTGAACGGAGCATATTCGCCCGCATCGACCTTAGCGTTTTTATTGTCATCAAACGGCATATCGAAGGTCAGGTTGGCAGGTTTGAATGCACCGTCGAACACTTTAATTGCTGGGCTCGCGCCAAAATCAGCGACATAAAGCCGATCAAAATCATGGCTGAGCGCCAGGCCAAAAAACTGCGCGCCTTCCTTCGATTGATCGATCACGCTGATCGCTTCAGCCGGAAAATCGGTCGTGCCATCGGCATTTTTGCGTTCGGTCCAAGCTGAAATAATGCCACCATCGCTCGAGAACAAAAACTTCGAAGGGGCGGTAATCGGCGCTTTACCTTTCACGGTTTGCGTAATGACGAAATCGCGCGTGCTGCCGCTGAATACCGTACCGGTTGAGAATTTATCATCCCCACCGACAGGCAGCTTCACAATTTTCAAATCATCCTGATGCAATGGACGCAACGCCGGATTCGTGGATGCTTGCACATCCCCAACATATTCGTAGCTGATATCTTTCGCCGTCACCCAAAAATGCCCACCGGCCCCTTGCGGGCGAATGGCAATACCCCAGGCGTTGATGAAGTTTTTATCGACATTCAAGCTCGGTTTATAGCTCGCCTTATTGGCGACAAAATTGGTCTGCACAAAACGGTTCGACGCGCTTTGTGTAACAGCCTCAGCGGCATGCGTCATCGATGTGGAAAGCAGCAGCGCTGCGAAGAATGGCATCAGTTTTTTCATTGGCTTCACTCCATGACATTAATGAATTTGAGGATGCGATAATGCAACCCATCCCAATACGTCAAGCATTAAATGCGAATAACTCGCATTTGCATTTATAGCCATTGCGACCATGAAATAGGTGCGTTTATTTTATAAGCAAACACCTGCCTAATATTTAGGCATATAGCTATTTTTAGCGGCACTCCCCCCCATAATTTTTACTTTAATAAATCAATATAACTATATGGTTTGTATGGAATTATAGTTAAAAGCTATAATTGGCATGACGGTTGCAAACTCCAAGCCGCATTTCACTTGAGGACCCAAAGTAATCTCCATGAAAAAAATTGAAGCCATTATCAAACCCTTCAAGCTCGACGACGTGAAGGAAGCCCTGCAGGAGATTGGTCTGACCGGCATTACCGTCACCGAGGCGCGTGGCTTTGGGCGTCAAAAAGGCCATACCGAGCTTTACCGCGGCGCTGAGTATGTTGTCGACTTTTTGCCCAAGGTGAAGCTTGAAATTATTGTCGAGGATACGATGGTCGAAAAAACCATCGAAGCCATCATGGGTGCCGCTCAAACCGGCCGCATTGGTGATGGTAAAATTTTCGTGCTACCGGTCGAAGATGCGATTCGTATCCGCACTGGCGAGCGCGGGCCCAATGCAATTTAATCCGTGAGTGGTGCGTTGTGAGTGGTGGGTAGTGATACGCCCTCGACTCCTTCTTACCACTCACTACTCACGACCCACCACTCACTCCAAGGAGCCTACCATGTCTGCCAAAGAAATTCTCGCCATGATCAAAGAAAAAGAAGCGGTGTTTGTGGACTTCCGCTTCACCGACCCACGCGGCAAATGGCAGCACACCACCTATATGGCGAACAAGGTCGATGCGAACAGCTTTGAGGACGGCATCATGTTCGATGGCTCGTCGATCAGCGGTTGGAAATCGATCAATGAATCCGACATGATTTTGATGCCCGATACTTCAAGCGCATTCATGGACCCATTCACCGCGCAACCCACCATGGTCATCACCTGCGATGTAATCGAGCCGTCGACCGGCCAATCCTACGGGCGTGACCCACGCAGCACCGCGCGCAAGGCCGAGGCTTACCTGAAATATACCGGCATCGGTGACACCGCCTATTTCGGCCCCGAGCTTGAGTTTTTCATGTTCGATGATGTGAAGTTCGATCACACCATGTTCAGCAGCTTCTATCACCTCGAATCGGAAGAAAACCCCACCAATTCCGGCAAAACCTATCCGCATGGCAACCTTGGCCACCGTCCGGCGGTGAAGGGTGGCTATTTCCCCGTTGCTCCGGTCGATTCGGCGGTCGATATTCGTGGTGAAATGCTGACCACCCTCACCGAAGTAGGTATCACCCCGGTGCTACACCACCACGAAGTAGCCCCAAGCCAGCACGAGCTGGGCTTTGATTTCAGCACCCTCACCGCCACTGCTGATAACGTACAAAAATACAAATACGTGATCCAAAACGTCGCCAACACCTATGGCAAATCGGTGACCTTTATGCCCAAACCCATCTACGGCGATAATGGCTCGGGCATGCATGTGCACCAGTCGATCTGGAAGGATGGCAAGCCGCTGTTCGCAGGTAATGGCTATGCCGATTTGTCGGAAACCTGCCTCTATTATATCGGGGGCATCATCAAGCATGCGAAGGCGCTCAACGCCCTCACCAACGCCTCAACCAACAGCTATAAGCGGCTTGTCCCGGGCTATGAAGCCCCCGTGCTGCTGGCTTATTCAAGCCGTAACCGTTCGGCGTCAATCCGCATTCCGTATGTGGCATCGCCCAAAGCGAAGCGTATTGAAACCCGCTTCCCGGATTCAACCGCAAACCCCTACCTGTGCTTTGCCGCGTTGCTGATGGCGGGACTGGATGGGATCGAAAACAAAATCCACCCCGGTGAGGCCATGGATAAAAACCTCTACGACCTACCGCCCGAGGAATTGAAAGATATCCCGACCGTCTGCGGTTCGTTGCGCGAGGCCATTCATGCACTCGAGACCGACCGCGCCTTCCTCAAAAAAGGCGATGTATTCAGCGACGATCAGCTCGACGCCTATGTGGAATTGAAAAAAGAAGAGCTAGCCAAGTGGGAAATGGCGCCCCACCCCGTCGAGTTCAAGATGTACTATTCATCGTAGCGCGATCGGTGATGCGGAGACTATTGTTGTCGCCTCATCGCCGCAAACCTCTGAAAAAGGCACCCAGTGTTTGGGTGCCTTTTTTATTTTCTTGGGCATCGTGTACGGCAGTGTTAACCTATACTCGTTTGGAATAAAAACCTAACAACCTTGTCATTCCCGCCTACGCGGGAATGACAAAGCTGAGAGAGTGTACAAAAATTAAACGAAATGAGTATAAAAGAATGTTAGCAGCGACCATCTCGAACGGCATGTCACCCACGCAACGCCATGGCTTTACTCTGGTCGAGCTGAGCATTGTGCTGGCCATTATCGGCTTGCTGGTGGGTGGCATACTCGCCGGCCAAAGCCTGATTCGGGCATCCGAGCTGCGTAGCGTCATTGCAGATGCCACCAGTTACACCAGCAGCGTCAGCCAGTTTCGCGATCAATACCGCGCCCTGCCGGGCGATATGCCCAATGCCGCCAACTATTGGCCAGGCACCAGCAATGGCAATGCAGATAGCGTGATCAATGGCGATGAGCGCTTCCAATTCTGGGCGCATTTATCGAATGCCACGCTGGTGGATAAAAATTTCAGTGGATCGACCGGTGCCGGTGGTGCCAATGATTTTGTCATCGATACGAATATCCCTGGCTCGCGCATCAAGCTTACGGGATTCGCGGCATTTTATGCTGATCTTTCAGCCACCACCAGCCTTTATGCGGGTAACTTTGGTAATGTGATCAGTTTTGGCAAAACACTGGGGACGAATAACGGCGAGCCAATCAGCGCAATTTTTACCCCAAGCGATGCCTTGACCATCGACACCAAAACCGACGATGGCATTCCCGGTACGGGAAAATGGATCGCGAATCTCACGGGTGGCGGTAATTTTGGTAGCAGCACCGCCTGCGCGACCGATGCGAGCGGTAGCGTCACCACCGGCACCTACCGCACCGATCACAGCACCGTGGCCTGCTCGTTTTTCATTCGAACGGGGTTTTGATTAAAAGCGACTTGCCTAAGTCGCCTGGCCTTGGCCTTTGCTGTAAAGCATGAGCGAAATATTCGCGTGGCGGGCTTTGAGTTCCTCCACATCCTGCTTTTGCATAATGCGATCAAGCGACAGCACCAGCATCTCGACAAAATTTTCGATCACCTGCTCGAGCTGGCGTTTGAGCTTTTTAATGACCAGCAATGCGGCATTACGCCGATCTGTCACCCGGTTCTTGAGCTCCGCCATCCCGATATAGATTTTACGTAACGCCCCTTCTACCTTGGTTTTGGCAGAAGTTTTCTGCCCAGGCTTACCCTCACACAGGCTGACATATTCCTCGCTGAGCACATCCGCCGAATCACCGATCGTTTCGACGAGCGATTCCACCAGCGCCAGCTGCTCCTCGGGGTCGGCAGCGCCTTGAACCGTCATCAGCAACTCATCCGCGAGGTTATAGAGCTCGTTGATGTCGTAATATTTTTGTTCCCAGACTTGTACCTGGCTCATTGCAACGCTTGCCATACCACCCACCGTTTTTTGATCTGTTGTTGTATTCGTTGTCGTTGTCATTGTTTATGCTCCCCGTCCATCGGCCGATCTGAGTTCGTTCACATGCGCCCCACCCTCGCCGCTGACATAGCGTGCGTAGGCCTCATCCGCGTTCTGGCCACGTTCCGCCGAAACGTTCGACGCAAATTTACCCGGTTTATCCGCCGGTGCTGGGGCCGTTGCCGCCATGCCCGCACCGATCGAGCCAATCGCCGCCGGATAGCTCGTCAACACTTGCGGCTTCAAACCAAGTAAGCCGGTGGCGCCACCGATCAATGTTTCCGTCGCCGCCCGCGCATGGGTACCAAGGCTTGCCCCACTCAGTATGCCCGAGGCGGCGTTACCAAACCACCATTTGATCGTGCCGCCGGCAATGCCACCTAACCCGCTACCGCCCGAAACAAAGGCGTTGACGGAGTTCGCCGCCGTCCCTGCCGCAAGCGTAGTGATGGCACTGCCGATACTGCCGCGAAATAACCAGCGCGCCGATTCGATGACGGTGCCGAGCATGCCAATCGGCCAGGCCAATGCGCCGCCGATCACCGGGATATAGCCAAGCTTGTTGGCAATCACGTCGAGCGTGCCTTTGCCGGTGCTCGTATAGCCGTCGTCGATGTTACCTAAAAGTGCCATGATGCTCCGTAAAGCCTTTTATCTACCCTACATCATAGCATTTTTCCGCAGGCGCAGGATGACAGTTTTGTGACAATTCAGGGTTTAGGGGTTAGGGGCTAGGTGTTAGTAAAAAATAAAAGCAAGTCCTTATATTTTATATCAATTTCTAAACCCTAACCCTTAAACCCTAGCCCCTACCCTTCACTAACCAATGGCCGCTCGAGCAAGCGCTCAATCGCCAATGCGACTGGTGTGAGGCCACTCAACACCTCGTGAACCGACAGCGCAATCGGCATCGCCACCCCCAGCTTATGCGCCATCTGGCTGACGGATTCGGCAGTCGCGATGCCCTCAATCAAGGCACTGCCATAAAATTTCTGCCCACGCCCGATGGCCACACCGCATGCATAGTTGCGCGATTTTGCGCTGGTACAGGTCAGCATCACATCGCCGATGCCGGACAGGCCCATCAGGGTTTCTTCGTTGCCACCTTTGGCTTTCGCCAGACGCGCCATTTCAACTAGGCCGCGGGTGATGAGGGCCGCGCGCGCATTTTCGCCAAGCCCAGCACCGTCGACAATTCCGGCTGCAATCGCCAGCACATTTTTCACCGCGCCACCGATTTGCGTAGCGATCGGGTCATCGTTCACATAAAGCCGGAAATATTTACCCGCCAACGCAAAGAGAATTTTTTCGGTCAGCGATGATTGATGGAGCGCCAAGGTGGTGGCCGTGGGTGCGCCGGATGCCGCCTCGCGCGCAAAATTGGGGCCTGATAAAATCGCGAGCGGATTATGCGGCAGAATCGACTGTACCACCTCGCTCATCAGCATCAGCGAGCCGCGCTCGATGCCTTTCGTTGCCAGAATAATTGGTAAATGCGCAGAAATCGCATCCGACAATGAAATCGCCACCGTGCGCAAGCTTTGCGCCGGGATGGTGACGATCAGCATGTCGCAGTCGCTTATAAATTCGGTTTTATCGGTAACATCGATCGCCGGGTCGATGAATTGATCGGGCAGATATTGCGCGTTTTCACGACGGCTACGGATAGACTCGACGACCTGATGGTTACGCGTCCACAAGGTCGCCTTGCTGCCCGCGCGGTTGGCCAAAATAGCCAGCGCCGTGCCCCAGGCCCCAGCACCAATCACGCCAACATGCGGGGTTTCAGCACTCATGCGTTAGCCTCACTGGGGCCCATGGCAAGGTGGCCACCTGAAGTTCGGCATGTCATCCCGGGCTTGTCCCGGGATCTCCCGCCACATGCGATCATCTTTATTTGCTCTAAAAGAATTACCGCAAGCCGATGGAGATCCCGGTATCGCCCAAAAGCGAACCGGGATGACAGTTTTACGCTGCATGCGGCATGTCCCAAGCGCATCACGCCACCTTGCTCAGGCCAATGACAAATTGCGCGCCGTCCAGCTCCTGCGTGATTTTGCTTGCTGCACCCGCGCTGCCTTCACCGATGGATATTGCGAGCGTTTGCTCCTTAATATAATCCCCATGGGCGGCAATTGCGGCTTTGAAATCCGCTGGCACATCCACCGCAAGGGTGATGCGGTCGCCCACGTTGAAGCCTGCATCCTTACGCGCTTGCTGAATCATGCGCACCAAATCCCGCGCCCGGCCTTCGGCCTCAAGCTCGGGCGTGATGGTGAGGTCGAGGATGACGAGCGCATCGTTGGTGGAAAGAGGTGCCGCTGAATTTTTATACTCAGGCTTCGGCTCGAGCAAAATCGTATATTCACTCGCCAGCAGTTTCTCGCCAGCGATTTCGACACCGCCATCCGCAGTGCGGGTCCACTCACCTTTTTTCGATGCTGGTAAAATCTGTTTCATTTTCTCGGGTAGACGTTTGCCCAGCACTTGCGAATTGATTTGGAGTTTGTAGTCTGCATACTTGGTGATTTCTTCGCTAGACGACCTAAAGTTTTTTACATTTACTTCGTCTCGAATAATTTCAGAGCACAAAGATTCAAGCGCCATGGAGTGCATGTTGGTTTCCTGTATAACTGTAAGGCACAACAGAGGCTGACGAGATCTTATTTTTGCGCTATTCCGAATCGACAAGGATACCGAACATATGTCCCTTGCTCGATCCATTGCCCACATCATTTGGTCTGGGCGCATATTTTTAAATATAAAACCATCATTTTGCTGAGGGAAGGTATCCTCTGTTGCAATACCGCTCACATCTGCAAAATCCTGCAGATGGACGCTTGATGCTTCACCATTCAGGCCACGGTAAACCGCCTCGCTCACAAACGGCAGCAGCGGTGCGGAGGCAATGCACATCAGGTTCAGCACCGTGAACAGCGTGTCATAGGCGGCTTGTTTATCCGGCGTCATTGCCTCGCCCCAAAAGCGGGGGCGGCTACGGCGGATGTACCAGTTATTCAGCACATCAAAAAACTGGGTGATGGCCTCGGTCGCACCGGGCGTATCATACACATCCATGCTCGCTTCGACCTTTAGCACCGCGGCTTTGCATTTGGCGAGGATGTAGCGATCGAGCATGTTGGTCAGCCCGTCATCCCGGCCTTGTGCCGGGATCCCCTGATGATTGGCTTCATACTCGCTGCGGGAGATCCCGGGACGAGCCCGGGATGACAGCAAATTCTTCGCCTTCACCCCATCCGCATTTGCATAAAGCGTGAAGAAGTTAAACGCGCTCCACATCGGTTTAATGTTCAGGCGCACCACATCGCGGATGAATTTGCCGTCGGGATCCACGCGCAAATCCGCCCCGCGCATGACGGGCGATGCCAGCATCATCCAGCGCAGCGCATCGGCGCCATATTGGTCCATCACCTCTTTCGGGTCGCGGTAATTTTTGAGGCGCTTGCTGTATTTCAGGCCGGTTTCTTCATCAATCACCACGCCGTGGCAGATGACATTTTTGAACGGTGCCTTGCCAAACAATGCCGCCGAAAGCACTTGCAGTGTGTAGAACCACCCACGCGTTTGCGCGATATATTCGGTGATAAAATCGGCGGGGAAATTTTCCTCGAACCATTGCTTGTTCTCGAATGGGTAATGCACCTGCGCGTAAGGCATACTGCCGCTCTCAAACCAGCAATCGAACACATCCTCGATGCGGTGATACTCCTCGCCATCAATTTTCAGCACCACGGAATCAATGAACGGGCGGTGGAGGTCTGCGACCTCTTGCCCACTTAATTTTTCAATTTCATCTATTGAACCACACACATGGATTTTACCACTCGCCGATTTCCAAATCGGAATCGGTGTGCCCCAGAAGCGGTTGCGCGAAATGCTCCAATCCGGCGCAGACTCAATCCCCTTGCCCATTTGGCCGCTTTGGATGTGGTCGGGGATCCAGTTGATGCTGAGGTTATTCGCCGCCATGGTTGCTTTGATTTTTTGCACGTTCACATACCAGCTGCTCATCGCGCGGTAGATCAATGGCGTATCGGTGCGCCAGCAATGCGGGTAGTTGTGCTTGTAGGGTTCGTCCTTCACCAGCTTGCCATTGGCCTTCAGCCAACGCACAATGCGCATATTGGCAAGGCCATATTTTGCGATATCCTTCGCGGCGATGTGCTGGGCTTTATCTTCCTCGCTCACCACAATATCCGCTTCCGCAATGCGCGTATCAGGCACCACCACAAGGCCCGCGAGTTTGAGTAAGCCGTCATCCCGGTTTGCTTCAGCAATACCGGGATCTCCCGCAGGAAGAGCTCCTTCTGAGGGGGATCCCGGGACAAGCCCGGGATGACAGTTCCAAGCAATATCATAAATATCGGCGGTGAATTTGCCTTTTTCATCGACCGGCACCATCACCTCGATGCCATTATCGGCGCAGCATTTCTGGTCCGCCTCACCAAATCCGGGCGCCATGTGCACAATGCCCGTGCCATCGCCATCGGTCACGAATTCCGAACCATCGAGCACACGGAAAGCTTTTTGCTGTTTGCGAATATCGTCGTCGAAATAGGGAAAGAGCGGTTCGTAGGTGAGGTTGATTATTGATTTAATATCACAGCCGTACTGGATGTATGATTTTTCCAAAGCATCCCAGTCCTGTGAACTAATGGATTTAGCAATAGGAGGACCAACACGAACAGCTGCATCAAACTGCTTATTTGCGTAAGCAGATGAGCAAATGAAAACGTCACCATTTCTGCTAAGGACATACGAGTATTCGACGGAGTCTTTTCCAACCGCCAAAGCCAAGTTGCTTGGCAAGGTCCATGGTGTCGTCGTCCATGCAATGAGGTAATAATTCTCAGCATCGGGTGCGCCGCTCGCACGAAGTTCTTTCGCGCTGTCGGCAGTGAGCTTAAACTTCACATACGCCGCTTTATCCTCGCGTTCGCGGGTCGCGTTATCGATGCGGGTCTCGAAGTTCGATACGGGTGACTCCGCCGCCCAGCTATAGGGCATCACGCGCATGGATTCGTAGATGAGGCCGTTGTTATAAAGCTCCTTAAAGGCCCACAGGCAGCTTTCCATGTAGGGCGTATCCATGGTTTTGTAGTCGTTTTTAAAATCCACCCAGCGGCCCTGGCGGGTGACATAATATTCCCACTCGCTGGTGTATTTCATCACGCTGGTGCGGCAATACTCGTTAAATTTATCGATGCCGTAGCCCTGAATGGCGGCGCGGCCGCTGATGCCCAGTTCCTTCTCCGCGCCCATTTCGGCAGGCAAGCCGTGGCAATCCCAGCCGAAGCGGCGCTCGACGCGTGACCCCTTCATGGTGTGGTAGCGGGCGATCGCGTCCTTCACGTAACCTGTCAGCAAATGGCCGTAATGCGGCAAGCCGTTGGCAAACGGCGGGCCATCATAGAACACATAAGCGTTGCTGGTGCCATCCGCCTTTTTTTCGGGGCGGTTATTCACCGATTTCTCGAAGGTTTTGTTCTCGCGCCAGAACTGAAGAATCCCCTCCTCCAGTGCGGCGAAGTTGGGGTTGGCATCGAGTTCGGGGTAGTGTTTCGTGGTCATGGCGCTCAATCAAAAAATGCGTGAGCGAGGGTTGTAACCAACCATGGCAGAAAAATCAAAGCGTTTGGGATGAAATGTTATAATCGATTCAAATAAAGATCTTACCATTTTGTCATTCCCGCGTAGGCGGGAATCTACTTCAATAAAGAAAGGAGATTCCCGCCTACGCGGGAATGACAAAGCTGAGAGAGGTGTACAAAAATTAAATGAAATGAGTATAATCACGCCCTGGCGGCGCGCGACCTTACGCGTCGTAATGCGCTTCGACGTTACGCTTTTCACGCGTGAGCTTAATGCGGTTACGGCGCTTTTGTGTGGCCATATTCGCCGAGTCTTCATCGTGCCAAACACCGCTCGACGTCGCCATATTAAGGGCCGAGCTGAGCGCGGCATATTGCACCGGCTTGCTGGCATTGGTTTTTTTGTTGATACGAATAAGCATTTCCTTCTCCATCCTTGATGACTTAACCTATCACACAAGGGTTAATGTTTGATTAACGAGAAAAAACAAACGGTTTATGCTGCACTGCCGCAGCCTCACCGTTCGATTTTACCATCATGGGTTGCAGTATGCGCGCGAAGGGAGCCATCCACCAAGGTTTTTCTTGATAGATGACGTAATTTTGCAACAGATATATCATTTTGTTGCCTAATCGCAACAGATGGTGGCGGCGATTAGCCCGCTATTGCCTAAAACTGTAGCAGCATCGCAGCTTTCACATTCGGCAATTTTTCAATCTTTGTCAGAAGCTTACCATCCACCGCATCATCCACCTCGATGAGGGCAACGGCATGCGTGGCTTCTTTGTTACGGCCAAGATGGAAGTTCGCGATATTGACCTTGGCTTCACCGAGCAGCTGGCCAACACCGCCGATAAGGCCCGGTTTGTCCTCGTTCGCGACATACAGCATACGATTTCCGAGCGAGGCTTCGAGCAGTACATCATCGAGCGCGACGACGCGTGGCTTATCGCCAAACAAGGTGCCGCTGATGGCGAACTGGCCACCATCAAACACCACGGTGATACGCATCAGGGTTTTGTAATGCGCGGTGCGATCATGGCGGATTTCGCTAACCTCGATGTTGCGTTCTTTGGCCACCACGGGGGCATTCACCATGTTCACCCCTTCCATCAAGGGGCTGAGAAGGCCATTGAGCGCCGAGGCGGTGAGCGGCTTGGTGTTCAGCTCCGTCACCTTGCCTTCGTATTCGATGGTGACCTTGGTGATGCCGCCACGGGTCATCTGCCCGGCAAAGCCGCCCAGGCGCGCCGCTAAATCGAGATAGGGCTTCAGGCGTGCTGCGTCCTCCGCCGAAACGCTCGGCATGTTGAGTGCGTTAGTGACGGTGCCAACGGTGAGGTATTCCGCCATTTGCTCAGCGACTTGAATGGCCACGTTCTCCTGCGCTTCGCTGGTGGATGCGCCCAAATGCGGGGTGGCAATCACCTGCTCCATGCCAAAGAGTGGATTAGTTTTCGCTGGCTCCTCCTCGAACACATCGAGCGCAGCACCGGCCACCTGGCCCGATTCAATCGCGGCTTTAAGGTCAGCCTCGACAATTAATCCGCCACGTGCGCAGTTAATAATGCGTACGCCTTTTTTGCATTTAGCGAGGTTTTTCTTATCGAGCAGATTGCGCGTCGCATCCGTCATCGGCGTGTGCAGCGAAATAAAATCCGCCCGCGCGAGCAAGGCATCCAGCTCAACTTTCTCGACATTAAGCGCCATCGCCCGCTCACTCGAGAGGAAGGGGTCGTACGAAATTACTTTCATTTTAAGCCCTTGCGCCCGATCGGCCACAATGCTGCCGATATTGCCACAGCCAATCAGGCCCAGGGTTTTCCCGGCCATTTCGACACCCATGAACTTGTTTTTCTCCCACTTACCGGCATGGGTGCTGGCCGAGGCAGCAGGGATATCACGCGCGAGCGCCATCATGAGGGTGATCGCGTGCTCCGCCGTCGTCACCGAATTACCAAACGGGGTGTTCATCACCACAATCCCGTGCGCGGTCGCGGCTTTCACATCGACATTATCGACCCCAATCCCCGCACGGCCAACCACTTTCAGCTTATGCGCCGCGGCTAGCACGGCGGGAGTCACCTTGGTGGCGGAACGAATGGCCAACCCATCATATTGCCCGATAATTTCGATCAATTGATCTTCGGTAAGGCCGGTTTTTAGATCAACTTCGACCCCTTTTTGCTTAAAAATCTCAACGGCAGCTGGGCTTAATTTATCGGAAATCAGAACTTTTGGCATGGGTTTCTCTCTGTTGAAATAGAATGATTCGGCTACGACCTCGCACCACATTCAAGCCGTCATCCGGGCGAGAAGCCCGATGCGCAGCTCGATTTTTGTAGCGGTTATGATATTCTCCACTGCTATACCAGCGAAAACTGACATCGCGTTTTTCTTTCGCCATGCTGAATATCAGCTTACGCTAGGTTGACAAATAGATTTTACGGTGACCATGCAGCCCAACTATTGGAACGATGCAAAAAACCATCTCAGCCGCACCTGCCCGGTGATGAAAAAACTGATCGCGCATTACAAGGGCGAAGGCTTGATCGCCCGGCCGGATGGCTTTTATTCGCTGCTGCGCGCAATTGTTGGCCAACAAATCTCGGTCAAAGCGGCGGATGCGGTATGGGCAAAGGTTGAAGCCGCAGTGAAGCCACTCACTGCGAAACAACTGCTCGCGACACCGGATGAAGCGCTACGTGGCTGCGGCTTATCCGGCCAGAAAGTCGCGTATGCTAAAAATATCGCCGCGTTTTATAAAACGCGCAGAACCGACGCGAGTGCTTGGGCAGTGCATGATGATGCCACAGTGATAAGCGAGCTTACCGCCATTAAAGGTATCGGCAGCTGGACGGCGGAAATGTTCCTCATGTTTCATCTCGCCCGGCCGGATGTGCTGCCGCTGAAGGATCTCGGGCTGCTCAAAGCGATGAACCTTTATTATGTCGACGCGCAGCGCTTGGGCGATAAAAAATGGCTAAAAACCGATGAATATGAATCTATTGCCGCCCCATGGGCACCCTACCGGACGGTTGCTACCTGGTATTTGTGGCGGGCGCTCGACCCGGTGCCAGTGGCGTATTAGGGAGGGGACAAATTATCTACCGAAATCACACTATTTAGGCATTATTGTCATCAAACTGTCATGAAGCGGTGTTAGATTGAAGATATGGCAGATTCTCAAGACATCGCTAAAAAGAAAAAAAAGCAAGAAGAGGAAGACAAGAGCTTTCTCGCTTCTTTGATCAACGGTTTTGGTAAAATTTTTTCAGGTGAGAACAACGATTCTCCCATTGCTGGCTTTGTAAAGGCCATCCTTTCATTTCTGAAAAATCTCTTCGATGGCGATGAAGACCTCGATTTCGAAGATGCAAAAACGAAAGAAGATGGGGTAAATGCCAGAACTGAATACGATACAACGCGGCGTCAGCGCGAAGAGGTGCAGTATAAAGAATATCGCACTCCTGCCGCCAAACGCATCAATGCTGGGACTCTTGCGCAAGCGGTGCGCGATGTAGCGCAGATGCGTGCCGAGGCCGAAGCACAAGGCAAGCATTACGAACCAATTGAACCTGTCGAAAATATGCGTCGTATGTCAGAATTTGGGATGCGCACGCACCCACTTTATGGCGATCGACGGATGCATCAAGGCGTGGATATTGCTTCAGACACTCCCGGCAAAAAAGTGCCGATCAAAGCGATTATGCCCGGTGTGGTGATCGATGTACGCTTTAGCGATAGCTACGGGCTGGTTGTCGAAATGCTGGATATCAACCAGAAACGCCACTTCTTCGCGCATAACGATTCCGTATCGGTCAAAATTGGTCAGAAGGTCGATCAGGGGCAGCAGCTCGCTGTCATGGGGAAAACCGGCAAAGCAGATGGAGTTCACACCCATTACGAACTGCGTAATAAAGACGGTGTCCGTGAAGACCCTATGAAGCAATTCGCTGGTCAAAAAATTGAGACCGTTGTTGTCACGGGCAATAACCACGATCACGGAGATGAGGGCACTAAACCCACACCAAAACCTCACGCATTCGCTGGACTCCCTGTGCCACCCCTTGCCTGGAATGGCGCACTCACTCAACCAAACACGGCATCCCCCAAAGTTAACAAGCCACCGACAATCGACCCGGATGCACCTAAACCTGCCCCTACTTCATTAGCGGCAGCTACTGCGAAGCCTCTTACCAAGCCAGCGGCTAAACCACCCGTACCACCGGAAGATAAAAATGGTGGGAATGTTGCTGAGACAGCATTAGCAAGTGCTCGCGCTGCCGCAGCTTCTGTAACAACAAGACTCGCTGACGCAGGCAGCTCAATGGTAACTACTGCAAATAGGCTATTAAACAAAATCAGCTCAAATATTCGCCTCGGTTAGCGCTGCTGCCCCATCCAGCTATCTTTCCCATCCCCCATCCTTTTTCATTGCTGCTTTGCGTGCAAACGCTATCATGCGCGCATAATCATGCGGTCATCCCGGGATACACCCGGGATGACCGTTCCAACGATGAGTGTGCCGATGATCCCCCGTTATTCACGCCCCGAGATGGTCGCCATTTGGCAGCCGGCCACGCGTTTTCAGATTTGGTTCGAGATTGAGGCCCACGCCGCCGACGCGATGGCCGAGCTTGGGGTCATCCCCGCCGCTGCCGCCAAAGCCATCTGGGCGCGCGCACCGAAGGCCTATGACGATGCCGCCGTCGCGCGGATTGACGAAATCGAGGCCACCACCAAACATGACGTGATTGCCTTTCTCACCTACGTCACCGAGCAGGTGGGCGAAGAAGCGCGGTTTTTGCACCAGGGGATGACGAGTTCGGACGTGCTGGATACCGCACTCGCTGTGCAGCTCGCGCGCGCGAGCGACCTGTTATTGGCGGGGATTGATCGGGTGCTCGCCGCCCTCAAAACCCGCGCGTTTGAAACCAAAAACATGGTGGTGATGGGGCGCAGCCACGGCATTCACGCCGAGCCGGTGACGATGGGTATTAAATTCGCCCGGTTTTACGCGGAGTTCGCGCGCAACCGCGAGCGTTTATTGAGCGCGCGTAAAGAGATTGCCACCTGCGCGATCTCGGGTGCGGTGGGCACCTTCGCGAATGTCGACCCGCGCGTTGAAGCGCATGTCGCCGCCAAAATGGGCCTGGGCGTGGAGCCAGTTTCGACCCAAGTGATTCCGCGTGATCGCCACGCCATGTTTTTTGCGACGCTTGGGGTGATTGCCTCGAGCATCGAGAATATTGCCACCGAAATTCGCCATATGCAGCGCACCGAAGTGCTCGAGGCCGAGGAGTTTTTCAGCAAGGGCCAGAAGGGCTCGAGCGCGATGCCGCATAAGCGTAACCCGGTGCTGAGCGAGAACTTGACGGGCCTTGCCCGCATCGTGCGTGGCTATGTCACCCCGGCACTCGAGAATGTGGCGCTGTGGCATGAGCGCGATATTTCGCATAGTTCGGTGGAACGCATGATCGCTCCGGATGCGACGATTACGCTGGATTTTGCGCTGAGCCGCCTCGCGGGCTTGGTCGAAAAACTGGTGGTCTACCCCGAACATGCCGAGGCGAACCTCAACAAGCTCGGTGGCCTGATTTTCAGCCAGCGCGTGTTGCTCGCCCTCACGCAAAAAGGCATGAGCCGCGAAGCCTCCTACGAAGCCGTGCAGCGCAACGCCATGAAGGTTTGGCTTGAAGGTGCAAACTTTTTACATGAGCTAAAAAAAGACCCGGCCATTGGCGAAAAACTGAGCACGGATGAGTTATGCGCGCTGTTCGACACCGCCTACCACACCAAGCATGTGGATACGATTTTTAGCCGGGTTTTTGGGTAGCGGCAGGGTGTTCAGTAGTTAGGTTTATGTAAACGTAACCACGTGCGTCATTGCGAGCAACGCGAAGCAATCCAGCAAGAAATAATACTTGCGCCAAAGGCCAGCTGGATTGCTTCGGCCTTTAAGAGGGCCTCGCAATGACGGTGAGGAAAATATACACATGAGGTATTAATGAAGCAGCCGGCAGTCTATATAATGGCTAGCAAGCGTAACGGAACCCTCTACACGGGCGTTACCAGTAATCTTATCGCCAGAGATTACCAGCATAAGTCTGGCGAAATTGTAGGTTTTACGAAACGCTATGGATGTAAAATACTCGTATGGTATGAGCTGCATGAAACGATGGAATCCGCTATTCTTCGCGAGAAGCAAATTAAAGGTGGCTCTCGCAAAAAGAAGCTGTCGCTGATTGAAAAAGATAATCCAGAGTGGCGAGATTTATCCGAGGATTTATTTTAGCTGGATTGCTTCGGCCCAAAGGCCTCGCAATGACGGAGTGCGAGGCCGTACCTTGCATCAAAAGGGCCGCGCGGAGTATTCTAACCCTTCCGCTCCCGCCGCTTTAACATAACATACACCACATAGGCCCCCGCCATTTTACTGGCAATGGCGGTGACAATCGTGCTGATGGTGAATACGCCCGCCACACTAAAACTCGCCAGATACCAAAACCCGACCGTATCGAGCGGTGCGCCGATGGCGGAAGAGATAAGTACGCGCTGTGATAATGGGCGTTTGCTGATGGTAAACACCCACCAATCGACGATTTCGCTGATGGCGAAGGCCAGCGCGCTGGCCACCGCAATCGCCGGTGGAGCCATGGCGAACGAGATCACGATGCCGATCAGCAGCGGAATAAAAATGCGATGTCCGACCTCGCGCTGGGCAAAATCGCGCACCACCAGAATCAACCCGGTGACGACGGCCATGGGCGACCAGGCGCCGCCATCCCACAACGCAAACGTCGGCACATGGGCGAATGACCAGTTGACGAGAGGAATGAGAGCCACATACACATACACCCAGCGCCAGGACGAAGCTGGCGTAACTTTTTGAGCAACCATGGAGCACCTATGACACGTGGATTCGAGTTGGATCACCGCTTAGCGAAGGATAGCCACGATATCACCAACCTGCCATTATGCAATGTGCGTTTGATGGACAATAAGTGCTTCCCCTGGCTGGTGCTCATTCCGCGGGTGGGGGATGCCTCGGAGTGGATCGATTTGGCCCGCGAAGATCAGCACCGCTTGAGCGACGAAATCGCCATTGTCAGCCATGTGCTGCAAGCGCTGGTGACGCCCGACAAGCTGAATGTCGCCGCCCTGGGCAATCAGGTTTCCCAGCTGCATGTGCACCTCATCGCCCGCTATAAGGCGGATGCGGCCTGGCCTAAACCCATCTGGGGTGGGGCGGAGGAGCCGTATAGCGAAGCCGAATCCCGCAAATTCATCTACGAACTCAAATCCGCGCTCGATTCGTTGCAGTTGGGTTGAATCTTCACAAAACAATAATAATCAACGGCTAAGTAAATATGCTACTATACAATCGCTATGGCTCCTGTAACAAAAGATGGATTATCACAAGCGACTTCTGGCCAATGCTTATTTGATAAGCTGGCTAACTGCCACGAAACAGCGCAGGATATCCGGGAGTCGGTTGCCCAATTACCTGAAAAAGTAAGAGAAGATTATATCAGGCATGTGTATTCAAAAATTTCTAGCTTAGACAAGCAAGGAAGCTTAAATATGCAACGATTAAAGACTGATATTGAAAAAATGATAAGATTTTGTGTTCGAAGCGATCAAAATAGCGATGAATTTGCTTTAGAATACCCGAAAAAGATTCAGAAAAGATTATTTTATGTTGGTATAGGCTTAGGTTTACCGCATCACAAGCGGTACGATCAAGATAGGCATCCGATCATAGTTGCACTAGAAACTTGTTTAATAAATTTGAACCAGGAAATTCCGTTAAGTCGCCATCGCATAGAAATGAACAGTAGAAGTGTCGCAGCAACTGCGCCATTGCGATCTCATACCGGTGCTGAACTACTCTCACAACTATTGAAGAATGAAGCTCTTGCTGTCTGAATTTGATTATTTGCCAATGATTATTGGAATCACTTAACACCGCCAAACTTTTGGCAAAGCAACTCAGGCGAATTCAATCTGTCACCCCGTCGAATGACGGGGTCTCGCGCACTGCATGAGAAAAGCAACGTGCACGGATGCCGTCATACGACGGCATGACAGATTGGGAGTCTTTTGAGAAAGCTTGCCTTCCAGCACCCTTGACACCGCCGAACTTTTGGTTAGATTGCGCGCCCAACCTAAGGGCGGCTCGGTAGCTCAGTGGTAGAGCAGGGGAATCATAATCCCTTGGTCGGG
>CAZZCK010000006.1:0-20883 GCA_964652475.1 uncultured Azospirillum sp.
GCCGTTGGGTCGTCAGGCGGTCAGGTGGTCGGAGAAAAAACAGACAACCCGACAGCCCGACAACCCGAAAACCACTCTTACGAATACGAACCCTCAGAAGAAGAAATCCTTGCCGATTTATTGCCGCGTAATTTCGCGATGCAAATTTTCAGCGCCTTGCTTGAAAACAACGCGGGTTTTTACGGCGCGCAAATGAACGCGATGGAAAACGCGACCAAAAACGCGGGCGAAATGATTAAGAAGCTGACGCTGAAATACAACCGCACCCGTCAGGCGAATATCACCAAAGAGCTCATCGAGATTATCTCGGGCGCGGAGGCAATTTAGTGAAAAACCATATAAAATTCTTTGTAATGGGCGCGCTTTTGGCTCTTTCTGCTTGTGCGGGTAGCGACGATTTAGGCGCAGGAAAAACGGGCAAGTACTTCGAGGTGACGGGTCATAGCTATGATCGTATTTGGAATGCATCGCTTGCCGCGCTGAGCAATGTGCACGGTACGCAGTCACTTGAGATTAGCAAGAATCTCGAAATTACCAAACAGGATAAAGGGGCAGGTATTATCAAAGCCGATTCAGGCATTAGTTTGCTGAGCTATGGCGAAGTTGTGGGCGTGTATATTACACCTCCATACAATGCCCCAAAGCATAAAATTGAAGTGGAGTCACTTACGCGACTCAAAACCAACATTACTTCGAATAATTGGGAAGATGAAATCATCGCGGCAATTAAGCAAAATCTTGCCGCATATAAATAACGAAAAAATCAAGGAGACCATCATGTCCGCAGTACGTAAAGAAAAAATGGAAGCCAATACCGGCGCCATCACCCAAATCATTGGCCCGGTGGTCGATGTGAAATTTGCGGAAGGCCGGTTGCCTGCGATCCTGAACGCGCTTGAGGCCACCGTCGATGGCCGTCGTCTGGTGTTCGAAGTGGCCCAGCATTTGGGTGAAAACTCGGTGCGCGCGATTGCGATGGACGCAACGGACGGTATCACCCGTGGCCAATTGTTGGTTGATACCGGCGCGCCGATTTCCGTGCCCGTCGGCCCCGAAGTGCTGGGTCGTATCATGAACGTGATTGGCGACCCGATCGATGAGCGTGGGCCAGTAAAAGCAAAAAGTTTCGCCCCTATCCATGCTGAAGCGCCGGCATTCGTCGATCAATCGACCGACGATGAAGTGCTCGAGACGGGTATTAAAGTGATCGACCTTCTGGCGCCCTATGCCAAGGGCGGTAAAATTGGCCTGTTCGGCGGTGCGGGTGTCGGCAAAACCGTACTGATCATGGAGCTCATCAACAACATCGCCAAAGGCCATGGTGGCTACTCCGTGTTCGCCGGTGTGGGTGAGCGCACCCGTGAAGGGAATGATTTGTATCACGAGATGATCGAGTCGGGCGTGATTAATCTTGAAGACCCATCGAAATCGAAAGTGGCGCTGGTGTATGGCCAGATGAATGAGCCTCCAGGGGCGCGTGCGCGCGTGGCGCTGACGGGCCTGACCCAAGCCGAATATTTCCGTGACGTGGCGGGCCAGGACGTTCTGTTCTTCGTCGACAATATTTTCCGTTTCACCCAAGCGGGCTCCGAGGTGTCGGCGCTTTTGGGCCGTATTCCATCCGCCGTGGGTTACCAGCCGACGCTTGCGACTGAAATGGGTAATTTGCAGGAGCGTATTACTTCGACCAAAAAAGGCTCGATTACTTCGGTACAGGCCGTTTACGTACCCGCGGATGACCTTACCGACCCAGCGCCCGCGACCAGCTTTGCGCACCTCGATGCAACGACGGTACTCAGCCGTCAGATCGCCGAGCTTGGTATTTATCCCGCGGTGGATCCGCTCGATTCAACCAGCCGCATGCTGTCGCCAGCCGTGGTCGGGGAGGAGCATTATAAAGTCGCGCGTGATGTGCAGCGCGTGCTGCAAACCTACAAATCGCTGCAGGATATCATCGCGATTCTGGGTATGGATGAGTTGTCGGAAGAAGACAAACTCACCGTGGCACGTGCACGCAAAATTCAGCGCTTCTTGTCGCAGCCCTTCCATGTGGCCGAGATCTTCACCGGCAAGCCCGGCAAATACGTGAAACTCAAAGACACAATTGCCTCGTTCAAAGCGATTGTCGCGGGTGAGTATGACGACCTTCCCGAGGCCGCCTTCTACCTCGTTGGCAGCATCGAAGAGGCGATCGAAAAAGCCAAAGAACTGAGTCAGTAGAATTTGCGATAAGGGTGAATCGGGATAAGAACGACAAGTAGAAAAAATTAGAATTTTCTCGATTCTCCGTTAGAAAGAACCGCTATGTCAAACGCCTTTCATCTTAAAATCATTTCGCCGGCTGCGGTGGTCGTCGATGCGCATGTCCCCGCCGTCGAGATCCCCGGCATCGAGGGTGATTTTGGGGTGCTGCCTGGCCATAGCAACGTGTTTTCGATGGTTCGCCCCGGCGTGATTAATGTCACCATGCCGGACGGGATTCACCGCCGCTTTTTTGCCGCGACCGGCTATGCGGATGTGACGCCCGATAGCTGCACCGTCATTTCGGATCACATCCAGGATCTGGCCGATGTTTCGCCTGCTGAGGCTCAGGAAGCCTTGGTGGCGGCACAAACAGCCTTGGCCGAAGCGGTGGAGCCATCGGCACGGCTCGCCGCGGAAAAGCTGGTTACCTCGGCGGCAGCACTGGTCGCGGCCCTTCAGTAGGTCCCTAGGGCGCTCTTTCCTCGTTAAGCCATGCATGTGGTGATCGATAACTGGCACAGGCCTTGCATTCCTTTGCTCCATGCAATCAGGAATTGACACAAGCCGCGCCCGCATCGCTGCCGAGGCCGAATATTTCGCCGCCCGCGCGCCCGTTGCCGTCGCTGTGGCCGAGGCTCAACGACCACCCACGTCTACCACATCCTCGGATTTTTTCGGTGCAGATGGGCTAAGCTTTCGCGACGTGCTCGATGCCGTCAATCCGCTGAACCATATCCCGATTCTGTCCGAGCTTTTGGCCGAGGTGACCGATCACAAACCCTCCCCGGCTTCACGGATTGTCGGCGGCGGTTTGCTTGGCGGGCCGCTTGGGTTGGTGGCGAGCCTCGCCGGGCTTATTTTTGAGGGCGAGACCGGCCATAGCCCGATCGGTGCCATCTACGCCGCACTCGATACGAAGGGTGCCCCGCCCATCCCCGATGCGCTGGCGATCGCCGCCCAGGAAGGGCCGCCTGCCCCCACCCTCAATGCAGCCAACGAAGCGCCGATTGCGCTGGCATCGCTTTCGCAGCCTCGCCTGCCTGAACCATCTTCCGAAGTTGCGCTTTCGGCCCAGCAACGGGAGGCGACCGCAGCGACGGCCTCGCCTACGACCGGGCAAGTAGGTGCCGTGGATCCGCGTGCGATCCTCGATTTATACGGCGCAAGCAGCAGCGCCCATGCTTCTTATAGAAACGCGCAAATGCGGCCCTATTTGCGGGATGTGACGGTGAGCAAGGTCTTGTAGCGGTTTTTATTGAAGGAGCGCTGACCACTTCCCTTCACTATATCTAAACCCTACTTCCAAATAGTGCGGTGCCCACCCGGATCATGGTCGCACCAAGCCTGAGCGCGATCGGATAATCCGCGCTCATGCCCATGCTCAGCTCGGCTAAGCCCAATTCATCCGCCATTTTTTTGAGTAGGGCAAAATGTGGCGCTGGGTTAACGCCAACCGGTGGCACACACATCAGCCCCACCATATTCAGCCCAAGGCCGCGGCAATGGTCGAGCAAGGCCGCGACGTCGCGTGGCGCAACCCCCGCTTTTTGCGGCTCCTCACCCGTGTTGACCTGAATGAGAAGCGCCGGGCGCTTTGCCGTTTTTTGAAGCCTATCGGCAATCGCGTCGGCAATTTTGATGCGGTCGATGCTATGAATCACATCAAACAATGCGACGGCATCGGCGGCTTTGTTCGATTGCAGCGGGCCGATGAGATGCAGCCGCACATGGGGGTGGCGGGCCTTGAGGTCGGGCCATTTGTGTTGTGCCTCTTGCACTTTATTTTCACCAAAATCCCTAAGGCCCAAGGCAATCGCCGCCTCGAGCGTCTCGATCGGCTGGCCTTTGCTCGCGCCGATGATACGGGTCGTGAGTCGTGAGTCGTCAGTCGTGAGCGATAGCGGGGCTAATTTTGTATCAACCCCTGTTTTGCTGACGACTATCTCCTGTTGCAAGGCTGCCAAACCTGTTGCAAGGCTGCCATTCTGTGAGCGATTGTCCATAGTTTTTATGAATTACAATGCCTTAGTTTGTAAGTCCAGTGCCAAATGGCCCCCGGCCCCACTTGTGTCATATCTGCAACAGAGAGGGGTTAAAGGGGGTATTTGGGTCACAAAAAGCTTGGGGCCGCTTGCGTGGGATGGGCAACTGACTCATGAATGGGCGCGTGGAGTGAGGGATCGCATTGTGTGGTCTCGCGCTCATCCGGGTAGTAATGGGTATCCACCTATTGCTGCATTTGTTTTCATTAAAGAAGGAACTGATCATGAAAAAAATTCTTCTTGGTACAACTGGACTCGTCGCCGTGGCATTGCTTGCAACTGCTGCATCGGCTGAGACTCCAAAAGTAACCCTCGGTGGTTTTTCGGACTTCCAATCGGGTTGGACCGATGACGATTTCGATGCTGGTAACCGCACCAACGGTTTCCGCAACGACAACGAAATCACCGTTAAAGTTGATGGTAAAACCACGGGTGGTCTGGGCTACGGCGCAGAAATCGATCTCGAAGCTGACATCACCGATGACGCTGATACCCAAGGTGTCAACGCCTCGCGCACCTTCACCTACCTGTCGGGCAACTGGGGTCGTTTAGAACTCGGTGGCAACAAGTCGGTTGGTTCGACCATGCGCGTTGACGCTTCGACCCTTGCTGTCGCTACTGGCGGTATCAACGGTTCGTGGACCTACTTTGTCAACGGCACCAACACCGCTAACTTCATCACCACGTCGAAACTGACCGGTGAGCACGGTGATACCACCGCATTTGGCGATGAGTCGACCTACAACGCGACCAAAATCAGCTACTACACGCCGAAGTTCTCGGGCTTCCAAGCAGGTGTTAGCTACACGCCGAAACTGGACGATCGTGGCCAAACCCTCACCCGTAGCGATACGGCGGGCGTAAGCGATGTGTTCAACGTAGCTCTTGGCTATGAAGGCACCTTCAAAGACGTGAAACTCGCGGGTGCTGCTACCTACGAGAATGGTAACGGCGAAGGCGCTGCTGGTACGTCGACCTTCGGTACGGGCGATGTTGAAGGCTACAACTTCGGTGCCCTCGTTGGCTTCCGTGGTTTCAACCTCGCTGGTTCGTACGGTGAGTGGAACGAGTCGGGCCTTGCTGGCATCGATGGCGACTACTACACTGTTGGTCTTGGCTACGCCATGGGCCCTGTTGGTCTGTCGGCTACCTACCTTGATTCCGATCTCGGTGGTAACGACTTCTCCAACGTTGTTCTCGGCGCTGACTACAAACTCGCCGCTGGTCTGACCCCGTACGCTGAAGTTTCGTTCTACGACTTCAACGGTGCTGGGTTCGACAACCAAGGGACGACCTTCATTCTGGGTACCCAGGTTGCGTTCTAAGCAAAACGCTTAAAACACACGAGAGAGGGCGGCTCGCAAGAGTCGCCCTTTTTTGTTGTTTCTATTTTTGTGATAGCGCGCGCATTGATCGCCTGGGCGGCATGTGTAGCCCGCGCTTGCAAAGTTTGGTGGCTTCGTTACTGTGCGGCCCGTATGTCACCCCCCTATCCTAAGGTGTTTTGCATGAGCCGTTGCTTCATTACCCCAGATTATCGTGGGCGCGCCTGTGTGCTGTTTGCTGCTGTTATGCTCACGCTTTCGGCGTGCGGCCTGACACCCGATGAAAATACCGCCTATCCCAAAACCGAGGAAGACCGCCGCAAAGATGCCCGCGGCAAACTCTCGGGTGAGGATGGCTTAGTGGTCGCCGGGCCGGGGTCTGAAAAAGACAAAGATGCCGGGAAGAATCCGCTCGGTGTCAACAGTTTCTTATGGCGCGCCACGCTTGATACGCTTTCGTTTTTGCCCATCACCGCGGCCGATCCCTTCGGCGGCACGATCCTCACCGATTGGTATGAGGATGCCGAGGCCCCGGGCGAGCGTTACAAAGTCAACGTGCTGATTCTTGATCGTCAGCTGCGCGCCGACAGCCTAAAAATCGCGACCTTCCGCCAGAAGAGAGATGCTAAGGGTAGCTGGGTCGATGCGCCGACGGATGCCACCCTTGGCCGCAAGCTCGAAGATACCGTCCTCACCCGTGCGCGCGAATTGCGCATCAAGCAATTGGGGTATTAGTATGGGTGATCAGGTGGTCAGGTGGTCAGGTAATCGGCTGATAGGGTTTGAAAATGTCTGACAACCCGACAACCCGACAACCTGATAACCCTATTCGCTACAACGCCCGCGAGGCGGAGGCGAAATGGCAAGCGGCGTGGGAAAAGGCGCGCGTGTTTGAAACGCCTGCCAAAAACGACAAGCCCGATTATTTTGTGCTCGAGATGTTCCCCTACCCTTCGGGCAATATCCATATGGGCCATGTGCGCAATTACACGCTTGGGGATGTGACGGCGCGCTTCCGCCGGGCGCTGGGCTATAACGTGCTTTACCCCATGGGCTGGGACGCGTTTGGCCTGCCCGCCGAGAACGCCGCGATCGAGCGCAACACCCACCCCAAAGACTGGACGTTGAGCAATATCGCCACCATGCGCGAGCAGCTAAAATCCATGGGGTTTTCGTATGACTGGTCGCGCGAAGTCACCACCTGTTTGCCCGAATATTACCAGCATGAGCAGCGCTTTTTCCTTGAATTCCTGAAGCGCGGCATTGCCTACCGCAAGGAAGCGGTGGTGAATTGGGACCCCATCGACAATACCGTACTTGCCAATGAGCAGGTGGTCGATGGTAAAGGCTGGCGCTCGGGCGCACCGGTGGAGCGGCGTACCCTCAGCCAGTGGTTTTTAAAAATCACCGATTACGCCGAAGACCTCTTAAACGGCCTTTCCACCCTGGATCGCTGGCCGGACAAAGTGCGCATCATGCAAGAGCGCTGGATCGGGAAATCGAGTGGGGCGTTGGTTAGATTAGAGGTGGTCAGGCCGTCAGGTGCTCAGGGGGTCGGGGCGCAAAAAATTGACAACCCGACAACCCGACAACCCGACAACCTTATTGAAATCTACACTACCCGCCCCGACACCTTCTACGGCATGTCGTTCGTCGCCATTGCTCCCGAACATCCGTTAGTAAAAGAACTGGCGACTGGTGACCGGCGACTGGTGACTTTCTTACAAGAATGCAGCCAGCTTGGCACTTCGGAAGAAGCGATCGAAAAAGCCGAGAAAAAGGGCTTCAATACCGGCCTTCAGGCCATTAACCCCTTCACCGGTGAGGCAGTGCCGATCTACATCGCCAATTTCGTGCTGATGGGCTATGGCACCGGCGCGGTGTTTGGTTGCCCCGCGCATGATGAACGCGACTTTGAATTTGCAACGAAATATGGCTTGCCGATTAAGCAGGTGGTCGGGCCGTTGGGTGGTCAGGTAATCGGGCAAAAAGATTTGCCCTACACCGAAGACGGCATCCTCATTAATTCCCCGACCACCCGACCACCCGACCACCCGACCACCTTCGCCCTCAACGGCCTCACCACCGCCGCTGCGAAAGAAGCCGCCATTGCCGAGCTGGAAAAGATGGGCGTAGGCACCCGCAAAACCAACTACCGCCTGCGCGATTGGGGTATCAGCCGTCAGCGTTATTGGGGCTGCCCGATCCCGATCATCCATTGCGATGATTGCGGTGCCGTGCCGGTTCCTGACGACCAGTTGCCCGTGGTGCTGCCCGACGATGTTCGGTTCGATAAACCGGGCAACCCGCTTGCCCACCACCCGACCTGGAAACACGTCCCCTGCCCCACCTGTAACAAACCCGCGACTCGTGAAACCGATACGTTCGACACGTTTTTTGAGTCGAGCTGGTATTTCACCAGTTTCGCCAGCGGCGGCGGCGCGCACGGCATGGACGCGGGTGCGGCCAAACGCTGGCTTCCGGTGCAGCAATATATCGGCGGCATTGAGCATGCGGTGCTGCATCTGCTGTATGCGCGGTTTTTCACCCGCGCGCTGACCAGCTGCGGCCTGCTTAACGTAGCGGAACCATTCGCGGGCCTGATGACCCAAGGCATGGTCGCTCATGCTACGTTCAAGGATGCGGCGGGCGCATGGGTTTACCCGGCTGATGTGGTGCAGGATAAATCTGGAGACTGGAGACTGGAGACTGGAGACTTAGTCACCGTTGGGCGCTCAGAGAAAATGAGCAAATCGAAGAAAAACGTGGTCGATCCGCGCGGCATTATCGACGCCTACGGGGCCGATACCGCCCGCCTGTTCATGATGAGTGATTCGCCACCCGATCGTGGCCTTGAATGGACGGATGCCGGCATCGACGGCGCCTGGCGCTACGTGCAGCGGCTGTATCGGCTGGTGGCAGAACACATAGAAATTTTTGTACCTCCATCAGGTGTCCGATCTAAGCCACCAGCGGCTATTCCTGGCAGAGCAGAAGATTACGAAAACCCGTCCAAAATTCGTAAGCAGACGCATCGCACCATCGATGCAGTGACAAAAGATTATGAACAATTTCATTTCAACAAAGCAGTGGCTAGGATTCGCGAGCTGACCAACTCTCTTGAGAAAATAGATTTCAGCGACCCGAATGCCGAGGGTGATTTTAGAGAAGCTACGAGCACAGTCATCCACCTCCTCGCCCCCCTACTCCCCCACCTAGCCGAAGAATGCTGGGCGATGCTAGGCAATACCGACCTGGTCGCCAGCCGCCCATGGCCAAAAGCCGATGCAGCACTGCTTGAGGATGAAACGGTGACCGTCGCCGTGCAGGTGAACGGCAAGCTGCGCGCGACATTAGAGTTGGCCAAAAACTTGCCCGAGGACGAGGCAAAAGCCGCCGCCCTCGCCCACTCCAGTGTGGTGAGCGCGATGGCGGGTAAATCGCTCAAAAAAGCCATCGTGGTGCCCAACCGTATTGTGAACCTGGTGATCGTATGAAGCGAGCCATGAGTCGTGAGTCGTTAGTCGTGAGTGAAGCAAGCGCTGACGGCGTTTGCGGTCTGCGTAGCGCTCTGCGCGAGCCGCTTGCGGCGGGAGCTCGAGGGCAAAGGGCCCTCGTCAGCGCGTGCATGCGCTCACTATCTGAAAGTAGGCTCTGCGTAGCGCTCTGCGCGAGCCGCTTGCGGCGGGAGTTCGAGGGCAAGGCCCTCGTCGGCCTAATACTACTAACCAGCATGCTGCTATTTTCAGCATGCGGTTTCGAGCCTCAGCAGGGTAAGGCTTATCGCGAATCGCTGGCGGTCAACCTCTCCGATTTTTCAGTCAGCGTGAGCGGTAATACCACGACCACGAGCGCCACCACCGGCAGCAGTTCGACGGCGAGCATCTCGCGCCGCTACAGCGAGTTATTGCGTGCCCAGATCGAAGATGCGGCGGGCGCAGGGTCGGCGGGGTCGGTGCCGGGTGCGAAGCCCTACCATCTGGCCATCACCTATACGGCGCTCGATATCGCGCTATTCGTCAACCCCGATGGTACGGCCAGCCGGGGGGATCTGCTTTACAGTAGCAACTATACCATCACCCGCCGCGATACGGGCGCGGTGTTGGCCAATGGCAGTTTATCGCGCACCAGTAGCTACAACACCTCGCCCACGGCGGACTATGCCTCCTATGTTTCGCTTGAGGATGCACGCAAGCGCGGCGTGCTCGAACTGGCCGAAGATTACCGCTTGCGCCTGGCGACCTTACTACCGACCTTGAATACACCTAACGCGACGGCGCTTGAGGCCAAGCCCGCCGTGCCGTTGCCTGAACTTCGCCCGGTACGCCAGTATGAAACTAACAGCCCGCGATAGCGACGCGTTTATCCGTGCCCCAGGCAAGGCCAAGGGGGCCTTGTTTTATGGCACGGACGCTGGACAGGTGCGCCAGCGCGCAGCGATGATGACGGAGCATTGGCTGGGTAAAAACGCCGACCCCCTCGCCCGCGTCGAGCTTAACGGTGAGCAGCTAGGCAATGACCCCGCACTCCTCGCCGACGAGCTCGCTGCCATGTCGCTGATGGCGCCCAAGCGGGCGATTATATTGCGTGATGTCACTGCCAGCCATGCGCCAATTCTTAGTGATGCACTAACCCGTCGCGCCCCCGAAAACCTGCTGATTCTGTGCGTCGAGGAATCCCTCGCCGCGACCGATAAATTGCGCCTCTGGGCTGAAAAATCGACTGAATTTGCCGCCATCGCCTGTTATAAGGATGAGGGTTCGGGCCTCGAGCAATTCATTCGTGATACGTTGCGTGGGTATGGCCTAAAAGCCCCAAATGAGGTGGTCCGGTTTTTGTCGCACCAGCTATCGGGGGATCGTCAGATTATTGTCAACGAGCTCGAGAAACTCTCCCTGTATCTTGAGCCTGAGGCGGAAGAAGTCACGCTCGAGGATGTGCTGGCCAGTGTGGGCGAGAACAACGACAAAAGCTTCGACGAGCTGAATAATGCGGTGGCCAGCGGTGATATGGTCGGCCTGTGCCGACTTTCGGACCGGCTGCTGATGGAGGGCAATCACGGGCTGTTATTGGTGCGCAGCGTCATGCGTTATATCGGTAAGCTTGAAGCCATCGCCATCAAGTGTGAAACGGGCATGAGTGTGGACGCTGCGATTGAGGGACTTCGCCCGCCGGTGTTTTTCAAGGCCAAGCCGCTGCTCAAAGCCCATGCCACGCGCTGGAACACCAACGTCTGCGCGACGGCCATGGCCATGCTGCAATTGCTCGAGCTGGATTCCAAACGCTACGGCGATGAATCTGTCACTCGCCTCGCCCATGGGCTGATGGACGTTGCGAATTTGGCGGCTCGAAATACGCGTGCGGCCTAAGGAATCAGCACGGTGCTACCGGTAGTTTGGCCCGCCTCAAGCGCCCGGTGGGCGTTTGCCGCATCGGCAAGGGCGTAGCGCTGCGAGACCGCGACGCTGAGATGGTCGCCCACGATCATGGCCAGTAGGGCCTTGGCGGCGCGCTGGTAGGTGGCATCGTCGGCGATGTAATCCTTCAAGCTGGGCCGGGTGATGAACAGCGAGCCGCGCTTGGCCAGTTCGCTCAGTGCAAAGGCGGGAATCGGCCCCGATGCCTGACCAAAGCTGACCATCATGCCGCGCGGGCGCAAGGCGTCGAGCGAGGCCATGAACGTGGTTTTCCCAATCGCGTCATAGACCACGGGTACGCCCACACCATCCGTCAATGCGCGCACGCGGGCGGCGACGTCCTCGCTGCGGTAGTAAATGACCGCGTCGCAGCCGGCGTGTTTGGCGATCGCGGCTTTGGCTTCGCTGCCCACGGTGCCGATCACCCGCGCCCCCAGATGCTTCGCCCATTGGCATAGCAGCTGCCCAACACCACCGGCGGCGGCATGCACCAGGATGGTATCGCCAGCGCGCACAAGGAAGGTTTCATGCAGCAAATACCAGGCGGTGAGGCCTTTGAGCATGACGCTGGCGGCGATCTCATCGCTCACGCCATCGGGCAGTAGCACGCAGTGATTTGCGGCGAGAATGCGCGCGCCGGCATAGGCGCCAAGGGCCCCTCGCGCATAGGCCACGCGATCACCCACGGCAAGGCCCGCAACCCCTGCCCCCACCGCCTCGATCACCCCGGCGGCTTCGGTGCCCAAAATGGTTGGCAATGCGGTCGGGTAAAGCCCGTTACGCTGATAGATATCGATGAAATTGAGGCCGATCGCCGTATGGCGAATGCGCACGTCGCCTGGGCCGGGATTGCCCAAAGCCAGGGTCACCGGTACGAGAACTTCAGGGCCACCTGGCTGGGCAAATTGTATGGCATCGACCATGGTTTCTCCTTGGCGGATAGTTATGCGGGTGCGCTACATTCCACCGCCTAAGCGGCGTAAAATCTCATCGAGCTGGGAGAGATTTTCATAAGCGATGACGACCTCGCCGGCATGGGCACCGTGCGCCTCGATGCTGACGGGAAGGCCAAGCGATTCGGCGAGCATGGTTTCAAGCTGCACCACATCGTCGCTTTTGTTGCCAGCGGATGCGCGGCGCGTGCCGCTACCGGATTTCCCTCGTGTGGTTGTTGCTGGGGTTTCTTTCACGCCGTCATCATAGGCGGAATCAGGTTCGATGCCCTTAGCCCAGGCCTCTGCCTGGCGTACGGAAAGGCCTACATCGACAATCTGTCGTGCAAGATGTTCGGGGTCCTTGGCCATCAAAATCGCGCGGGCATGACCCATGGTCAACGCGCCCGAATCGATGCGCTTTTTGACGGAATCGGGCAGCTTGAGCAGCCGCAGCAAATTTGCAATATGGCTGCGGCTTTTGCCGACCATGGGCGCCAGCCGCTCCTGGGTATAGCCAAACTCATCCATCAAACGCTGATAGCCGGCCGCCTCCTCAAGCGGGTTGAGATCCGCGCGCTGAATGTTTTCGATGAGGGCGAGCTCAAGCGCTTCCTGGTCGTTGGCGCTGCGGATGATCACCGGCACATCCGTAAGCTGGGCTTTTTGGGCGGCACGCCAGCGCCGTTCACCGGCAATAATTTCATAGGCATTGGCATGAAGCGCGCGCACCACGATCGGCTGCATCAGCCCATGTTGGGCAATCGAGGCGCTCAATTCCTCGAGCGTATCGTCGTTGAAATGACGGCGCGGTTGGTATTTCCCGGCGCGCAGTTGCTCGACCGGAAGGGTGGTGATGCCCCCCTGCCCCGTGGTTTTAACTGCTATGCCCTCGGCCGTTGCCGCGCTATCGCTACGCTCGCTGACGAGTGTTTCGCCCATGAGCGAGGAAAGTCCCCGGCCCAGCCCCTTGGTTTTTACTGCCTGGTTCATGATCGTTTCTCCTTATCTTTCCATTACGCTGCATTGCTCGCAGCAAAGCGTTTTTCGCGTTGAATCACCTCGCGCGCGAGCTGCAGATAGGCCTGGCTGCCCGAGCATTTGAGGTCATAGACCAAGGCCGGTTTGCCATGGCTTGGCGCCTCGGACATACGCACATTGCGCGGGATCACCGTACGGTAGACATCGTCGCCCAGGAAGCCCCGCACATCCTCTTCAATCTGTTCGGTCAGCTTATTGCGCCGGTCGTACATGGTCAGTACTACACCATGAATGCCAAGCTCGGGGTTGAGGCTGGCCTTCACCCGCTTGATGGTTTTGAGCAAATGGGCAAGGCCTTCCAAGGCATAAAATTCGCATTGCAGGGGGATCAGCACCGCGTCGCTGGCGGTGAGGGCATTCAAGGTTAATAGGCCAAGCGAAGGCGGGCAATCGATGATCACATAGTTCCAATGCGTTGGCATCGAGGCCAGGGCTTGCTTTAATTGAAATTCCCTTCTTTGCATGGTTACAAGCTCGATTTCGGCTCCGGTGAGGTCAATGGTCGCCGGCGCCACCCAAAGGCGTGGAATGGCCGTTTTAACGGCTGCTTGCTCGAGTGTTGCTTCGCCGATCAACACATCGTATGAGGTGCGGGCGCGCTGACTATGGTCGATCCCAAGGCCAGTCGAGGCATTGCCTTGCGGGTCAAGGTCGATGACCAGTACTTGGTGGCCAATCGCGGCGAGGGCTGTCGCCATATTAACCGCAGTGGTTGTTTTTCCAACCCCACCTTTTTGATTCACCACCGAGAGTATGCGTGTCATAAAAAACCTGCCAGATTAGGGGTTAATTTTAAATAGTTCTGATATCGTAATAATCGAGGAATCATCACTAGTTTTGCTAGGTGTTAAGCGGTAATGAAAGCGCCAGTTTTTTTGCCCTTCGGCCAGCTCTGTTTCATAGGCTTTTCCCTTCGGAAATATACCCATTGCGTCGGCCTTCATCAAGCGGCAGGATACATCCATAAGTTGTGATAAAGGGGCGAGGGCGCGGGCGGTTACCACATCAAACTGGCCACGAAGCTGATACATATCCGTTGCTTCGATTGTTACATGAGATAATCGAAGTAATCGTCTGGCTTCATTCAAAAAAGCAGCTTTACGTTGATCCTGTTCAACCAAGGTAATGGTCAAATCAGGTCGATGGATGGCAATCACCATGCCTGGAAGTCCGGCACCACTGCCCAGATCGACCAGTGAGCGGGCCTTAGCGGGAATTAGAGCAATCAATTGCAGGGAGTCTTCAATATGGCGTTTCCAGATATCATTCTCGGTAGTGGGGCCAATTAGATTGATCTTGGCATTCCATTTTAAGAGTAGATCCACATAGTTGGACAGAAGAGAAAATGTTTCACGTGAAACATTGGCGAATGATTCTCTGTTGGCGATGGCCTGGCTCATGGTTCGAGCCTTAATCGAAATAAAATTGCTTGTCCAGCCCCATTCACGAATGTTTCACGTGAAGCATTGGCCTAAGCGGCGAGTTGGCGGCGGCGTAAATAGGTCATGATGGCAGTGATGGCGGCCGGGGTAACGCCGGGGATTCGGCTTGCTGCCCCGAGGGTTGGCGGCAAAGTTTGCTTTAGTTTCTGACGTATTTCGTTGGATAGCGAACCCACTAAATCATAATCCAGTGACTCGGGAAGCTGTAATTGCTCGTCAAGTTTGAAGGATTCGATATCGGCTTTTTGGCGTTCGAGATAGGAACGATAGACCGATTCAATCTCGATTTGCTCACGAATATCAAGCCGCGTCGATTTAAGTTCGGGCCAAATTTCACCGAGCTGTTCAAAGCTAATATTAGGGTAGGCCAACAAATCAAGGATCGAGCGTTTCACGCCATCGTGATTGATTGGCAAACCAAGTGCCTGAGCTTTATTGGGGGTGATGCGAGTAGTCGTCACCAATTGCATTGCGTTGTTCAGTAGCGATTGTTTCACGTGAAACATTTCGCGCCGTGGCGTACGGATGCAGCCAATCGCCAGGCCGAGCGGCGTTAGGCGTAGATCGGCATTGTCTGGGCGCAAACTCAGGCGATATTCCGAGCGCGAGGTAAACATACGGTACGGTTCTTGGGTGCCGAGGGTGGTTAAATCATCGATCATCACTCCGATATACCCCTGAGATCGATCCATAATAAATGGATCCGACCCTGAAGCGGCGAGGGCAGCATTGAGGCCCGCGATGAGGCCTTGACCGCCTGCCTCTTCGTAGCCAGTGGTGCCATTAATCTGCCCGGCGAGGTAAAGTCCGGCGAGCTTTTTGGTTTCAAGGGTCGGTTTTAGCTCCCGCGGGTCGACATAATCATACTCAATCGCATAGCCGGGCCGCAAAATACGAGCATTTTCAAGGCCGAGAATGGTTGCAATCAGTGCCGCCTGAACATCTTCGGGCAGCGACGTGGAAATACCGTTGGGGTAAATGGTCGGGTCATCGAGCCCCTCGGGTTCAAGAAAAATCTGGTGGCGTTCGCGGTCGGCAAAACGGCTGATTTTATCCTCAATCGAGGGGCAATAACGCGGCCCGCTGGATTGAATTTGTCCGGAATACATCGGTGAACGATGCAGATTTTCACGAATAATTGCGTGGGTTTGCTCCGTCGTATGGGTAATATAACATGCAATTTGTGGTACATTTACCTGGTTGGTCAGGTAAGAAAACGGCACGGGCGGGTTATCGCCCGGTTGCGGAGTGAGGATGCCCCAGTTAATGGTCGTGCCGTCGAGCCGGGCAGGGGTGCCGGTTTTAAGGCGGCCAAGGCATAGCCCCAGTTTGCGGATGGAATTGGCTAACGCGACCGAAGGTTTTTCACCGACGCGACCGGCCGGCGTTTGCCGTTCGCCACAATGGATGAGGCCATTGAGAAACGTGCCCGTAGTCAGCACCACTCGACCGGTCAAATAGTGATTGCCGGAAGCGCCGATAATGCCTTGTACTGAACCGTTTTCGACCAAAATATCGTCGGCCGCATCTTCGAGAATGGTTAGGTTCTCATATTCGGCGAGTAGGGCCTGTACCGCCTCGCGATATAACCGGCGATCGGCCTGAGCGCGAGGCCCACGCACCGCCGGGCCTTTGCTGGCGTTGAGCATTTTATAGTGAATGCCGGCGCGGTCAATCGCCTGACCCATCACGCCGTCGAGTGCGTCGATCTCACGCACCAAGGTGCCTTTGGCAATACCGCCAATCGCCGGGTTGCACGACATTTCACCCACCGTGGCGCGTTGGTGGGTGAGTAATGCCGTGCGCGCCCCCAGCCGCGCTGCGGCGGCCGCCGCTTCGGTTCCGGCATGCCCGCCGCCAATCACTATCACGTCAAAATGCTTATTTTTCATCAGGGCATCCAAGATTAAACGGTCAATGTTTCACGTGAAACATGGGGTTCATTCGCGATCAAGCGGCACCATTATTTGCCGATGCAAAACCGCGAAAAAACGAGCCCCAATACATCATCCGCCCAGATTTTTCCAGTGATTTTCGCGATTGCCTTGGCGGCGAGCCGCAACTCTTCGCAGGCCAATTCGAGTGGGTCATTGGCCTTGAAGCGACCAAGGCATTGCCGGGCTTCCTCGAGCGCCGCGCGATGGCGGGCGCGGGTAATCAGCGGCGATTGATGGCTACCAAAACGCTCGGATAATTGCTGGTGAAGCTCCTTGATAAGCTCAGATAATCCGTCGGAGTTCTGGGTATGAATCGGGATCGCGGGAAAGGGTAAGACGGGCAGGGGGCCAAGGTCGGATTTGCTGGCGACGATGAGGGTTCGCGGGTCACGCTCGGCCATGATATCGGCGGCGGAATCAGCGATCTGGGTGATGTCGCACAGCCGCAGCACGAGATCGGCATGGTGGGCGCGGGTGCGGGCGCGGCGAATGCCCTCGGCCTCGATGGTGGCAGCGGCATCACGCAGGCCTGCCGTATCGACCAAGGTTACGGCATAACCACCAATCTCGAGATGCACCTCGATGAGGTCGCGCGTGGTGCCGGCAATGGGGGAGACAATGGCCGCCTCGCGTTTGGTGAGGGCATTGAGCAGGCTTGATTTACCAGCGTTGGGCGGGCCGACAATGACGATCTCAAACCCCTCGCGGATTTTTTCGCCAACCCCGCCATCATCAAGCAGGGCCTCGATTTTCTTTTGCAATGCCTCGATCCGCGCTGCCGCGTCGCGCGTGACATGGTCGGGAATTTCCTCCTCGGGAAAATCGATATAGGCCTCGATCAGAGCCAGTGGCTCAAGCACGGCCGTGCGCAGGGCTTCGATATCACGGCTGATGCTGCCCTGCAGCTGGCGCATGGCCTGGGCGTGTTGCGAGGCGGTCTGGGCGTCGATCAGATCGGCGAGGCCTTCGGCCTGGGCAAGGTCGAGCTTGCCGTGAAGGAAAGCGCGGCGCGCGAATTCACCTGGCTCGGCCATGCGCAGGCCATCGATGCTGCCAAGTGCCTCAAGCAGCAATCGGGTGACGGCCTGGCTGCCATGGGTGTGCAGCTCGACGACGTCCTCGCCGGTGAAGGAATTCGGGGCCGGAAAATAGAGGGCAAGGGCGGTATCGATGATGCGTGATGCGTGAGTCGTGAGTCGTGATGTGAGCTTCACCAGAGTGGCGGTGCGTGGTACGAGTGGTGCCTCAACCCCAAGCGATCGCAATGCTTGGGTTGCTGCCGGGCCGCTGATGCGAAAGACGGCCACCCCGGCTTTGCCCGGGGCAGAAGCCAGCGCGTAGATGGTTGATGCGGCGAGGCGAGGGGACATGCCCGCGCGCTTTACGCCTAAATGGGGTGAAACGCAACGTTCTTGAGGAAGTCAGGAAGCTAGGCACGGTTAGCTAATCATATCCCGCTGCTCTTTTGGCTATTGTTGGCTGCAAATTTCAGGCTGATTTTCGAAATAGAATGGCTATTCCTTCAAATCATCCTCCAGTTTTCGCTCAAAAATAGCTCAAAATCCCAGCGCAATATAATTAGCTAACCGTGCCTAACGTATGCGCGTAGGCGGCAGCGATGAGGCTTTGCGTGTAAGCGTGCTTGGGGCTGGCAAAGATATCGGCACAGGGGCCGGATTCGACGATCTCGCCGCGGCGTAGCACCATGAGCCGGTGCGCGATGCTGCGCACGGTATGCAGATCATGGCTGATGAAGAGATACGCCACTTTATGGCTAGCTTGCAGGCTTGCGAGTAAGCTCAGCACCTGCTGTTGTACGGAGCGATCGAGCGCGGAAGTGGGCTCGTCGAGCACGACGAGTTTGGGCTTGAGAATCATGGTGCGGGCGATGGCGATACGTTGGCGCTGCCCACCGGAGAACTCATGCGGGTAGCGGTGTTTCATTTCGGGGGTGAGGCCGACCTGGAGCAGGATGTCGTCGACGGCTAAAGAAGTCGTGATTGGTGAGTAGTGGGTGGTGGGTGGTGAAGAAGAGTCCAGAGTCCAGAGTCCAGAGTTTAGTGAAAGCGTAGCGGGGTGAGGGACGACAGCGCCCGTGGCACCGTCACGGCTTTCTTTCTTACTGGACTCTGGACTCTGGACTCTGGACTCTTCTTTTTCTGAATGCTGAATGCTGAATGCTAAATCCACCCTTCGCCCATGTAGCTTAAGCCCCTCGGCGATGATGTCGCCGACCGTCATGCGTGGGTTCAGGCTGGAGAAGGGGTCTTGAAAGACGATCTGCAGATCACGCCGCGCGGCGCGTAGCGCGCGCTTGGTTTTCTGGTCGAGCCGTTCGCCTAAGAACACGATCGGCCCGTCGCTTTGAATCAGCCGCAACAGGGCGAAGCCGAGCGACGATTTACCCGAGCCAGACTCGCCGACAATGCCCAGGGTTTCACCGGTGCGCAGGGTAAGCTCGGCGTTTTTTACCGCCTCAACGCGGCGTAATGTGCGGCGCAGGATCGGGCTTTTGACCGTGAAGGTGACGTTGAGATGGTCGCACGACAAAAGGGTGGGGGCATCGGCGGCGATGGGCGCGGCGCTGCCGTGCGGCTCGGCGGCGAGCAGCATGCGCGTGTAGGCGTGCTCAGGGTTGGCGAATAACGTATCGACCGCGGCAGTCTCGACGATTTTTCCGGTATGCATGACCGCAACCCGATCGGCGATTTGTCGCACCAGGCGCAAATCATGGGTGATGAAGATCATGCCCATACCGCGCGATTGCTGGAGCGATTTCAGCAGCGCCAGAATTTGCACCTGCAAGGTGACATCGAGTGCAGTGGTCGGCTCATCGGCGATTAAAAGCGCGGGGTTGTTCGCGATGGCGATGGCGATCATCACCCGCTGGCGCTCGCCGCCTGAGAGCTGGTGCGGGTAGACGTTCCCGCGCGCGGATAGATGCGCCAGGCCCACGGCGGTGAGCAGCTCAGCGAGCTTGGCTTTGGCTTCGGGGCTTTTGCGCGAAATATTCTGGTGCCAGCAATAACCCTCAATGATTTGTCGGTCGATGGTATGCAGTGGGTTGAGCGCCGTCATCGGTTCTTGAAAAATCATGCCCACCTCGCGGCCGCGATAGGTGGCAATCTCGGCCTCGGATAGGGTGAGTAGGTTGGGGGACTCTGGATTCGGGACTCGTGATTGGTCGCGCGCGAAGGTGATATTTCCGCTAATGGTAGCGTTGGCGGGCAGCAGCTTCACAATCGCTTGGGCGCTGAGCGATTTGCCCGAGCCCGATTCACCAACAATCGCGAGCACTTCGCCGCGCGCGACGCGGAGCGAAACATCGTCGACCACGGTTTGATTGCCGAATTGAATGGAGAGATTTTGGATGGAAAGAAGGGGGGTCATAGCATATACCTTTGGAAGGGGGCGTTGCCCCCTACGCTACGCTTACCCCTGCCGCGTCGCGGCTCGCCTTCGGCTACGCACGGCCTAATCATGCAGTGGAGTAATATCATTTCTCGCTCCCACTAAATATCTTACGCGGGTTAAAGGCATCGCGCACGGCCTCGCCGACAAATAGCCATAGCGAGAGCATGAAGGCGAGGGTGAAAAAGCCAATGAGGCCAAGCCAGGGCGATTGCGGATTATTTTTGCCTTGCGCCAATAACTCACCCAGCGACGGCGAGCCAAGCGGTAAGCCGAAGCCTAAAAAATCGAGCGCGGTGAGGGTGGTGATCGCGCCGGTGATGAGGAACGGCAGGAAGGTGAATACCGCAACCAGTGCGTTGGGCAACACATGGCGACGCAAAATAGTCAGCTCGGGCAAGCCCAAGGCGCGGGCGGCACGCACATAATCGAAGTTGCGGGTGCGCAGGCATTCGGCGCGCACGACATCGACCAGCGACATCCAGCGAAAGAGGAGCATGAGGCCAAGCACCGACCAAAAGCTCGGCGCGATAATCGACGAGAGGATGATGAGCAAAAATAGCAGCGGAATCCCCTCCCAGATTTCGATGAAGCGCTGCAGCAATAAATCGATCCAGCCGCCGAAATACCCCGATAGTGCGCCGATGGCGACACCGACGAGCGAGGAGAAAACCACCAGTAGAATCGCGAAACACATGCTGATGCGAAAGCCGTACAGAATGCGCGCCAGCACATCGCGCGCCTGGTCATCCGTACCGAGCAGGTGGGTGGTTGAAGGCGGGGCAGGGGTGCGAGTGAGATGAAAATCGATGCTGCGGTAATCGTAGACGATGGGCGGCATCACCATCCAGCCATGGGCGCGAATTTCGTTGATGATCCAGGGGTCGGCATAATCCGCTTCGGACTCGAGCGCCCCGCCGAAGGTTTTGGCTTCGCTGTAGGTTTTCACGATCGGCACCAGCAGCTGATTTTTGTAATAGATGAGCAGGGGTTTGTCGTTCGCGATCAGTTCCGCTGCCAAACTGAGCATGAACAAGCCAAGCAGAATCATCGCCGAAATAGTGCCGCGGCGGTTGGTTTTGAAGGTTTGGA
>CAZZCK010000006.1:20983-30358 GCA_964652475.1 uncultured Azospirillum sp.
GCGAAATCGATCCGTGGGTCGACCAGCATGTAGGCAATATCGCCCAGCAGTTTGAGCACAAGGCCAATAAGGGTGAAGATAAACAAGGTGCCAAACATCACCGGGTAGTCGCGGGCGAGGGCGGCCTCAAAGCCCAGTAGCCCAAGCCCATCGAGCGAGAAGATTACCTCAATCAGCAGGGCGCTGGTGAAAAGCACCCCAAGGATGGCGGCGGGTAAGCCGGCGATCACAATCAGCATGGCGTTGCGAAACACATGGCCATAAAGCACGCGGCGCTCCGAGATTCCCTTCGCCCGTGCGGTGAGTACATAGTGTTTGGAAATTTCCTCGATGAAGGAATTTTTGGTAAGCAAGGTGAGCGAGGCAAACCCACCCACCACCATGGCAGTGACGGGCAGCACCATGTGCCAAACATAATCGAGCATTTTACCGATCGGGCTTAGGCTTGCCCACTCCGGCGAGACGATCCCACGCAGCGGAAACCATTGAAAATAGCTGCCACCGGCAAAGAGAATGAGCAGCAGCACGGCGAATAAAAACCCGGGGATTGCCTGGCCGATGGCAACCGCGGTCGACGTCCATACATCAAAGGCTGAGCCGTCGCGCACGGCTTTACGGATACCCAGCGGAATGGAGACGAGATAGACGATGAGGGTGGTCCATAACCCAAGCGAGATCGAGACCGGGAGCTTTTCGAGGATGAGATCGACCACCGGCGTATCGCGGAAAAAGCTGTTGCCAAAATCAAAGCGGGCATAGGATTTTAACATGAGCCAAAAGCGCTCGGGGGCCGGCTTATCAAAGCCATATTGGCGATTGAGATCGGCGATCAATTCAGGGTCAATGCCCTGCGTGCCGCGATAGCCGCCACTGCTTGTGGTGCTGCTACGCGCCAGGTCGCCACCACTACCGACGCGGTCGCTTGCCCCGCTCGCACCGGGGGTAGTGAGCTTGACGATCATCTGTTCGACCGGGCCACCGGGTGCCGCTTGCACGATGATGAAATTGATCAGCAAAATGCCAAGCAAGGTTGGGATCATCAGCAACAGACGCTGGAGGATGTAGCCAGTCATAGGGCAGTCTCCAGCGCCGCTGCGAGTGCTGTATCCCCTCTCCCCTTGCGGGAGAGGGTTAGGGTGAGGGGGTCTTGGGTGGTGTGAGTGCTCTGGGTCGCCCCCTCATCCCAGCCTTCTCCCGCAAGGGGAGAAGGAGCGACAGCGTTTGCGGCATCTTCCTTACTAGACTCTAGACTCTGGACTCTGGACTCTTCTGCTTTACTCCACCAGCTATCGACCCCGAGGCTATAGGCGGGGGTGATGGCGGGACGACCGAATTGATCCCAATAGACCATGCGCCAGGCATTCAAATTCCAATGCGGGATGACGTAATGCTCGTGCGTGAGGACACGGTCGAGCGCGCGGGCGGTGGGGCCCAGTTGTGCAAGCGTTTTGGCGGTTTGGATGGATGTCACCAGGCGATCGATGATCGGGTTCATCACGCCGCCGAGATTTTGCCCGCCTTCGATGCTGGCCTGGCTTGAATGCCAATAGAGGTATTGTTCCTGCCCGGGGTAAAACAGGTTCAGATTCCACCAGATCGAGACCATATCGAACTGCTTACGTTCGAGGCGTTTTTGGTATTGCGAGCCATCGACATAGCGAAAGCGTGAGGCAATGCCAAGCTTATCGAGATTGTGGCGCATGATGCCGATGACGCGCTCGAAGGTGCGCTGCGTCATCAGAAATTCGATTGCGAGGGGCTCGCCGGTGGTTGCGTTTACGCGCACACCATCACGCATGACCCAGCCAGCTTCATTGAGCAGCGCTTGCGCGCGAATGAGATTGGCGCGCGCAAATCCCGAGCCATCGGTCGTGGGGACGGTATAGGGAGCAGTGAAAAGCGTGGGGGGCAAGAGGGTGGATGGTGGGTGGTGGGTGGTGGGTGGTGAAGGCTCGCCTGCCGCTTCTTCCTTACTAGACTCTGGACTCTGGACTCTGGACTCTTCTTCCAACGATTTGAGCAGCGCCAACTCGTCGCCTGTGGGCAGGCCTTTTGCCTCAAATTCGGTGCTGCCGAAGAAACTTTTGCCGCGGTCATAAGCACCGTAGAAAAGGGTTTGGTTCATCCATTCAAAATCAAGGGTGAGGCCGATCGCTTCGCGCACCCGGCGGTCGGAAAATTTGGCCAGACGCGTATTGAAAATAAAGCCCTGCATACCGCGTGGAATTTTATTGGGGATTTTGGTTTTGATCAGCGCGCCGGATTTCACCGCCGGAATTTCGTAGGCGGTGGCCCAGTTGCGGGCGATGAATTCTTCATAAATATCGAACTGGTGCGATTTGATGCCCTCAAGCGCCACCACGTCATCGCGGTAGACATCGAACTGGATCGTATCGAAATTGTTCAGGCCGCGCTGTGTCGGCAGGTTCGTGGCCCAGTAGTTGGGGTCACGCGTGAAGGTGATGCTTCGCCCGGGATCGACCCGGCTGACGCGGTAGGGCCCCGAGCCAATCGGTGGGGTCAGGCTGGTTTTAGCGAAGGGTGTGCAGGAAGGAGTGGGCGGTGCGTCACAAAATACATGGCGCGGTAGTATCGGTAGGCTGGCGGCAATGAGCGGTAACTCACGCTGGGTGCGATCGGCAAAATGGAAGCGCACGGCATGCGGGTGAAGCGCCTCGATGGTGATCGGGGTGAGCTGCACCTTAATGCTTGGATGACCCTCGCGTTTTAAGGCTTCAACACTAAACACCACGTCGGCGGCGGTGATCGGCGTGCCATCGCTGAAGCGGGCCTTGGGGTTGAGGGCAAAATCGGCATAGGCACGGTCGGGTGCAAGGGTGATCGAACTTGCGATCAGCCCATAATAGGATTGCGGCTCGTCGTATGAAGGTATCATCAGCGATTGATAGATGAGGCTCGGCAGTGCGGGATTGGCAATGCCGGCAACCCCGGGTGCCGCGATCCCTTTCAAAATAAACGGGTTCATGCTGTCGAATGCTTGCGGGTAGGAAAGTTTGAGGCTTCCACCCTTGGGTGCATTCGGGTTTACGTAGTCAAAATGCTGGAATCCGGGCGGGTATTTGAGCGGGCCCCAGAGCGAAATACCGTGCGCGGCTTGGGCTGAAGAGGCCAAGACCCATGACATAACGAACGACAAAACAAGGTGACGCATGCGCATAAGCGTAGGCGGCAACCGCCCTTACGTCCAGCGCAACCTGCAGGTATTTAGGCGCTTGGTTTATTGCCCCATGGCTTTGCGACGTTGCCCGCCTGGCCACGGGTGGCGCGCACGGTCTCGAACACGCTCATGGCTTGCGCAACCATCGAGCCAGCGTCGTTCGCGTTGGCGGGCAGCAGCAATGTGGTCGAGGTTTTGGCGAGCTTCTCAAAGGCGCTGACATATTGTTCGGCGATGCGCAATGAAATCGCGTCTTCGCCGCCCTCGCGACTGATCGCGGCGGCAATAAGCTCGATGCCTTTGGCGGTCGCTTCGGCGACAGCGATGATGGCCTCGGCCTCACCCTTCGCGCGGTTGATCTGGTCGGTTTGCGCCGCTTCGGAGTTGAGCACCACCTCTTGTTTTTGCCCTTCGGCCATGTTGATTTTTGATTGGCGCAGCCCCTCGGATTGCAAAATTTCGGCACGTTTTTGTCGCTCGGCGGCGACCTGAAGCTCCATCGCCTTGAGCACGGTTGAGGGCGGGGTGATGTTTTTAATTTCGTAGCGCATGCATTGAATGCCCCAGCTTTGCGAGGCGCTATTGATGGCGGTGACGATATTGGCGTTGAGTTGCTCGCGTTCCTCGAAACATTGGTCGAGTGTGAGTTTGCCGATTTCCGAACGCATGGTGGTTTGCGCCAGCTGGCTCACCGCATAGATCGGATTGTTGACGCCGTAGGACGCTTGCTTGGCGTCGATAATGCGCAAATAGAGCACGCCGTCCATCATCATCGTCACGTTGTCGCGGGTGATGGCGGGCTGTTCTTGTACCTCGTGGGCGAATTCCTTGAGCGAATGTTTATAGGCGACTTTTTTGGTGATGGGGTTGAGGAAGTTCAAGCCCGGCTCGAGAATCATTTCAAAACTGCCGAAGCGCTCGACCACCCAGGCTTGTTGTTGCGGCACAATTTTGATGCCCTTGAACACCACCAAGACACCGATGACACCAAGCGCGAACAGCAGTAAAATTTCCATGATTATTCTCCGTAATGGACTGAGTGAATTACCGCGCCGGGGCGACGATGAGCAACGTACCTTCAACCGCCGTAATACGCACCGCCATACCAGCGGCGAGCACATCGACCCCGGCTGAGGCATCGATCCGGGCGCGCATGAGTGTGCCCGACCATTTCACCTGCCCCTCGCGGCTGCCCGATAGGCCCGGTGCCATGACCGTCGCTTCCTCGCCCACCATGTTGCTGTACGAAGACCCCCGGGTGACCTTAAGCTTTTTCCATAAGAGCGCAGCGCTGACACAAGTGAGCACGGTGAAAAGAACGGCTTGGGCGAGCACCGCATCGGCCGCGATCAGATCAAATTCGATCGCCCCACCAACCACCAGGGCGGCGATACCAGCAAATAAAAAGCCAACCCCTGGAATCCCGAAAATCTCGACCGCAATAAAGGCAGCCCCGGCAAATAACCAGATCATGGTTGTGGACATAAACCCTCCTGCATTAGTAGCAAACATTCCACCAAAGATATTCGTTTACCTGAATTTAGTGGTGGTGGCTAGTCCACTTATTTTGCAGCAGGAGCCGTCGCTGGTGCCGGTGCGGCTTGGGCCGGTTTGGCGCTGGCCACAGGCAGCTTCGCCGGGCTATCGCTTTGGCTGGCCAAATAGGCGATCAGGTTTGCACGCTCCTGGTCTTTTTTATTGCCCGCATACGACATAATGGTGCCAGGAATCGTTTTTTGCGGGCTCCACTGGAATTTGTTCATTTCTTCAAACGTCCAGTTTCCGCCATGCGATTTCATCGCCGAGGAATAATTGAAGCCCGCGACCCCGCCAATCGGCCGGTTCATGACGCCCCATAATGCCGGGCCGACCTTGTTGGCGCCGCCTTTTTCGATGCTGTGGCAGGTGGTACATTTTTTAGCAAAATAATCGCCGCCCGCCTTCACATCGGCGCTCGCATACAGGGCCGAAATATCGGGTGCGACCTGAGGTGCAGCTTCGCCGCCACCGGCGGGTACTTCCGTCACCTCGATGCTGTAGCCGCGCTTTTCTTCATGGTGCGCGCCAGGATGTTCGGGCCCGCCGAAATAGAGGAATTCGGTTGCTTTGCCGGTGACCATGCCAATGAGTCCCGCGACGAGAATGGCGGCGGCGGCTTTATTCATATTGAGGTTTGACATGGGGCGAGTCCTCACGCGAGAAGTTATTTTTTCGTGGCCCTGGTTGCCACAATCTTTATAACTGGGCGGTAGCATAGGCAAACCTGTGCCGCAACATTTTTACGAATAGGGCTTCGTATGTCGGTTCTGATTGTGATCCCCGCGCGCATGAAAGCCACGCGATTGCCCGGCAAGCCGATGGCAATGATTGGCGGTTTGCCGATGATTGTGCAGGTCTGGCGGCGGGCGATGGAATCCGGGGTCGGGGATGTGATCGTCGCTTGCGACGGCGAAGAGATTGCCCAGGCCGTACGCGACGCGGGTGGGGTTGCGGTTATTACCAACCCCGATCACCCCAGCGGCTCGGATCGGGTGTGGGAGGTGGTTTCGTTGATTGAGGGGGGCCTTGCCCCTCACGCGTTGCTTCCCCCCGCCGCAAGCGGCTCGCGCACAGCGCTACGTACGGCTCAATCGAACTACGACATCATTATCAACCTGCAAGGTGATTTGCCAACGCTTGATCCCAAACTGCTGCGTGAGCTGCTGGTCCCACTGGAGAACCCAATGGTAGACATCACGACCTTGGCTGCTGAAATTACGCGGACGCAAGAGCATGACAACCCATCCGTTGTCAAAGCTATTATTGCATTAAAACAAAATGAAAAAACCGGCCGGGCGCTATACTTTACCCGAGCAACTGCCCCGGCAAATGCAGGGCCGCGCTACCATCATATTGGTGTCTACGCCTATCGCTATGAGGCCCTTAGAACTTTTGTTTCGTTGCCGCCGAGCCCGCTTGAGCTGCGCGAGAAGCTCGAGCAGCTGCGTGCGCTTGAAGCCGGATTACGCATTGACGCGGTGGTGGTCGATACGGTACCACTCGGCGTTGATACGCCCGAAGATTTAGCGCGGGCTAGGGAGATTTTACAGTGAGTGGTGGGTAGTGAGTAGTGCGTGGTGAAGGTGCCGCGTGGGAGCTCTCACAACCCACTGCCCACCACTCACGGAGAATAGAAATGACCACAAAAACCTACGATGTTGTCGCCATCGGTAATGCGATTGTCGATGTGCTCGCGTTTTGCGACGATGCGTTTATTGCTGCCCAGGAAATGCGCAAAGGCACGATGCAGCTGATCGATGCGCGCCGTGCCGAGCAGCTTTATGCCGCGATGGGGCAAGCGACGGAAGTATCGGGCGGCTCGGCGGCCAATACGCTGGCAGGATTGGCGGATTTAGGGGCAAAGACGGCGTTTATTGGTAAGGTCAATGCGGATGAACTGGGGAAAATTTTTCGCCACGATATGAACGCAATCGGGGTTGAATTCAAAACGCCGGATGCGACCAACGGCATTGTAACAGCGCGTTGCTTGATTGTCGTAACGCCGGATGGTCAGCGCACGATGAATACCTTCTTAGGGGCGGCGGGCGAAATCCACAGCGATGATGTCGATACGCACCTCATTCAAAACGCCCAGATTTTTTACGGCGAAGGGTATATGTGGGATCTCGAGGTCACCAAAACCGCCCTACGCCATGCGTTTGCGGCAGCGCGCGCGGCGGGCACCAAAATCGCCTTTACCTTGTCGGATGTGTTTTGTGTCGAGCGCAGCCGCGCCGAATATCTGGCGATGATCCGCGATGATTTCGATATTTTATTTTGCAACCATGATGAGGCGCTGGCGCTGTATCCCGGCAAAAGCTTCGACGAAGTGCTGGCCTTGCTGCAAGGCCAGTGCGAGGTGATCGCGATTACCTGCGGTGCGAAAGGCTCGATTATTTTAACGCCGAGCGAACGCATTGAGGTCAAGCCGATCTGGGTGACGGAAGTGGTCGATACCACCGGTGCGGGCGATCTCTATGCGGCGGGGTTCTTATATGGCTTCACCCGTGGTTTGCCGCTTACCGAATGTGGCCGCTTGGGCTCGGCCTGCGCTTCGGATATTATTACCCATTTGGGGGCGCGGGCACAAAAACCGCTGAAGCGACTGCTCGCGGCGTGATGCAATGATCCGATCCATCGATCACCCGATCATCAAACCACAATTTTTGCTGATTGGCGTACTGGGGTTTTTCTCCGGGTTGCCGCTGGCGCTGACCGCCAGTACGCTCACCGCTTGGCTCGCCGATGAGAAGGTGGCGCGCGCCAGTATCGGCCTCTTTGCCGCCATCGCCACCCCCTATGCGCTGAAGTTTCTATGGGCACCACTGCTTGATGGATTGCGTATTCCCATACTCACGATGCGCCTGGGCAGACGGCGCAGCTGGCTACTTATCGCGCAGTTATTGCTCGCATTGGCGATTGCGGGGATGGCGTTTACCAGCCCCGCGATGAACCCGTGGATGACGGCGTTGATCGGCGTGATTATCGCGACCCTTTCCGCCACCCAAGATACGGTGATTGATGCCTACCGTGTTGAGCGCCTTACGCCCGAGCAGCAAGGCAGTGGCGCGGCGTGGGCGACGTTTGGTTACCGTATCGGCATGCTGGTTTCAGGTGCCGGCGCGCTCTACTTGGCTGAGGACTTCGGCTGGTGCGCGACCTATCTTATCATGGCAGCGCTTGTCGCGACATCCACCCTCGTTACATTGATGATGCACGAAAACATCGTCACCACACATACCGTTGTGGATAGTGAGCCGTGCGTAGCGCAAGCGAGCCCGCAGGGAGGGGGGGTGGGGGTGATACCCCCATTCATCAACGATTTTGTCATCGCTCCGTTTCGTGATTTCATGACGCGGCCGATGTGGCTGCAGGTGCTGGCCTTCGTGGTGCTGTATAAGCTCGGTGATGCCTTCATGGGGGTGATGTTCAACCCGTTTTTGCTTGATATTGGTTTTACGAAAAAAGAGATCGCCGAGGTGGTCAAAGTCTACGGCCTCGCCGCAACCATTCTCGGCACGTTCGCCGGTGGTTGGATGGTTGGCCATGCCGGTATGTTCCGTGCACTGCTGCTATGCGGCTTTTTGCATATGCTGACCAATTTGCTGCTGGTTTTGCAGGCGCAAATCGGGCCGGATGTGCATTTTCTTACCTTCAGTATCAGTCTTGAAAACTTTACCGGCGGCATGAGCACCGCAGCTTTCATTGCGTATTTAAGCGCACTATGCCGGGTGAACTACACCGCGACGCAATACGCGCTGCTTTCGTCGCTCGCCGCCTTTGGCCGCACCTGGCTATCCACCCCCTCGGGCGCACTGGCACAACGGGTGGGCTGGGAAACATTCTTCACCATCGCGAGCCTCATGGCCGTGCCGGGCCTGCTGCTGCTGATCTGGCTCGAGCGTAAAAAACCATCGGTATCTTTACAGCAGCCCTAGCCTTCGCTATGAGCAATTTATTGTCATCATCCTTATCATACGGAGTATTTATGAAACGCACTGTCTTACTACTTGCTGCAAGCCTACTGCTGCTGAGTGCCTGCGAAACCGTCGGCGGTTTGGGTCGCGATACTGAGAAGCTTGGCAATAATATTCAAGACGCGGTGAAGTAGTCGCTTACATCAACGCCTACTCCCAGATCGCCATCGGCGGCAGCGACATCAATATCGCTTCCGTATTGCCACCGGTCATCAGGCCAAAACGGGTGCCGCGATCATAGAGTAAATTGTACTCCGCATAGCGCCCGCGTCGCACCAGCTGGTGATGACGCTCAGCCTCCGTCCATGGTTCGTGCATATGGCGACGCACCAGCGTGCTGTAACTATCTTTGAAGCTGGTGCCAACGCTCTGGGTGAAGGCAAATCCTTGCTGCCAATCCATTGGGGCGTTCGCTGCCAGCGCCATACCGGCGGCAGTTGCTTCTTTATTCACACCGCCTTTGCCGAACTTGCCGCTGGTGACGGGCGATGTATCGGTGCCAAAGCGGTTGAGGCCCAGATAATCATAGAAAATACCGCCCACGCCACGCATTTCATTGCGGTGAGGCAGGAAGAAATACTCGTCGCACCAGGCATCAAACGCTGGGTAAAATTCGGGGTTGGTGGCGTTGCACGCCTTCTCGAACGCCGCATGAAAATCCCGCGTATCGGCGTCGTTGGG
>CAZZCK010000006.1:30458-55910 GCA_964652475.1 uncultured Azospirillum sp.
TTTTCGAACACGCGGCCCTTCATAATGCTGATTTCACCGCCGCCGCCATTGGCGTGGTTCCACGGCGTGCGGGTGAATGTTTGGGTTGCTGATGGGGGTATCACCCCCAAACCCCCTCCGCTTCGCGGCTGGGCGTAGCCTACGCAAGGATCATTCGTGGTTTTGGTATGTGTCGCATACTCGGCCTCGATCGCCTCGAACTCGGCACAAATCTCATCACGTAATTGGCGAAACCAGGCGGTGGCCAGTTTCTTTTTTTCATCGAGCGTCATGCCTTTAACTCCCAGTTATTTTGTCTGCACGCTTCGGCCACCACCATCCCCGCACTCATCGCCACGTTCAGCGAGCGCATGCCTGCACGCATAGGGATGGTCACTGTCGCATCCATCTGCGCATAGAGTGCGTGCGGTGTGCCCGCCGATTCGCTGCCAAGCAGTATATAATCCCCCGATTGATATTTCATATCCGTGTAGCGCATCTTTCCATCGGTTTCGAGTAGTAGTAGCCTTCCCGGCTCGCCTTGACGATAATCAAGAAACGCCCGCCAATTCACATGGCGCGTGTAGCTCGCTTTGTGAATATAATCCATCCCCGCGCGCTTGAGTTTCGCTGCATCGAGCGGAAAGCCGCATGGCTCGATCACATGCACGCTGCAGCCCAAGCACGCCGACAGGCGAAGAATCGCACCAAAATTCTGCGCAATGTCGGGTTGATATAATATAAGCTGCACCATGATACCAACAACCTAGACGTGATCGCAGGTGGTGGCAAGTTAGCGACAGACGAGCCTCAAAAACCTCATCAATATACCCGAAGCGTGGTGGAATCATGCTCGTGGCTTGACAGGCTTTCGTGCAACGGGTAGCTGCAAAGAAATCGGTTTATTGCGTCTTTCTCGTTTCGAGGTTTTATGGGTCACCCAACGCCATCTTCGTCATCTTCATCCCATGCGGTGGATAGTGCGCCGCGGCGTGACTTTCTGGTGCTCACCGCGCAGGCGATGGGCGCCGTCGGGGCAGCAGCGCTCATCTGGCCGTTTGTTGATAGCATGAACCCCAGTGCCGAAGTGTTGGCCCTTGCCTCCACGGAAATCGACATCAGCGCGATTGCGGAAGGTCAGGAAATTAAAGTGATGTGGCGCGGCAAGCCGGTATTTGTGCGTCACCGCACCGCGAAAAATATCGAGGAAGCAAAAGCAGTCAATATCGCCGAATTGCGCGACCCCGAGACGGACGATGCGCGGGTGAAAGCGGGCAAGGAAAAATGGCTGGTGATGGTCGGCGTGTGCACCCATTTGGGCTGCGTGCCGATTGGCTCGGGTGGCGGTGAATATGATGGCTGGTTCTGCCCCTGCCATGGCTCGCACTATGATTCCTCGGGTCGCATCCGTAAAGGCCCGGCACCCAAAAATCTGATGATTCCGCCCTACGAATTTTTGAGCGACACCAAAGTGAAAATTGGATAAAAATAGTCTCCAGTCTCCAGTCGTCAGTCACCAGAAAAAAGGTGCGGCAACACGGAAGACTGAAGACTGAAGACTGGAGACTAAACCATGGCCCATGCACCACAGGAAGAAAAGCCCGGCGTGATTGGTTGGATCGAGTATCGCTTGCCGATTTTCTCGACGCTGAATAACGCACTCGTTAAATACCCTACGCCGCGTAACCTCAATTATTTTTGGAATTTTGGCTCGATCGCGGGCATCATGCTGGTCAGCCAGATTCTCACGGGTTTGTTCCTTGCCATGCATTACATCGCCAGCACCGACGGGGCGTTTGATTCGATCGAGAATATCATGCGCAACGTCAATTACGGTTGGCTGATTCGCTACATGCATGCGGTCGGCGCCTCGATGTTCTTTGCCGTCACCTTTATCCATATTTTCCGTGGCCTCTATTACGGCTCCTACAAGCGTCCGCGCGAGCTGCTATGGTTCCTGGGCATTATTATTTTGCTGCTGATGATGGCGACGGCGTTTATGGGTTATGTGCTGCCCTGGGGCCAGATGAGCTTCTGGGGGGCGACGGTGATCACCAACCTGTTCTCGGCCTTCCCGCTGGTGGGCGAGCATATCGTCACCTGGCTGTGGGGTGGCTTCTCGGTCGATGAGCCAACGCTTAACCGCTTTTTCGCGCTGCATTTCCTCATGCCATTTATTCTCGTCGGCGTGGTCATGATGCATTTGATGGCCCTGCACCAGCATGGCAGCAATAACCCGACCGGGATCGACGTCAAAGGCCCGCAGGATCAGATCCCGTTTCACCCGTATTACACCATCAAGGACTTCTTCGGCTTTGGCGTGTTCTTTCTGGTGTTCGCTGCATTTATTTTCTTTGCGCCGAACTATCTCGGCCACCCCGATAACTATATCCCCGCCGACCCGCTAGTGACCCCCGCCCATATCGTGCCGGAATGGTATTTCCTACCGTTCTACGCCATTTTGCGGGCGATTACGTTTGACATTCCGCTATGGATTCCAGGGCTCGCGCTGGTCGCTTGCGCGGTGAAGTTGCGCTATGTCGACCTGGTGCGCGCGCTGCTAGGCAGCTCGAAAATTGGTGCGGTCGCAGCATCGTTCTTGCCGAAAAAACGCCTGGGTCTTACCGCTTTTGCGGTGCTTCTTGGCCTTGGCGTGCTCATCACCATCATGGGCTTGGGTGGTGGCTTTATCGCTTCGAAACTGGCGGGCGTGCTGGCCATGTTCGGCTCAATCCTCATTTTCTTTGCGCTGCCATGGCTCGATACCAGCCCGGTACGTTCGGCGAATTATCGCCCCATCTACCGCATTTTCTTTTGGATTTTTGCAGTCAACGCGGTGGTGCTCGGCTATTGCGGCAGCAAGCCGCCCGAGGGCATTTTCCCGATTTTATCGCTGCTCGGTACGGCCTATTACTTCGCGCATTTCCTGGTGGTGATGCCGGTGTTGGGCCGCATCGAGAAAACCAAGCCGTTGCCGGAATCGATCGCGGTATCGGTCATGCAAAAAACCGCGGCACATTAGGAGCATTACCCATGAACCTTTCGCTTCGTATGTTGTGTGCAGCTGCGCTTTTGCTTGCCAGCCCCGCGTTCGCCGGTGGTGGCAATAAAGAACACCCCAAACAAATGGAGTGGGCGTTCGATGGCGTGTTCGGCACCTTCGATAAACCCTCGATCCAGCGTGGCTTTCAGGTGTACAAAGAGGTCTGCTCGGCGTGCCATAGCATTAAGCGCGTCTCGTTTCGTCAACTGGGTGGCATTGGATTTTCTGAGGCGGAAATTAAGTCGCTTGCCGCTAGTTACACGGTGAAAGATGGCCCGAACGATATGGGCGAAATGTTCGAGCGCCCCGGTCGTCCGTCGGATATCATCCCCGGCCCCTATGCCAACGACAACGCGGCCCGTGCGGCAAATAACGGCGCATTGCCGCCGGATATGAGCTTGCTCGTCAAAGCGCGGATGGATGGTGCGAACTATATTTATTCCCTCATCACCGGCTATGGCCATGAAGTGCCAGGAGATATGACCATGAGCGCTGGCACGCATTACAACCCCTACATGGATGGGCATGTCATCAAAATGGCGATGCCGCTGCATGAAGATGGCGTGACCTATCAGGACGGCACGGCGGCTACCATCGAGCAGCAAGCGCATGATGTGGTGAACTTCCTGCAATGGGCGGCGGAACCTGAGATGCAAGAACGCAAATCGATGGGTATTCATGTCATGCTATTCCTGAGCATCATGACGACGATTTTCTACCTCGTCAAAAAGCGTATCTGGAGTGATTTGCACTAGAAAGGGAATTGACGAGTTGACGAATTGACGAGTTGAGGAAAGCCAGCAGCAAACATTTTATTTTTTGCGGACTTACTTCTTGAATTCGTCAATTCTTCATTTCCTCAATTCGTCAATTCATGAATTTTCTCAACGCCGCATTTTTGGGGATCGTCGAGGGCTTGACCGAGTTTCTGCCCATCTCCTCGACCGGGCATCTTATTTTATTGGTTGATCTATTGGGCTTTCAAGGCCCGCCGGGTCGGGTGTTCGAAATTGTTATTCAGCTGGGCGCTATTCTCGCCATCATCGCGGTGTTCTGGCGTAAATTCTGGGGTGTGCTCACCCATCTGTATGAACCCCACTCGCAGCATTTTGTGCGCAATATTGCACTCGCCTTTTTACCCGCGATGGTGATTGGGTTTTTCGCCCATAGCTTTATCAAGGCGGCACTGTTTAACCCCACCGTGGTGGCGATCGCACTGATCATCGGCGGCATTGCGATTTTACTCATCGAGAAATTCAAGCCCACCCCCTCCATTCATCGCACCGAAGATATGAGCGCAAAAACGGCGCTCACCATCGGCTTCATTCAATGCATCGCGATGATTCCGGGCGTCTCGCGTTCGGGTGCCACCATCATGGGCGCTTTGATGCTGGGGGTCGAGCGCAAAGCAGCCGCCGAGTTCTCGTTTTTCCTGGCAGTGCCGACCATGCTCGCCGCTACGGTCTATGACCTCTATAAAAACCACGCCAGCATCACGAGCGACGGTGTGGCCCTCATCGCCATTGGCTTCATTAGCGCCTTTGTGGTAGCGTTGCTTGTCGTGCGCTGGGTGCTACGCTTTGTGCAAACCCATGGCTATGGCCTGTTTGCCTGGTATCGAATTGCGCTTGGCTCGGTGATTTTGTTGCTTGCGTAGGCAGGCATGCAACTTTTGAAGATTGTGCCCATAGCACGAGTTTGCTATGCGTTATCCATGCCATTGGCCACTCTTCGCATGTTGGTTTTGATATTGCCGGTCACGCTGGCGGCGTTTGGCGCACCGGCTGCAACAGAAACGACAGAACCCAATCCCTTGGAACTTGTTGGCGGCTTGGGTGCTGCGGCGGTTATTCAAACGGTCGTACTTGTCGCCGCGATAATTGTTTTACCACCACTGCTGATTTATGAAACAGTGACGGGAACGCCGGATGGACAGGAGAAGGTCGCGCCTTTGGAGCCATCAGCGCCGTAAATACTCGCGCTTTTCAGATGCCACGAATTGCCAGAAGCGAATGCTTATGCTAAACATAACGAATGCAGTTTCTTCGATATTCTGTCGTTGCTTCGCTACTTTTTGCGGTGACGTTGATTGCCGCTTGCGCGCCATCCACCGACTACCCCGCTGCGATTTATGACCAATCGGCGGATAACCGCCAGCTTTCCTCGACCGGCGTTGCTGCTATTGTTGCAGCCAATGATTCCAACGGTATCGCAGGGCTGCTGGCAGCGGGCTATGTGTTTGATAAGGGGATCGATTGCATCACGAAAGGTAAGTGCAAAAAGCTGCTATTTCACAAGAAATACGAGCCATTTGGCCCCGGCACGCGCTGCAAGGGCGACCCTTACGGCGTGAATGCCAAGCAAAGCTGTATCGTTGAGCGTGTGCCGACCGATATCGAAAAATCCCTCGCCCGCGAGCGCGCCAAGGCCGGATTTGCGGCCCCACCAAGGCTGCCCAAGCCGGTTGAATCCGAACGCGTGAAGCAGGTGAGAGAGATCCAAAAATCGATCGAGCGGCAATCAAAAGCAGGCCGCTAGTCTCAACCCTTGCGGCGTAGCGATTTAATGGTGGCTTAGAAAGGTTCTTATGGGTGTTGTAGCACGCATCAATCGCTGGGTACTCACACGCCTTGCCCGTAAACGTGGTGGTGCACCGCGTATCGCATTGCTCGACGATGGAAGCGGCCTGAGCATTATGCATGCGCAAGGTCGGCATGAATTTTTGTGGCATTCCGTTATACAAATACTTGCTATGCGCTATGAAAGTTATGATGGCGATACCATGGGGCTTACCATCGCGTTTGACGATGCGCAGCGCATTCTCATCACCGAAGATGACCCGCTTTGGCAGCGTTTTTACACAAAAATCGAAGCGGTGTTGCCATCTGCAATGCCCTATAACGAATGGATTGTCGCGCTGCTTGCCGCGCCCGTTGGCACGCCAATCATCATATTTACACGCTAGCGCTTACGCCGCACCAGCTTCGTTATCATGTTCGCATCATACGCCTTAAGCGATAGCACCGCCAACCCATAGACCACCATGCCCAGCGCAATCATGCCGGTAAGCCCTACCACTTTCATGGCGATGGTGGTTTCATAAAAATGGCCGAAATAGCCGCGCGTGACCAGCAGCGCGAGCGCCATCACGATGCTGGCGACGAGCATTTTGATAAGGCGGGTTTTAAGCAAGCGATCGGGCACGAAAAGCCCGCGCTGATGCAGAATATAGGCCATCAGGCCGAGATTCACCCAACTGGCGATACTGGTTGCTGCCGCCATGCCCACTTGCTTGAATGGGCCACTCAAGGTGAGGTTCAACACCAGGTTCAACACCACGCACAGGATGGCGATTTTGAACGGGGTTTTGGTATCATGGTTGGCAAAAAACCCGGGTGCGAAAATTTTCACGGCCAGAAACGCGGGTAAGCCCGCAGTGAAGGCCATAAGCGTTGGCACGGTTTCCGCCATATCCGTCGCCGTGAATTCGCCATGCTGATAGATCACGCGGATGATGGGCTCGGCGATCACGAACAAGGCGGCGGTCGCGGGTAGGCCAAACAGCAGCACCAGCTCGAGCGCGCGGTTCATGCTATGGCGTGCCGCCTCCATTGCGCCGCTGCGGATTTGTTTGCTCAGCATCGGTAGCAGCACCGTGCCCACGGCGACGCCGATCATACCGATTGGTAGTTCGGTGATGCGGTCGGCGTAATAAAGATACGATACCGCGCTTGGGATGCGGCTTGCGATGATCACATCGATCAATAAATTGAGCTGCTGCACGCCCGAGCCCAGTGCCGCCGGGCCCATCAGCAGCAGCATGGTTTTAACCTGGCGGGTCAAACGCGGCGGGGTGAGCGGCGGCATCATATCGTGGCGAACACAAATCATGACGAGCCAAGCCAGTTGCACCACGCCGGCGATAAACACCGCAATGGCGAGGGCATGGGCCGGTGTCGCGCTTATCTCGACCAGCCATAACAGCCCGCCGATCATGCATAGATTGAGCAGGATGGGGCTCGCTGCGGGGGCCGCGAATTTGCCCAGCGAGTTCAAAATACCGCTGAGCAGCGAAACCAATGAGATGAATAAAATATAAGGAAAGGTGATTTGCGACAGGGCAACGGTGAGGTCGAATTTCTCGGGCGTATCGGCAAAGCCAGGGGCGAAAATCGGCATGATCCAAGGCATGAAGATGATGAAAATGGCGTTGAGTGCGAGCAGTACCAGCAGCAATACACTCATCACTTCGCCCGAGAATTTAATCGCCGCTTCACGCCCTTCGCTGGTCAGGATACTTGAAAAACTAGGGATAAACGCGGCGTTGAAAGCGCCTTCAGCAAATAAGCGGCGGAAAAAATTGGGCAGCTTGAAGGCGACAAAAAACGCATCCGACAGCATGCCGGCACCCAGCAAATTGGCCATCAGCATGTCGCGCACAAAGCCGGTGATGCGCGAGATAAAGGTGAAAAAACCGACAGTGACGGTAGATTTGACGAGTGACATAGTCGCGCGGTACCTTATATAGAGAAGGCGCACCATGCCACCATCTTCGAGCCGACGCAACATGCACCTTATCCGCCATTTACCCAAGCGCGCCGATGCCGCCACCGCCATCGCGATCGGTAATTTTGATGGGTTGCATTTGGGCCATGGCGCGGTGATTGAGGCGATGCAGCGGGCGGCACAAAAAAACGCGCTCATCCCCACCGTGCTGACGTTCGAGCCCCACCCGCGGCGCTTTTTTGCGCCAGCAACGCCCGCCTTTCGCCTCATGCGCCTGAGCGATAAACTGCGCGCGCTTGAAGCGCGAGACGTCGAGCGCGTTGCGATGCCGCGCTTTGATACGCGTTTTGCAAGCATAGCTGCCGAGGAATTCCTCGAGCATGTGCTAGACCAACAGCTCGGTGCGAAGGCCGTCATCACTGGCGAGAATTTCGTTTTCGGCCACGAGCGCCGGGGCGATCTTGCAATGCTAAGTGCCTGGGGTGCTGCACAAAACATCGCCATTGTCACCGTGCCACCGGTACGGGTTGATGGCGAGATTTGCTCCTCAAGCGCAATTCGTGCCGCCTTGCGCGGCGGGGATGTGGCGCGTGCGACCGCGCTGCTGGGCCGACCGTTTATGCTCCGTGGGCGGGTGGTGCATGGTCAGGCGAAGGGCCGCACGTTTGGCTATCCGACCGCCAATATCGCGATGCCCTCACCCTTGCAGCTGCCGGCTCATGGTGTTTACGCGATTCGGGCGCGGTGGCGCGAATCCACCTATACGGGTGTGATGAACATAGGCGTTCGTCCTACGGTAGCAGACAATGCCAGGGTAACAATTGAGGTTCATCTCTTTGATTTTATGCAAGAGATTTACGGTAAAACCCTCGAGATATCACTAATAAATTATATCCGATCCGAAATGAAATTTGACTCACTCGAAGCACTTAAAACCCAAATCGCTAAGGATTGTGATACCGCCATCCGCTTACTGGAGAAACCATCGTCATGACATTTATCTCTCTCACCTCAACCCCTAAACCTCGGCCACGGCGCGTCCGACCTATTTTGCTGATGGCGCTTGTGGTGTTTCTGCTCGACCAGTGGAGCAAATACTGGTTGCTTGAGGTCTATGCGATTGCGGCGCGTGCGCCGGTGCGGCTGCATGAAAATTTCGCGCTGGTGATGGCCTGGAATAAGGGCGTGAGCTTCAGCATGTTCGCGCATGATGCAGCGTTTATGCCCTATGTGCTCGCTGGGTTGGCCATTCTCATCAGTGCCGTATTGCTCCGTATGAGTCTGAGCGCGCACCGGCGTTATGAGCGCCTCGGCTTTGCGATGATTATCGGCGGTGCGATCGGCAATGCGGTGGATCGCTTGCGCTATGGCGCGGTGCCGGATTTCTTTTACGCCCATATCGGCGATCTGGGCTGGCCAGCGTTTAACGTTGCCGATATGGCGATTTGCACAGGGGTTGGATTGCTGTGCATAGGCATGCTAAAACCACGCGCACGGGCTTGAATTCTTCTCAGATCCGTCTAGGTTGTGCGGATGATACGCGCGCGATCAATTTTTTTATTGCCACTGGCATTGCTGCTGCTTGCCGCTTGTAGCGATGGTGGAGTGCGCGAAACATTAGGCCTCGATCGCCAGGCGCCGGACGAATTCTCGGTGGTCTCGCGCCCGCCACTCTCGCTACCGCCGGAGTTTGAGTTGCGTCCGCCGCGTCCGGGTGAACCACCGCGTGGGCCCAGTAGTAATACCAAAGCACGCGCCTTGCTGATTGGGGAGCAACCGCCCTCAGCGGCGGAAGCTTCGACCGTAAACGAAGGACGCAGCAGCGCGGCGGATCGTCTGCTCAACCGTGCGGGCACTGCGCAAGCGGATGGAGATGTTCGCAGCAAGCTGGACGACGATGTTCGTCGCACCCCGGATGCACGCGGCGCAGGAACCTTGCTTGACCGGGTGACCGGTGCACCCAAAGCCGAGCCGGTGATTGATGCAAAAAAAGAAGCTGAGCGCTTGCGCAGTAACAAAGATAGCGGCAAGCCTATCAATGATGGGGCGGTGCCTGAAGAAGAGATTAAGCCGCCGAGCGTCATTGATCGGCTTTTTTAGGAAGCATGCATGCTACGGCGCTATTTTATTCCGATCATATTGTTGCTGGCGGTGCTCGCTGCGGTGATTTATTTCTGGGGTGGGGCAACACGCCCGGCGCGTGACCTGCGCACCGCGGTGCCGGTCGAACATTTTACCTTAAGCAACGGGTTAACCGTGGTGGTGATGCCCAACACGCGCCTACCCATCGTTAGCCATATGATGGTGGTGAAAGCTGGCGGGGCGGATGACCCTTACGGCAAATCGGGCCTCGCGCATTACCTCGAGCATCTGCTGTTTACCGGCAGCAAAAACTTTCCCGAGGGCGAGTATGATCGGGCGATTGGCCGCATTGGTGGTAGCCAGAACGCCTACACTACCCGCGATTACACGCTGTATTATTCGACCGTGCCACGCGAGCATTTATCGCTGGTGATGAGCATGGAGGCGGATCGTTTTGCCAGCCTCACTTTCGATACGGCGTTGGCTGCACGGGAGCTTAAAGTGATTACCGAAGAGCGCGCGCTACGGGTGGAGAATAATCCGCTCGCGCGCTGGCTCGAGCAGCTTGATGCGATGACGTTTTTGAATCACCCGTACCGCCAACCGGTGATTGGCTGGGCCGAGGATATAGAGCGCTTCACCGTCGCCGATGCGCAAGCGTTTTTCGCGCGGTATTACCGGCCAAGCAACATGGTGCTCGTCGTCGCGGGGGATGTGCGGGTGCGTGACGTGCGGCGCTATGCCCAGCGCTATTACGGGGGCTTGCCGGCGGGCGAAGCGGTGCCGCGTGCCTGGCCAAGCGAGCCGCCGCCGCGGCTGGTTCGCCGTGCCGAAATGCGCGATGCGCAAGCGAACGAGCCGCGGCTGATGCGTCAGTATATGGCACCCAGCGTCATGCATGGGGTGACGGGCAACGCCGTGCCGCTTTCGGTGCTCGCCCAGTATATGGGCGGTGGTGATTCGAGCATGCTATACCGCGCGCTCGTGCGCGAAGGCCGACTCGCGACCGAAGTGCGGGTGAGCTACGATCCCATGGCGATCGGCCCGGGGCTATTTCGTATCATCGCGACCCCGGCACCGGGGGTAGCGCTCACCGAACTTGAGGCAGGGCTTGATCGGGCACTCACCGCCATGCTTGCTGCCCCGCTCGATGCGCAAGGGTTGGTGCGGGCGCGCACGTTGCTGACTGCGGAAATCACCTTCGCCCAGGATGGGGTTGAGCCGTTGGCGCGAATCATCGCCGAGCTTTACGCCACCGGGCTTGACGAACAGTATTTTTACGGCTGGGCCGAAGTGATCACGAAGAGTAGCGATGAGGCGGTGCTTGCGGCGGCGCGGCGTCTGTTTACTCCCGAGGCATCGGTCACCGGGTGGTTATTGCCCAAACCGGCCGCTTTACCGGCCAGCACTTCTTCACCCTTACCGCCGGTCGTTCCGGTGACGCAGGTACCGCATGCTGGTGATTAATCCAATCCTGCGCCTGATGCGCTCATACCGAACCGCCCTTGTGGCCATGGTGCTGGTTGCGCCGATGGCAACTCAGGCTGCGATCGCGGTACAAACGACGAATGTTGGCCATGGCGTTAGCGCCTGGTATACGACGAACGATACGGTGCCGGTAGTTGAGCTGCTTATCAGCTTTGAGGGGGCCGGCTATGCCAGCGACCCTGACGGCAAAGCGGGCCGCGCGGCCTTTGCTGCGGCCATGCTCGGCGAAGGTGCTGGCGAAATGACGAGCGAAGCGATGCGCGCGGCCTTTGAAGAAAAGGCCATCAGCTTCACCGCGACTACGGATGCAGATCGCTTGCAAATCCGTATCTATTGTTTGCGTGAACATGCCGCGCGTGCCGGTGAATTGCTCGCCCTTGCCATGACGCAGCCGACCCTTGCCGAAAGCGACCAGCAGCGCATCAAAGCGCAAATACGCTCGCTTTTGGCGCGGCTCGAGGAAAGCCCCGCCGAGCGCGCCGAGCGCCTGCTGCTCACCCGCGCTTTTTCCGGCCATCCCTATGCCAATGCGCCCTACGGTACCCCAAGCGCGCTTGATAGTTTGCAGGCCCAGGATATACGCGATTATCTGACCACCCATGTCACGCGCGGCAATGTTCTCATCACCGCGGCGGGGGATGTGGACGCCGACTTGCTTGATGCAATGCTCGAACCCTTGATCGATGGGCTTCAAGCGAATGATTCCGGTGCCGTGGGCGTGACCCGAACGGATATGCAAGGGGCGGGCGAAACCGTGCGCGAAACGATGGCGGTGCCGCAAACCGCGATTGCCTTTGCCGCACCCGCCATCGCCCGCGATGACCCACGGTTTTATGCCCAGTTTTTGCTCAACCATATCGTTGGCGGTCATGCGCTTTTCTCGCGGCTGGGCGACCAGGTGCGGCGACAAAAGGGCCTGGTGTATGGCATCGATACGGACCTTGATATGAAGCGTGGTGCGGCGATGATGCGCGGTGCCCTTGCCACGCGTAACGCCAATGCCGATCTTGCCCGCGAGGAAGTGAGCGCAGTTCTTGCCCGTATGCAAAAAACCGGCGTCACCAGCGAGGAATGCAAGGACGCGAAAAGCTATGTGATCGGTAGCCTCGCGCGTAAGCTCGATAGCAACCAGGCTGTGGCGGCGATGCTGATGGCGATGCGCATTTATCAACTGGGTGAGGATTACCTTGAGAAACGCAGCGATTATTTCAATAAGGTGAGCTGTGGCGATATCAACGCGCTTGCGGCTGAGCTACTCAACCCCGCGAATTTCCTCTTTGCCGTCGTCGGTGGCGTGCCCGAGCCTGGCGGGGTGACACCCCTTGTCGCTCAGCCACCAAGCCACCACGACGTGAAATAAATCTGTGATGCGAGCGTTTGCTGGCATCTAGTATATTGGCATTGTATGCATAGGAATAAAAAGCCGAATACCAGCCAATGCTCGCATGACAACAGGTAACCGGATGCAATCCTTGCCCACTTCATCCACCATCCGCCGCTTGCCGACGACGCTCGTGAACCAAATCGCGGCGGGCGAAGTTATCGAGCGTCCGGCCTCGGTGGTGAAAGAGCTGGTCGAAAACGCGATTGATGCCGGGGCGAGCGACATCGATGTGGCGCTGGAACAAGGCGGGGTCGCCCTCATCCGCGTACGCGATAATGGGCGCGGCATGGGGCCGCATGAATTGCCGCTTGCGCTTGAGCGCCATGCGACGAGCAAACTGCCAGATGATGATCTGCTCGCCATCCATTTCATGGGCTTCAGGGGCGAGGCCTTGCCCTCGATTGGCTCCATTTCGCGTCTATCGATCACCAGCCGGGCACGCGGTGCCAGCGATGCATTTTCGATTGCCGTCGAGGGCGGAGCGATCGGTGACGTCACCCCCGCCAGTTTAAGCGAAGGCACGCTGATTGAGGTGCGCGACTTATTTTATGCCATCCCCGCGCGCTTGAAATTTTTGAAGGCCCCACGCAGCGAAATCACCGCCGTGGTCGATATCATCGAGCGCCTGGCCATGGCCCACCCGGATATTCGTTTTCGCTTAAGCCATGATGGGCGCGTGATGCGCGATTTCCCGGCCCTCACCATGGATTGGGTATCGGCTGCGCCGCAAAGGCTTGAAAAAATTCTGGGCCATGGCTTTGCCGCCAATACCGCGCTCGTGGATATGCAACGCGAGGGCATTCGCGTCACGGGTTTTGCTGGTTTGCCGACCTTTCATCGCAGCACTTCCCAAGCGCAATATCTGTTCGTCAATCGCCGCCCGGTGCGCGACCGTTTGCTGCTTGGCGTCATCCGCGCGGCCTATCAGGATTACCTCGCGCGCGACCGCCACCCCGTCGCCGTGCTGTTCGTCGAGGTGCCCACCGAGCAGGTCGATGTGAATGTGCATCCTGCCAAATCCGAGGTACGCTTCCGCGATAGCCAGCTCGTACGCGGCTTGTTGCTGAGTGCCCTGCGCGCTGCCATTGGCACCACCGCCCAGCGGGCGAGCACAACGGTGGCGGATCAGGCACTGGCGGCGTTTAGCTATGGATATCCTGAGGGGGGCATCGCCCCCCACGCTTCGCTTCCCCCCTCCGAGCTTCGCTCGGCTCGGCATGGGAGCCTACGCACGGCTCAATCGAACTATTCATTGGCTGCACCCAGTGCGCCGCTCTGGGGTCGCGACTATTTACCGCCACAACATCGCAGCGAGACCGTCGCTGACGACTCACGACTCACGACTCACGACTTCCCCTTGGGGGCAGCCGTCGCGCAATTGCACCACACCTATATCGTCGCACAAACGAAGGATGGCCTTATTCTGGTCGATCAGCACGCGGCGCATGAGCGCATCATGTACGAAAAATTCAAAGCAGCGATGGCGGCAGATGGTGTGCCGCGCCAAATGTTACTGCTGCCCGAAGTGGTGGAGCTGACCGATGCACAGGCCGAGCGGCTCATGGCGCGGGCGGAGGAATGGGCGAAGCTTGGTTTGGTGCTCGAATCGTTTGGTGAATCGACCGTGCTGGTGCGCGAGGTGCCAAGCCTGCTGGGTGATACGGATGTGATTGGGCTGGTGAATGACCTCGCCGATAACCTCGCGCTCTATGGCGACGGCCTCGCGCTTGGCGATAAACTCGAGGAAGTGTTGAGCTCCATGGCCTGCCACGGCAGCGTGCGCGCTGGCCGCCCCATGAGCCTTGATGAAATGAATGCCCTGCTGCGCCAGATGGAAGCCACGCCGTTTTCAGGCCAATGCAACCATGGCCGCCCGACGTATGTCTCCCTCGCGAGGGCGGATGTAGAGAGGCTGTTTGGGAGAAGGTAGTATTGATTGCTGATGGGGGCCTTGCCCCCAAACCCCCGCCGCTACGCGGCTCGCGCCATAAAGCGCTACGCATCGCCTACTCTAACGGTTGAGTTAGCTGTGCGTAGCCTTCCATGGCGAGCCCGTGAGGGAGGGGGTCAGCGCCTCTTGGCGCGTGTAGGGGGTGATACCCCCTTCAATCAACCCTAAACCCCTAATGCTTGAAATGCCGCATGCCGGTAAACAGCATAGCAATGCCGTGCTTGTTCGCCGCCTCAATCACCTCCGCATCCCGAACACTGCCGCCGGGTTGGATGATGAGCGAGATGCCGGCTTCGGCAGCCAACTCCACGTTATCGGCAAAGGGAAAAAATGCATCCGAGGCGAGGACTGCGCCGCGTGGGTCATGCCCATGGGCGCGGGCTTTTTCGATGGCGATACGCACGGAATCGACCCGGCTCATTTGCCCCGCACCTACACCAATGGTGGCGCCGGTTTTGACGAGCACAATGGCGTTGGATTTCACAAATTTCACTACATGCCAGGCCAAAACAGCATCCGTGAGTAGTGAGTGGTGAGTGGTGAGTGGTGAACTGGTTGCCCATTTCCAAACGCCCATCTCCATTAATTTTTCTGGCGACTGGCGTTTGGTAACTGACGACTCATCCATCGTCTGCAACAAATAACCCCCACTGATGGCATGCACCATGGCATGGCTTAGCGGCGATGCATGGGTTTCGGGGGCAGCGACCAGGAGCCGCAAATTCTTTTTCGCGGCTAAAAGCTCGCGCGCTTTGGGTGTAAATTCAGGGGCAATCACCACTTCCAAAAACAGGCTGCCAATGGCGTTTACCAGCGCCACATCGACCGGTTTATTCAGCGCCAGAATGCCGCCAAAGGCACTCACCGGGTCGCTCGCCAAGGCTTGGGTAAAGGCGGTGGTGACATCGCTTGCGCTGGCGACACCGCACGGATTGGCGTGTTTGATGAGAACGGCTATTGCTGAAGGGGGCCTTGCCCCCTTAACCCCCGCCGCACGCGGCTCGCCTTCGGCTACGCACGGATAATTGCTGACGATTGCCCAGGCGGCATCGGCATCCGCAAGGTTGTTATAGCTCAGCTCTTTGCCTTGAAGTTGCTCGGCATTGGCAATGCCGCCCTTGGCGTCGAGCCGTGTGTAGAGCGCCGCGGCCTGATGCGGGTTCTCGCCGTAGCGCAGCGTTTGTGCCAATTGTGCGTCGAGCAGGTAGGCGGGGAAGGGTGATTCGTGATTCGATGATTCGTGACCCTTTTCACTCACGACTCCAGAAAGCCAACTTGCAATCAACGTGTCATACGCCGCGCAGCGGGCGAAGGCCTTGGCGGCATAGCGGCGACGCGCCGCTTCGGTCATTTCATTGTGATGTTCTTTCATCTCGGCCATCACGGCGTCGTAATCGGCGACATCGACAATCACGGTGACGCTTTCGTGGTTTTTGGCGGCCGCACGAATCATTGCCGGGCCGCCAATATCGATGTTCTCTACCAAATGGTCGTAATCATCGGTGGTGTTTAATGTCGTTTCAAACGGGTAGAGATTCACCACCAGCAGATCGATCATGCTGATGCCGTGCGCGTATGCCGCTTGCATATGCGCGGCATCGCTACGCCGGGCGAGCAGGCCGCCATGCACACGCGGGTGCAGGGTTTTCAGCCGCCCATCCATCATCTCGGGGAACTCGGTGACCTCGCTTACGTCGCGCACCGCAATGCCGGTCTTTCGTAATAAATCCGCGGTGCCGCCTGTCGATAACAGCTCAACGCCGTGGCCCACTAAAAACTGTGCGAAGGGGATCAAGCCCGTTTTGTCAGAAACGGAAATCAGGGCGCGTTGAATGGGGTTGGTCATGCGGCGTCGCTTTTTTCAGGGTGATAATCGGTGACGATGCGTTGCATCAACCCACGCAGCCGGTGCTGTTCGCCGGCTTTTGCTGCCGCGATGATCTCTTGCATACCGGCAAGCATCGATGCGCGGTCCATGCTGCGGGCACGGGCGAGGCGGATCGAGGGATGGGTCGTCTCCATCAGGTTTTCGGCATCGTGGAACAATTCCTCGAACAGTTTTTCGCCGGGTCTCAAGCCCGTGAAATGAATCGCAATATCTTCGTAGGGTCGAAGTCCCGCCAGGCGAATCATCTGGCATGCAAGCTCTTCGATGCGTACCGGATCGCCCATATCGAGGACAAAAATCGGCGCCTTATCAGCATAGGCAACGCCGAGCACTGCCGCTTCGAGCACCAGCTCGACCGCCTCACGAATGCTCATGAAATAGCGCACCATGTCCTTATGCGTGACAGTGATCGGCCCACCACGGGCGATTTGTTTTTGAAACAGCGGCACCACCGAGCCAGCGGAATTCAGCACATTGCCAAAGCGCACGGTGATAAAGCGCGTGCCCGTCCCTTCCACCGCCAGCATCTGGCCATAAATTTCGGCGGCGCGCTTGCTCGCACCCATTACCGAAAGCGGGTTCACCGCCTTATCGGTCGAGATCTGCACCATCGCGGTAACCTCATGCGCGACACAGGCATCGGCCACGTTTTTACTACCGAGAATATTGGTCAGCACTGCCTGGTCGGGGTTACTTTCCGAGAGCGGCACATGCTTGATCGCCGCCGCATGAAACACCAGTTCGGGCTTAAAGCGCGCGAACACCTGCGTCAGATGCGCGGCGTCGCGCACATCGCCAATGACGGGGTGTCGCACCATGCTTGAGGCCAGCTCGGCCAGTTCTTGGTCGATCAGGTAGAGTTGATACTCGCTAATATCAAACAGCAGAATTTCCGCTGGGCTGAAGCATGCAATCTGGCGCACCAGTTCGCTGCCGATGGAGCCGCCCGCACCGGTGACAAGTACGCGCTTGCCTTGCACAAAATTGCGCATGGCCTCGCGGTCGAGCTTGGCTTGCGGGCGGCCTAGAATATCCTCGACCGCAACTGGGCGCACATCGTAGGCGCGATCACCGGCCTTGAGTTCGGCAAGCGACGCCAGCCGCGCCAAGGTGAGGTCATGCGCCTGGGCAATTGCCATTAGGTCTTTGTAGACGGCGATTTCGAGGGCTGGGTTGGTGACGATAATCCGCTCGATCGGCTTACCTTTACGCGCCAGTTTTTTGATGATGTAGCCCAGTTGAGCGAGGTCGCCATAGACGCGCACATGCTGAATTTCGCGGCCATGCTTGCGCGGGTCGTCATCGATCAGGCCCACGGCGCGGTAGGGAAAATCGACCGAGCGGTTGGCTTCGCGGATGAACATTTCTGCCTGCGCGGTGGCACCGACCAGCAGCACGGCGATGCGGTTGCCCGAGCGCCCCATCAGGCGCTCAATCAGCGCCCGGTCATGGATCAAGCGCCATAGCACGCGCCCACTCATCAGGCATAGCATCAGCGTCATCCAGTGAATGAGCGGCACCGAGCGCGGCAGCCCTTCAAGCCGGGTGAGGCCAAACATAGCAACATAAAACAGCAGTAGCGCGAGTGTACCCGCCTTACTGATGGTCACGAGATCGCTCAAGGCCGTGTAGCGCCAAACATGGCGGTAGGCGCGGCAATAGAGCAAGGTTACAACGAGGCACAGGCTGAAACCAAGCGCACCCATGAGCAAAAAATCACCGGCATAGTTGAAGGTGCGCTCGCCCAGACGCAGGGTCAGTGCCAGGATAAAGCTGATCGCCCCCATGAGGGCATCATGGATGACGGCCAAGGCGTTTTGCGAAATTCTACGAGACATGCCAGCCCAAATGTGTGGATTTTTGGCTTAGCCCATAGGCCAGTGCAGCGCCATAAGCAAGCAGGCTGATAAGACCGGCAATCCAGGCACCATGCGCAAAGGCTGCGAGTATCAGCCAGGCGGTGATGAGCATGAAGGGCCGCGTAGCCACAGCGTAGGAACGGTGGGCGCCCGTCACCATGAAGCTGCCCATAAGGCAGCTGATCAGGATCGCAACATCGAGTGCGACGAACGAAGCCATGCCCATCAGTGGTGCAATCAACAATGGCACCAGTATCGCAAGGCTTGCGAGGGTAAATACGGGTGCTTCTTTCGGCAGGAATGGTGCGCCGAGGGTGAGCGCGGCGACGCCTACCCAGGCCACGAAATAAAGGGCGAGGGTGGGGATATGTTCGCTGGGTGCAAATGTCACGCTGCTGGCCACCCATAACGCGAGCGTAAGCGGCAATCCGTAATGCCATACGGGATGGGGCCGTGCCGAGGATTGAGTGAAAAAACCATAGAACAGTAGCGCTAACGCGCCCATGAGTGCGGCCGGTTTGGCCCCGACCACCGCCAGAAACGCGATGGCAGGCAGCAGCATGCTCAGCGCCGCGGGGAGCATGGTCGGGCGTTGGAACAGCTGCCCCACACGCTGCCCCGTCATCGCCATGCCATAGGAAAATATCCAGGCCGAAAGGCATAAAATAATGGTGTAAGCAGCAATCATGTCGCACTATTTACAGACTTTCGCTGAGCCTGTCTAACGCTACCTACAGCGAGGTGACGGACTGGACTTGCCGCAGCGCCACGATCAACATCGGGTAATCGAGCGCGGGTTGGGCGCGCAGATCGGCGATGAATGCATCATAGCGGGCAAGCGGGGCGCGTTGCGCAGTTTGCCAGGCGGCGCTTGCATCCGCCTGTTTGCCGTAGCGACCAATGACGCTGAGGCAAAGGCGCCGCTGGGCTTGATACAGCTCGACCGCAACGGATTTGACCGCCAGCTGTTGCCAGTAATTTTCGGCAACCAACTCCCCCGCGCTGGTGCGTAACCAGCCGAGTTTGAGCACCGCGCCAATTTCAAAATAAATACGCCCGACCTTGGCAATCGGCAGTTTACTCGTATGTGCGGCATCGGCGATGTCGCACGCGGCGGTCATCACCTCAAGCATCGCCATGCGCTCGGCCAGGGCATGGGGCACCTTGCGGGCCACCAGCGCCTCGACGGTTTGGGCAAAGGCGCGTGCGGCGCTATCGCTCATCATGGCGCGGGCATGGGTTTTCATTTGGTCAATCGCCGGAGCATAGCGCGCCATCACTGCATCGATCGCCATCGGTTGCGGTGTATGGTGTAAGAACCAGCGGCAACTATGCTCGATAAACTGGTTGACCCGCACGAAGAGCTCGGACTGCATGCTGGCGCTGACGACACCGTCGAGGTTTTCAATCTCTTTCCATAAGGCACGTAAGGCAAAAGCGTCGCGGGTGGCGATGTAGGCCTGGGCGACATCGGCGGCGGATAGGCCCGTCGCGCGCATCAGGCTTGCCGCCATCGCAAAGCCGGTGCGGTTGACAATCGAGTTGGTGATACGGGTCGCAACAATTTCGCGGCGCAAGCGGTGCGATTTAATGTCGCGGCTGAAATCCTTGGCCATGACTTTCGGGAAATAGCGCAGCAGATCATCCTCGAAATAGGGTGCATCAAGCAGTGGCGAATCCACCAGATCACGGAAGAACGCCATTTTGGCGTAGGCGAGCAGCACCGCAATTTGTGGGCGGGTGAGGCCAAGTTTGGCGCTGCGCAGTTCGGCGAGCTGTTTACTATCCGGCAAGCATTCGACCGTGCGGTTGAGGAATTTTTCCGACTCGAGTTGCGTCATCAGCTGCGAGGCGGGTTCAAGCAGCGCAGTACCTTGCCCTTGCGCAATCGAGATGGCCTGGGTTTGTAACTGGTTATCGATCAGCACCAGCTCGGCGACCTCATCGGTCATTTTCTTAAGTAGCGCATCGCGTGCTTTCACGGTCAGCCGTTTGGCGGCGACCGCAGCACCGAGCGCAATCTTGATATTGACCTCATGGTCGGAGCAATCAACCCCGCCGGAATTATCGATCGCATCGGTGTTGATGCGCCCGCCGCTGCGCGCATATTCGATCCGTCCGGCCTGCGTAAAGCCGAGATTGCCGCCTTCGCCGACAATGCGCGCGCGCAGCTGGTTACCATCGATACGCACGGCGTTGTTGGTGCGATCGCCGGCATGCTCATGGCTCTCGTGGCTGGCTTTGACATAGGTGCCAATGCCGCCATTCCATAACAGGTCTACCGGTGCTTTGAGGATAATACGAATCAGCTCATCGGGCGTGGCGGTTTTGGCCTCGGTGCCAAGGCATGCACGCATTTCGTTCGTCAGGGTGATCGATTTGGCGCTGCGCTCGAACACACCACCACCTTTGCTGATGAGTTTGGCGTTATAATCATTCCAGCCCGAGCGCGGCAGGTTAAACAGGCGCACCCGCTCGGCATAGCTCGTGGCAGGGTTTGGGGTTGGGTCGATAAAAATATGACGGTGGTTGAAGGCTGCAATCAGACACATGTTTTTACTGAGCATGGCGCCGTTACCGAACACATCGCCCGACATATCACCAATACCGGTAGCGGTGAAGGTTTCGCGTGCGATATCCTTGCCCATTTCGCGGAAATGACGCTCGACCGCGACCCAGCCGCCACGGGCGGTGATGGCCATGGCCTTATGGTCGTAGCCGACCGAGCCACCCGAAGCGAACGCATCGCCAAGCCAGAAGCCGTACTGCGCTGAAATACCATTCGCAATATCGGAGAAACTCGCGGTACCTTTGTCGGCGGCGACAACAAGGTACGGGTCATCGTCGTCATGGCGCACGGTGAGTGGCGGCGGGGTGAGTTTACCGTTGACAATGTTATCGGTAATATCGAGTAACCCGCGCAGGAAGGTTTGATAGCAGGCGATACCCTCGGCTTGCAGCGCCTCACGCTCGCTCGGTGCTTGGCGCAAAATAAAGCAGCCCTTGGCCCCTTGCGGCACGATGACGGCGTTTTTCACCATCTGGGTTTTCATCAGGCTCAGCACTTCGGTGCGAAAATCCTCGGGCCGATCGCTCCAGCGCAGGCCGCCGCGGGCAACGGCGCCACCGCGCAAATGCACGCCTTCGATGCGCTGGCTGGTCACAAAAATTTCGGCATAGGGCACCGGCAGCGGCATTTCGGGCACCAGGCTTGAGCGGAACTTGATGGAGAGATAGGGCTTCGCCGCGCCGTTTTCCTGCTGATAAAAATTGGTACGCAGGCTCGCCATAATCAAGGCATAAATACGTCGGATGATGCGATCTTCACCCAGATTGGTGACCGCTTCAAGCCCCATTTCAAGGGCCGTGACGAGGCGATTCATCGCCGCATCACGCTGCTTGGTGGTGGGGTTAAAGCGCGCATCAAACAACGCAACCAGCTGACGGGTGAGGCCCGCATGGGTGGTGAGCGCGTTAGCAATCAGCCGTTGGCTGTAAGGAAAATTAAGTTGCTGCAAATAACGGCTATACGCCCGCAGCATGGTGACCTCGCGCGCGCTTAAGCTCGCCGCAAACACGAGCGCGTTGAGTGGATCATTATCCACTTCCCGCCGCCAGATTTGCGCAATCGCCTGTTCGATGCGTGCTTTGTTTGTCGCCAAATCAAGGGCCTCGGCCCCCTCAACGCGCAAGGTGAAATCGCGTAGCAATACCGGTTTCAAAGGGGCAGCGGGGGTAATGATATGCGGGGTGGCATCGATCACGATGCAGCCCATATGCTCAAGCAGCGGAATAATCGACGAAAGTTCGGAATGCAGATCCGTGGTGTAGCAAGCAAGGGAAAGTAAGTTACTGGCAGTGCCTGAAGCAGGCCGAAGGTCGAGTGCGATGCCATCGCTCGTCTGACAGCGAAGCACCTGTGCAATGTCGCTGGCCGCTTGTTCGGCGCTGTAATGGTTGATATAGGACGGCGCGAACGCATCAGCAAATTGGATGGCGCGGGCTTCGGCGCTGCCGTCGGTGTCGTGGGCAAGCAGTGCCTCGCGTAGGGCATCGGCCCAGCGGTTGGTGCGTTTGCGGATCGCTTCGGTGAGCGCTTTTGTATCGACCGCCGCCGCCTTCGCTTTGGGTGTGGTTTGGCTGAGAATATGCAGCCGCGCGAGCGGCGAATCGGTCAGCTGGGTATAAAAGGTCGAGCGATGTGCACCGTAGGCGGTTTCGACCATCTGGATAATTTCGCCACGCAGATCGGTCGAGAAGCGCTCGCGCGGGACATAGACCATGCTGCTGACAAAGCGGCCAAAGGGGTCATGGCGCACGAAGAGTTTGACCTCGGGCTTGGCGTCGAGCGAAACAATCCCCATCGCGGTTTGAAAAAGCAACTCCTCATCCATCTGGAAGAGTTCGTCGCGCGGCATGAATTCGAGAATGGTTTTAAGGTTTTTGCCCGAATGGCCGGCAGGATCGAACCCGGCACGGCGCATGACACCCGCCGCTTTTTGCCGGATGAGCGGGATATTTTGCGTTTCGCGGTAATAGACAGTCGAAGTAAACAGACCCAACATGCGGGTTTCGCCGATGAGCGTGCCGCGCGCATCGCGGTGGCTCAGCACAATCATATCGAGTGGTACATGGCGGTGCACGCGTGAGAATTCCGACCCTTTGAGCACGCTTAAGGCCCCGCTGCTGCAGGGCGCATGGCCGCGCTCGATCGCATCCGTCTGCTGTGCGGGCAGACGGTAGATGCCCAGTGTCGCGTTGGCATCGAGGGCGAGCTTGCCTCTGGTGGCGCGATAATCGGCGATCCCGAGAAACACAAAATGGTTGCCCGCAAGCCATAAGAGAAGGTCGCGGATTTCATTGCTGTCGTCCGGTGCATCACTTTTTTTGCGCGCGCCAGCAGAGGCGACGCTTTCAGCCAGGCTGAGCGCACGGGCGCGCATCGCCGGCCAATCGCTCACGGCGGCTTTGACATGGGCCAGCGTTTCTTCGATCTCGCGGCGTAGTTGCGCGCGGGTGAGGCTGTCGGGTAGGGCCGATAGCTCAAGGTAAATAAGCGATTCATCGCGGGGGGTGCCATTGCCCGCGTGCGCCAGACGCATGCCTTTACCGTCGCGGCTGACGCCCAGCACCGGGTGCAGGACCCGGTGAATGGTAAGCCCCAACGAAAGCATCAGGGCCGAGAGTGAATCGACCAGAAACGGCATGTCGTCGTTGAGCACCAATACCCGTATGCGTGCGGGGTTTTTGGCCCCAGAGGGCATTGCATTCACCTCGATATGGTCGGTATTACGTGGCCGTTTGGCAATGAATTTTTCGCATGCGCCGGCGATGGATACCGCCTCATCCGTAGGCAACGACTCGAGATCCGTGACAGTGGAAAGCGCATAAAATTCGCGAATAAAAGCGGCAGCTTTTTTCTGAGATGCCGGCAGTGCCGAGAGAATCTTTTTCAGTAATTGCTCGTGCCGTGAGGAATAGTTGGGGGCCATAAATGCATGCTCGATGGTGATGGGTGAATCGAAAGTTGGCTGCAAAATAGCCTTGCTCCTTACCAACTTAGCGACAAAGGGAAAGCAAAAAACATAGTGCAGTGCGGCATGCGAACACTGGGCCATTAAGCAACAATCTGCTGATTTTTATCGGCTTTGCGCCTCATTGGGATAAGCCTGTGCATAGGCTGTGCATGGGTGGATAACCGCGCTAGAAAACTGCTTTTCAAGCATTATATGAAGGTTATACTTCGCCATGTTTTCCCGATTGACCGCCCGGCCGAGTGCTCTAGCTTATCGGGTAGTAATGTGCCGGGCTATGGCGGCAGGGCAACAGTTGGGTCGACACACTAGATGTTGTTATGCAACAGTCGAGCGGTCAATCACGATTTTGACGGGATGTTGCCTTCATGCACAGGTGTTAAGTAATTATTTTTGTTAATTAAATATGGATGCAAGAAGAATTTGATGGTGGTTGGATGATTTTCCGTATGGACAGAGGGGACACAAGATGTAGTATCGACCGTCCGGGCATAAGCAGCGGGGTTGATGTCTGCGAAAACGTGCCTGGATCACTGGAAAAAACGACCGACAACCAATAGAATTAGGGGTGTGAAATGATGGCGACTGCAAACGTGAAGGTCGATTATAGCCGCGATAAATATCTCACCGATTTCGGTCGCGCGACGCTGGACGATCGCTATTTGCTGCCGGAGGAAAAATACCAGGATCTGTTCGCGCGGGTGGCGAGCTTTTATAGCGACGATGCCGAGCATGCCGGTCGCATCTACGATTATATTTCCAAAATGTGGTTCATGCCGGCAACCCCGGTACTCTCAAACGGTGGCACCACGACGGCGGAAAATAAAGCGCGCGGCTTACCGATCAGCTGCTTTTTGAACGAGACCGAAGACTCGCTACAGGGCATTGTCGATTTGTGGAATGAAAATGTGTGGCTGGCGAGTCGTGGCGGCGGGATTGGCTCCTACTGGGGTAATTTGCGCGCGCTGGGTGAAAAAGTCGGCCGCAATGGTAAAACCTCGGGTGTGGTGCCCTTCGTGCGCGTACAGGATTCTCTGACGCTGGCGATTTCGCAAGGCTCCCTGCGCCGTGGCTCAAGCGCCGTGTATCTCGATATTTCCCACCCCGAAATCGAAGAATTCATCGATATTCGTCGCCCGACTGGCGGTGACCCGAACCGCAAAGCCCTGAACTTGCACCACGGTGTGGCCGTGACCGACGCATTCATGGAAGCGGTCGAGCGTGACGAGAAATGGGACCTGCTCAGCCCCAAAGACAAGCATGTGGTGGAAACGGTGAAAGCCCGCGATTTATGGGCGAAGCTGCTCACCACCCGCATCGAGACGGGCGAGCCCTACATCATCTTCATCGATACGGTGAACCGTGCCATCCCGCAGCACCATAAAGAAGCGGGACTTTTGGTGAAAATGAGCAATCTATGCAGCGAGATCACGCTGCCAACAGGTTTTGACCACCATGGTAAGAGCCGTACGGCGGTGTGCTGCTTGAGTTCGCTGAACGTGGAATATTTTGATGATTGGAAAGGCCATCCGACCTTCATCGAGGATGTGATGCGCTTTTTGGATAACGTGCTGCAGGACTTCATCGACACCGCGCCAGAATCGATGGCGCGGGCGAAATATTCGGCCGAGCGTGAACGTTCGGTCGGCCTTGGGGTGATGGGTTTTCATAGTTACTTGCAAAGCAAAATGATTCCGTTTGAATCGGTGATGGCGAAAGTGTGGAACAAGAAAATGTT
>CAZZCK010000007.1:0-19674 GCA_964652475.1 uncultured Azospirillum sp.
GCCAAAAAGCGCGAGGATTCCCCCGGCCAGGTATGGGCCATGCCTTCGACGGTGATGACGGTGAGCGGGGCCTTGCGGCAGGCGGTGTAGCGGGTGATGTGGGCTTTGGTGCTGTCGATTTCAGGATCTGCGATCGTCTCGCGCTCGGTTTTGCTGGCATTACACCCATTCCGAGTGGCAAAAAATGCCTCGGTCGCGGCGGCAGATTCGACCTCGCCCCAATCATTCGCCACGCCGCTGGCGGCTAATATGCCACCCTTGGCATCGACCACCGTATCGGCGGTGCCAAAGATCAGTAGCATTGGCTTGGAGCTGGCCGTACACTTAGCATGCAACCCCTTGGGCGAATTGGCAACCACCGTGGCCACTCGCGCAAACGCATCCGACTGGCAGGCGAGGCGCAGGGCCATCATCCCGCCATTGCTCATGCCCGCAACCGTGGTATCGGCAACGCTTAGGCCATATTTTTTCTGCACCCGCGCGGTGACCTCGTTGATAAAGCCGACATCGTCCGATTTGAGGTTATAAGTATCGACTTTTTCCATCACCCGGCCATCGTTCCATTGCTTGTCGATCCCTTCGGGGTACACGACGAGAATGCCCTTAGGCACTGCGTTTTCCGCCATTTCGGAGACTTGTTCGGTGAATTTGACGCTGGTGAAAGCGGGGTGCAACGCGACCAGTAATGCGCTGGGCTTACCCACGGGCGGCACGGTGTAATAGCAACGGGTGGTGCCCTTAAAATCGATGCATTCATGGGTTGCCGCAAACGGCGCAAAGCTTTTACGCAGCACTTCATCGGGCGACGCGTCGCCACAGGCGCTGAGCAGGAAAAGCCCGGCGAGGCTCATGAGCGCTGGTTTTATCGAACGAAATCTTTTCATACTATCGAATTTATCGTTTTTTTCCCCAAGCACAAATGACGAATCGGTAAGGTAGCAACAGCGTCGGCATATATTAAAATATTCTGAGAAGCGGCGTCATTGCGAGCAACGCGAAGCAATCCAGATTTGAGATAATCATAGAAGATGTTTTGAATAAAAATCCCTAGTTTTATCCATAGCACCAGCTGGATTGCTTCGCGTTGCTCGCAATGACGTTGTTAATTCAGCGAACATCACATCTACCGCTTGCGGTGATTCGATTGCGAATATGTTAGCACAGTCTACAAAATCGTTGGGTTCGGCGCGTCGCCATAGACCTGCTTGGGGTCGAACATTTTTTTATCTTCGCGAAATTCGAGCACAGGGCTAGCGTTTGCACCCAGCGGCACCGCACGATAAAAGCAGCTGCGATAACCGACATGGCAGCTCGCGTCACCGGGGATTTCGACCGAAATCCACACCGCGTCCTGGTCGTCATCGATGCGCATTTCGCGGACTTTTTGCACGAGGCCGGAGGTGGCCCCCTTGTGCCACAGCACCTTACGGCTACGGCTGTAGTAATGCGCCTCGCCGGTTTCGATGGTTTTAGTCAGCGCCTCGGCGTTCATGTAGCCAAGCATCAGCACCTCGCCCGTGTTCGCGGCGGTGGTGACGCAAGCAATCAGCCCGTTTTCGTCGAATTTCGGAGCCAGATCGTGGCCTTCCTCGACTTGTTCGATCGTGACGCGTTTTTGAAACATAAGAATCTCGTGAGTGGTGGGTTGTGAGTGGTGAGTGGTAAAAAAAACAGAAGAAGTCAAGCTATCTGCACAACTCACTACCCACGACGCACCACTCACGCACTAAAACGGGTTATATTCCCGCGTGCGCTGGAGGAAGGATTTGCGCGGGACGGGGGTGGTGCTCGCCGGTGCATTTTCGTTATAGACGCAAATGATATCCGCGCCGCGACGCAGCGTGAAGCGCGAGGCCACCCGCTCGACCACCACGTAGTTGGCGCGTTTTCTGAAATTGATCAGCTCCTCGCTACCGGCGGAATCAACGCGGAAAAAGGCCGGAATTTCGGCGTTTTTATCGCGGAATTCGAAATAGGTGAACTCGCCATCATCAAAAATACGGATCGGCTCGATCACCTCTGAGCCGCGGATGGCGTAGTTAAAATTGAATTTCTCCGGCTCTTTTTCGATATCGGGCAGTGCTTCCGTTTGCGAGAAATCGACGGCCGAACTGTCGCTTTGCGGGTAAATGAAACGGTAGGAGAAGACCATCTCTTTATCCCGGATATCCTTGGTTTCTTCGGCATGCAGTTCGAACAGATAGGCGCGCTTATCGGTGATGACGGTCATGTTCGTCAGCGCGTTTTGCTCGATTGGCTTCAAGAATAAGCGATTGCCCGAGGGGTTGATGAGCCAGGCAACCGAATCGCCCACCGAGACGGTAAGGATTTTCTCGTTCGCCTCGAACTCGATCGCGGATTGAAAGCCGTAATGGCCGATGAACTGGTAGACCTCATTCACGCTGTAACGCACGGTGCGGATGCGGCTATCGGTCGCGATCGGGCGTGGGGCTTGCAGCGCAAGCGCTGGCTCAGCAAGCATGAGCAAGCCCAGCGCAAGCAATGCGTGTCTACTGAATGGGCGTAAGCACATAATTCACCACCTGAAATTGCGGATCGCCGAGTTTAAGTATGGGCTGACCGGTTTTCGGGTCGTCCACCACTTCGCTCGCCAATCCGCTATACGTGAAATCAAGCCGTGCTGTAAAGCGTTGGCTTTGGGATTCTTCGGCAACGGTTGCTTGCGTCGCAATCGTGATCTCGGCGCTACCGCGGCCCTCGCGCAATTTGCTCACCCGCACCGCCTCGAATTGCAGTTGGCGCTGGCCAATATCACCCAATGCCGCAAACGGGCTTTCGGGGTTCGCAAGCGTATAGGCCTCGGCATAGGCGTTATAGGTCGCTGCATCCGAATGGGCGCGCACAAAGCGGGAATTAACGGTGAAATCCTCCGCCGTATAGGATTCGCGGGCGGCGACGTATTGCATCACGAAAAAGCGCATCACCGCCGGGTCGACCGCCTCGCCCTTATCCGCCAGCTTGATGAGGCTGACCTGCACATCATCAAGCCGCGTCGGTGCAGGCACGAGGATGCCATCGCGCGAGGTCAGTGGCATCAAGCGCATCACCGCGATGGTACTGAAAATACCTACAAAAACCGATAAAATCGCAATGAGCAAAAACAGGCTGCGCTCGGAAACGGGCCCGATATACATGACCTGATACCAGCCGCGAGCCTTGCTAAAATAGCTGCCATTACGGATGGATTCGGCAAGTTTTGCGGGATCGGACTCCATCACACCCATGATTGGTTAAAATGTTTCGATTTTTATGGGCAGCTTAGCCCCCCGTATGCTATTGTAAATAACAATCGCAATAACAACAGGCTGGGTGTGAGTAGTTGGTGAGTTTTTTGAGAAGATATCCCGGTCGAATGATGCGAACGATCCAGATCGCGCTGATGATGCTGGTCGTAGCACTGCCGATGGCCAGCCATGCCCAGGTTTGCCGCGAGAAAGGCGGCGCAACGAGCGGCAAGGCCAACCTTGAGTGCGATATGCGCTACCGCAATCAGGTCATTACCTGCGACAAAAAAAATCCCGATGATGTGAACGAAGTGCTCGGCACCCGCCCCGCTTGCCCCCCCAAACCGATGCCGATGATCGATACGCCGAAAAAATCCTACATCAGCGATTATAGTCCCTATCTCTACATCTACCCGCGCGACGATAAGGACCGCTCGAAGCCCTATGCCGGGGCTTATGCGCTCGGCACCCCGGGCGACGCCTCGCGCGTGTTTCAGTTGGTGGGTAACTCAGCGCCGGGAAGCACACGTCTGGCTTCATGCACCACGCAAATTAAGGTGCCAACCCCACCGACGACCGATGCGGATTTTGCGAAGTTAGTGCGCCTGCAGCTCGATAACTGCACCAACCAGTATATTTTGAACGCGGCAATTTTTCCGGTGCAGAAGGAAAATGTGAACCTGCTTTCGGGCGATAACCCAAAAAACGCCGCCGAAAAACAAACCCTCGCCAGCGAGTGTCAGCCCCTCAAAATTGCACAAGGCGAGGATAATGAATACGAACCCGCGGATTACCTGAAAGCCGCCTGGATCAAGCTACTGATTGACCCCAAACACCGTAAAACTACCGGTGTGTTGGCCGGTGTGCCCTGTGTCGATAACAATGTGCCGTGCGACCGCGAGCCGCATTTGCCCACCGGCGTCACGCTCGATAACCCGCTGCCATTGCCGGACAATTTCCCCGAAGAAATTCCCTTGAGCCTGATCGCAGCCGTTGATTACGAAGAGATCAACGACCCCACCCACCCCTTCTCGCCGCGCTGGGATTATTTATTGAGCGACCGTGATTACGCCAACCAAAGCGAGGTGGCGCTGGCCCCGGTATCACTCACGGCACTGACCATCAAACGGGCGATGAAGACCTACCTCACCGAGGAAAAAAATACGGTGTTCTGCGCTGGGGTGAAATCCGCCGATCAGGAGAAGGATGCCAAAAAGAAAGCAAACCTCGAGGTCAAGGTCGATGTGTTGACCTTCCGCAAAGGCGAGGTGGATAAAGCATCCCTCGCCGCACTAGCCAGCAATGTGGGGGCGGTGCAAGCGCTGACATTGCTCAAAAATATCGATACCAAAAAATTTGAATCGGCGCTGTTCAAACGTGTCGCCTACAATAATATTTGCTACAATAATAAACCCATTTTCAATGGCGAGTGGAAACGCGACCCCATCGGCATTGCAGCGGTAATCGCAGGATCGTTCTGCTACCAAACCGCGCCGCAAGGACTGCCGCCGTTCATTATGGTGAAGGGCCTGCCCTGTTGGCAATGTTATGGCTTGAATGGCAAGGTGGATGATATTTCAACCTTCCCACCCTGCCGCACCAACTATCTCGATTCGAGCAAAGACGGGCGCATGAAATTGCTCAAAGCGCAATTCCCCGGTGCGCTGAATGAGTTCAAACGCAACGCCAATTGCGGTACGCCGTTCAAGCAAGTCTGTAACGATTTACGTAAGCCGTTTACGCCGCTCAACAAACTGAAAATGCGCTACCATAACCCGAACGATGAGGACGATAAAGACGGCAACAACAAAGTGTTCAAGGGCGGTAAGGACGGTAAGGACGGCCCGCTTGAGGGCATGGCATTCAGCGAATATTTCGGCAACCACATGCCCTACCCCAAAATCTGGGATCTGGGTCATGCGCTGCATACCACGCCCATCACCGCCAAAAACTTCCAATACCCGCTTGATACGACCGGGCAATATACCGCCATTGTCGGCGTCGGGCGTGAAGCCGCCGCTAAAGCCGCATTTGGGGGAAGTGGGAGCACAAGCAGCAATTCCAATGATAAACCGGAAGATAAATTTCCCGACCAGCGCTGCAAAGCCATGGGCTGGGGGAGTAGTAGCAGCACGCCCGCATCCTCGGCCCCGTCAACGCCAGCGGCGGGCAGTGGTGCCGCACCGGCTGCAAGCGCTGGCACCCCCGCCGCAAGTACTGGCGCAACCCCTGCCCCTGCTGCAACCCCCGCTGCGAGCGGCGCAAGTGGTACCGCCAGCACCATCAGCAACGCCTTGAAAAAAGTACCAATGACGTTCAGCGGCGTCAGCCTCACCATCCCCGATCCCGTCACGAGCTGGACGGAGATGAAGCTCTACCAGGTGCGTAGCTTACGCCATGTGGGCCTTAGCTGCATTGCGCGCTACGAGAAAGTTTTCAAGCCCGGCTCGGCCGAGAATATGATGATGCTGGTCGCTGGCGGGGAATGGCGCAAGGTCATCATCACCAAGTGCGATCGTGACCAACAAAACCAAGGGAAAAACTGTAAATACATCACCCTGCGCGATTACATTAAAGCCGGTAAGCCGAGCGATGACGCCAAAACGATGTATCTGAAACAAGAGCAGCCAACGTTGCTACCGCTGGCTTGGCGTGGGTATCTGGCGACGGAAATCGAGAAAAATCGCTTCCCGAATTTTGGTGGCAAAGCCACTACGAGCGGTACAGCACCTGCCACTGGGGGAGGCACAATACCGGCAGCGGGTGGGGCAGCGCCAGCTGCGAGCGGTACGAATAGCACTACCATCACCGGTCTGGATAAGGCGAAACAGGGCGATATCGTGCTAATGCCCAATGGCCCGAGTGATAATGCGAGCAAGCCCGGGTTAGCCAAACTTGCCTTTGTCGTTGAAACGCGCCTCCCAAGTAGAACCAACTGCGAGAAGAAAAAGAACTGCTACATTCGCGTGCTCGAGCCCGACAATGGAAAATGGCCGGATGTGTGCGGCACTACCGACACTTGGGGCGAAATGAAATCGCGCTATTACTTCAAGCCCGGCCATTTGCCAGATGAAGCGAAAACCACGTACGAGAGTATCAAATCCATCGGCACTTGCGAGGAAACCAAAATCTCGCATTGCGAGCAAACCGCATGGTCAAAACTCAAGCTTTACCGGATCAAGGACGATCGGCGCGATGGCTGTAAGAAAAAGAATAAAGCCATCGACTGCGAGGAGGACGAATAGATGGCAAATAGCGACAGCAGCACCATGCAACGGGCGAGACGGCGTCATCTGCCATGCACAAAAATGGTTAGGGTGCTGATATGCAGCATCGCCCTACTCGTCCCCACGTTGGCACTTGCCCTTGTCACTGCGCAACCAGCGCCGGTTGGCAGCCCCACCACCAGCGGCGCAGCGCCAGGTGGCGCAGGGGGGGCTGGTGGATCATCGGCGGGCGGCAATAGCAGCACGCCCATCGACTGCGCAAAAATCTTCCCAAGCAACCGCAATGAATCCTTCATGGCGCATGGGCCAGAGGTCGATGAATGCATGCATCGGGCGGCGGATGCGCCGGTACAGCTGCGGCCCAATAATGGCGAAGGCCCCGGCGTGCGTATTGGCGGTGCGGGCGGGTTTTCGTATGGCACGGTGCAAGCGCCCGAATCACCCCCGGGCGAGCAGAAAGCCAATGCCAGCATTGGCCGCGATAAAATTCTCGCGGCATGTAATTTTCCACCGCGTGTTAAAATCGGTGTACCCCCCAAAGTCTCGATTCCATCGGGAACATGCCTCGATTTTTTGAACGGCGTATTCAAGGATAAGGACGGCCTGACCAATAGCGCCCCCGCCCCGGCTGGTATTACACCAGCCGCAGCCGCCTGCCCCGCCGAGAGCGACACGAGCGGCGCCTATGGCACGAAAGCGGCCATCACCGGCGGCAGCATTGCCACCCCATGCGGTGGGCTGGTCCCCACCAGCACCAGCGATCAATCGCTCAGCGTGAACGCAAGCCATTTGGCGACAACGGTCAACAACGCCTATTTTATCTGGGTCTATCAAAAATCGGGCAATCAGTTTGCGCTCAAGGGTAATTCACTCAAACTGCCAAGCTATTTATGCCGCAAGGACAAGCTCGGCATTGCGCAAAAAACGGTCGACCTCACCGCGCCAATGGAACAAATGATTACCTACAATCCGAGTGCGCGAACCATCGCCATTCGCTTGCGCTCGCGGGCAACGATGAACCTTGCGTTCATCCCCGAATTTGACCCAAGCCAGCCCGAGAAATACCTGGTGTTGCCACTCAATGCGGCGGGTGACCCCGAAATACCCGGCGATTGCGCCGATGAAGCCACTTATTGGCGCGTACCCGATCGCACCGGAGACATTGAAATTCAGGCGGCTACCCAGCCAGGATGCGAGACGCCAACCGTGACCCCCACCCAGTTTAATGCCGCCATGTGCCCGGATGGCAAAGCCAAAACCGCCGATGGCCAATGCTTGGATGCGACGGGGAAACCAGTCGCCCCGGTCAATAATTTTGTCGCCCTATGCCCGGGTGGTATTGCGCCGGATGCAAAAGGTATCTGCCCGCAAGCAGCGGCATTCCCGGCCAATCCGTCCTGTAGCGGCACCGCCGTTGGTGCCACAAGTGCACCACAAACCTGCGACACGGTCACGATCAAACCCGCCGGTGAGGCTTGCGCGGGTAAACTGCAATATGGCGTGCTGAATCGGCCAGGCCTCTATTATCCTTCGGGCAGTAGCGCGATTTTTTATCCAATCGCCGGGCGCAGCGCGCTCATGGCACAAACCTCCAGCAACAGTAAATTATTCGCGCAAGGCGACACACTCATCCGCCTTCAACCAACGGCGCCAGCCCTCACCTTTGACGAAGGCGGCAGCATCGCCCTTAAAAATGGCGCAACACTGCTGATGAACCCTCCGGCCAGTATCGACCCGGCGACGGCGCGTATCACCCTCACGGGCGGCGGGCAGCTGATCAATGGTGGCGGCGTGCAGCTGCAAAGCCTCAAAAACGGTGAGGTGTTTACCATCCCATCCGCGGTGCTGGCCTTGCCGTATGAGGTACGTATCGGCCGCAGCGTCACGTTACCCGCCGGATTTTTAATCCCGACCAGTGCGACGCAAAACGGCGAAGCACCTTATGTGCGCCTACCGGCGGATGCGCCCAAATAAGCCTCGGCGGCCGCTAATCCCGCCAAATCACCGACGTTAAGCCAGGGGCCATCATGAATTACCGCGCGGATGCGGCTGAACCAGCCGCCCTCGCCCAGCCGCTGATTCCATAACTTCGACAGTGAAAATGCACCTTCGGGGCAGCCCACGAACACTTCCGGGCGGATGATTTCAACGCCGCTGAAAATATACGGCGCGTCCTCGCCCTCGAGCGGGCGACGGATACGCCCGGCATCATCCATCACAAAATCGCCTCGCCCTTGCCAACCAACCGCATTGGCTTTGGGGATGAGTAGCATGAGGAAATCGACATCATCGTCCCACGCCTCACACATCCGCGTGATGGGGTGAATGGCGGTCGGTGCAAATACCGCATCCGAATTCATAGCCAAAAATGGTCCGTCGCCAAGCAATGGCAAGGCCTTGGCAATACCGCCGCCGGTTTCGAGGGGTGCCGGCTCCTCGCGCGAGAAATGGATGGTTGGTGGAGCCGTGTGCGCCGCCAGATAATCCTCAAGTTGCTCGGCGCGATACGAGGTGTTGATCACCACCTCGCGGATATGGGCCGCATGCAAAAAACCGAGGCAATGGTCGATCAGCGGCTGGCCATTTAGGGGAATAAGCGGCTTGGGCATGCTGTCCGTCAGCGGGCGCATGCGCGTGCCGAGTCCCGCACTTAACACAATCGCATGGGTGAGGTTCATGGCGTGATCCCGCCCAGTGCGAGGTTGGGGGTGAACACACCGCGCCAATCGGCGGGCACATGCGCATCAACAAAGGCAGCAAGCGGCGCGAGCATGGGGTGCGAGAGATCGCGCAGGAAATGCCCCCAGACACGCGGCAGATAATCGAGGTAATGAGCCTTACCATCGCGCACGCATAGCCGCGCAAAAATACCGATGATTTTGGCGTTGCGTTGGGCGGCGATGACCGCATAGCGCGCGGCGAAACGCTCCACATCCTCGCCGGTTTCGAGCACGTAATGTTGATAGCATTGTTTCACGGTGGTTGCCCCCACATCGCGCCGTGCATCCTCGAGCAGTGAGGCAAGATCATAGGCCCCATCGCCCCATAGCGCATCCTGATAATCGATCATGCCGACGGCGTGATGGCCGTGGCGACCCGTAAGCCAAAATAAATTGTCGGCATGGTAATCGCGATGAGTGATGCTGTGCTGCTCAGGCCTAAGCTGGCTCAGGATTTCGTGCCAGATGGCGAGATATTCGCTGCGCAACGCGCGCGCTTTCTCAAGACCATGGATTTGCGGCAAAAACCACTCGGCAAACAACCCCGCCTCGCGCAGATAGACCTCCCGATCATACAGCGGCAAGGCGTTGCTGAACGCCGCGCCATTCGCTGCACTCGCGCGGCGCAGGGTAATCAGCGCATCGGTCGCGGCGGTGTATAGTTCCATCTCGCGCGCCGGTTCGGCGGTAAGTAGCCGCGTGAACGACAAATCGCCCAAATCTTCGAGCAGGAGAAACCCCTGCCCCGCATCCGCCGCAAGGATGGTGGGCACGGTGACATGGCAACCGCTGAGCAGATCGGTCACCGCCATAAACGGGCGCACATCCTCCCACGGGGGTGGCGCATCCATCAGCACGGCAACCGTATCGCCATGATGCACACGCTCGTAGCGACGAAACGATGCATCCCCCGCCAGCATACTGCGCACCGCGCCCTGCCAGCCAATGGCTTGCAGAAATGCATCCATCGCGTCGCCGCGCTCGGGGCGAATTTTTATCGTATTCATATTCATTCACTCCCTGTCACCCCGTCGTATGACGGGGTCTGCGCACATAAACAGCGCAGTGAATTAATGTGCACGGATGCCGCCATAAAGACGGCATGACAGGATGATTGATGTTTCAAATCGCAAGCCCCTCCCGTGCGTAATCAACCGTCACACTACGGGTGCCATCATTGGCCAGGGTGAAGGAAAGCGCAAGCGCGATGGGCATATCATACCCCATCAAACGCTCGGGCCACTCGATCAGTGCGACACCAGCCACGGCCTCTTCAAGCCCAAGCTCAACCAACTGCGCGGGATGCTCGATACGGTACAGGTCGTAGTGATAAAGCTCGCACGCCGCGCCATCCGTCAACGTCACCGGGTAGGTTTGCAGCAAGGTAAAGGTAGGGCTGGTGACCTCGACATGACCATCACTTAATGATTGAATGAGGAATTGGGCAAAGGTGGTTTTTCCTGCGCCCAAATCACCCGCCAGTGTGACCACATCGCCACAACGCAAGGCAGCGCCTATGGTTTGTGCGAATGCGCGGGTCGCATCCAGCGTCGATAGATCGGTCCGTTGGCTAGTCACGCTCATCGATCCAGGCCATCTGAATGGCTTCGAGGATTTTTTCATTGCAACCATTGGCTGCACCGGTAAAGTCGGGTAACGCAACTATCCAATCGCGCAGGTCGGTAAACCGCAGGTTCACGTTATCCACCTGCGGATGTGCTTCCTCGAGTGCGATGGCAATGCTGCGGATATCGTGCCAGTTCATGGTTGTTCGCCTTTCTTTTTGTCACTTAAACGTGGGTAGTCAATTATGGCAATCAATAAAGTAATGCCCATCCTGATTGTGGATGATTATAAAACCATGTTGCGGATTGTGCGTGGGCTGCTCAACCAGCTTGGCTTCATGAATATCGATGAAGCGACCGATGGCACCATGGCCTGGGAGATGGTCAAGAAAAAGCCCTATGGCCTCATCGTTTCGGACTGGAACATGGAGCCGATGTCAGGTTTTGAGTTTTTGAAACTGGTGCGCACGAACGAGGCAACCAAGCAGCTGCCCTTCATCATGGTGACGGCGGAAAGCAAAACCGAGAACATCATTGCCGCCAAGCAAGCCGGGGTCAGCAATTACATCGTGAAACCGTTTAACGCGCAGACGCTCAAGCAAAAGCTCGAAGCCGTTTTTGGTGCATTCTAGGCCCTGTGGATATTCAGCACATGAGAAACGCGATGAGAAAAATAATCAAAAAGAGCCAGGAGTTTTTTGCAGGCCGTAGCGGCACTACGGACCAGAAAAACTTCGCCGCTATTTTTGATTATTTTCCATCGCATGCCCGCAGCCACCGTGTGGGGTGCGGGCATCTTGGGGTTAGCCGATACAGCCCGTGGCTGTATCGGTGGGGGTTGCGGCAGAAACGGTGCGCTGCAGCGTTAAAACCCTTGAAAATAGTACCACTATTGTCTGCAGGTTTCGCCTTGCATCGCGCCGTTTCTGCGATGCAACGTTTCCATGCGGTGAACGTCCACAGAGCCTAGGGAGTGGTTATGAGCGAGAAACCATCGGTCGAGCAGCTTGAGGCTGAGATCAAGAAAATTGCGCAATTCATTGCCGACGCAAAACGCGAAATTATTGCCATATCGTTACCTGCCGAAAAAACCGGCAATGACAAAAACCTCAGCAATGCGGCGCTGGAGCTGAGCGAAGTGGTGCGCCATACTGAAGAAGCGACCAATGCGATTATGGATAAGGCGGATGCGATTATGCTGCTTGCCGGATCCCTTGCCGATACGGATGCGGGTGCGAAATTCGGTGAGCACGCGGTCGGGATTCTCGAGGCCTGTAGCTTTCAGGATATTACCGGTCAGCGCATTAATAAGGTGATGAGTACGCTCGAGCAAATCGAGTTACGCGTCGGGCGGTTGATTAAGATGCTCGGCGGCGAGATGCCCGACGATAGCAGCATCGGCAGCATTGGCATCATCGAAACCGGCAACCGCCGCGCCGACGAAGACCTGCTCAATGGTCCGCAGCTAAGCCAGAACAAGCCAAGCCAGGACGATATCGACAAGCTGTTTTCCTCGCTGTAGCGAATCCTCGCGCTATAAACTGCCCATTGATGGGGGCTTATCCCCCGCCGTACCAGTGCATAACCTGCCATGGGCGATTGCAATCGCCTGAACTTCCTTCAAAGATAGCATGCATATCTATGAACCAACACAGCAACAAAATGCGTGTGGGTGGGTATGTTGCAATTGTCGCTATGGGCATCATGGCAGCAATGGCGACCCATGCCGCAACCGTGGATGCGAAAGCCCGCAACGGCTTTGGTCGCATGCATTTTACGTTCACGTCACCTGCTAAACTCAATGCGAGCGTTTCGGGTGACACGGCCACCCTCAGCTTCGATCAGCCGCTTGAGGCATCCGAAGCATCGATTGCGGGGGCGTTACCGGATTATATCCGCAGCGCTAAACTTTCGGCCGATAAGCGCCGTCTCACCCTAAGCCTTACGCAACCGTACCGGATTCGTCAGTTTGTCAGCGGCAACAAAGTCGGCATCGATTTGCTGCAAACCACCCCACCGTCGAATGTGGATGCATCATCGCCGCCGCCGAGTGATACCCAAACCGCTGAGACCCTATCGACAAAAAATGAAGAGGCGGGTGATGCATCCTCCGTCAGCGAAACGGAATCGAACGTATCGGAAGTCACGACCGCTGACGCACGTAGTGCGCCGCCAGTCAAACCGCTCACGCCGGCGAAAAGCAAGCTCAACACAGCAGCTAAAACGCCAGCCCCCGTGCTGCGCGAAACGAAACCCACACCCGTCACAGCGCAAAAACCTACCCCCACTGAAATACCTGACGCCACTCAACGCGTCAGCATTGCAAGCAGCAACCCACCATCGGCACCACCGATTGAAAATCCCGTGCTCAGTACCAAACCGAGCGCGGCGACCGATAGCAAACCCGATACCCTGCTCAGCACCAAGCCGACGGCAGAAAAAACGGTCACTCCAATCGCCGATGATGATGAAGACCGCGCCGAAGCCCCCATCGCCACAACAAAGCCAGCAACGCCCACTGTGGCTGAAGCAGCGGCTGATAGCAGTGGGCACAGCACCGCCGCACCTGCCGCAAGCACTGCCATTGCGCCGCCGGATATCGGGCCGTTTTTAGTCACCGCGCGTAATAAAAACGCTGAGACCAGCCTCAATTTTCCGTGGCGCGCACGCACTGCGGCGGCGGTATTTCAGCGCTCGCGCGATATCTGGGTGGTCTTCTCCACCGCGCAGAACGTGACGCCGGAACTGCTGCGCAGCATTGTACCCAAGCAGGTAGTGACCGTGACGCAATACGCCTACCCGGGCAATACCGTGCTGCGTTTTGTCACCGATGGCAGTATCAACGCGCGCGCGGAACAGGTGAGCGGGGGCTATGGCTGGAATGTTATTTTTGGCACCGCGCCCGCACGCCCGCTGCTCGATGTGCCGATAGGCACCGACACGATCGAAGGCTTAACCCGTCTGCTGATGGGGGTGTTTGATGTCGCCCCAACGGTACGGTTTTATGACCCCACCATCGGTGATCTACTCGTCATCATTCCTGCGTTCGAAAGCGGACGCGGCGTCTCCGGCGCGCGACAATTTCCGCAATTGCAGGTTCTGCCGAGCCCGCAGGGGATCGCCCTCAGTAGCCGCATCGTCGATTTGACCACCACCGTCACCCGCACGGGGGTGACGGTGGCCAGTCCGCAAGGGCTTGCCGTTTCTGAGAACCTTCCGTTACTATCAAGTGCAGGGCCGGTGGCGGGCGCGAGTGCCGCCTCGGGCGTCATGCTCCCTTACGATCAATGGTATATCCCAAGGGATCAATTCCACGAAGTGGAAGCAGGGCGCTACGTATCGCTTGCCGCCGCTGGAAAAGCCCAAAAAGCCGACGCGATGCTCGGGCTGGTCACGCTCTATCTTGGTCAGGGATTTGGTGCTGAAGCACACGGCATGCTGACCCTGCTCAAGGAGCAATTTCCTGAATATTACACCAGCAAAAAATTAGCCCTCCTGCATGGCGCCGCGCTGGTGATGGAAAACCGCATGCGCGAAGCAAGCGAGGTGCTTGCCGCAAGCGAACTGGATGAGCTTGACGAAACGCAACTGTGGCGCGACGTGACCAGCCTGTTTGTCGTCGCCCCGTTACGGATTGATACGGTCGCAAGTCCTGCCGCCGGCAATACGAATGATGCGAGTGCGAACACCCCGCCCGCCATCAACGATGACGAAGCGGATGCCTTGCCCAACCCTACCTCTCCGGCGATTGCAACCAGTGCGCCCACAACGATTGGCAAACCAGTGCTACGCTTCTTGAAATACAACAAACCTTACATTCGCTTTTACCCACCGCGTATCCGTCAGCGATTGGCACAGATTGCCGCGGATGCCTATATCCGCGACGGCCAGGAGGAAAAAGCCCTCGCCGCCTACGAAACCCTGATTGGCGATGATATTATTGCCTCCGTCGCCGGGGATGCCGAATTCACCTTAGCGATTGTGACCGAGAAAAAAGGCGAAAAAGACAAAGCGCTTGGCATGCTCGAACAGCTCGCGAAGCAACCCGATGATTTACGCATTGCTGCCCAGGCCCGCTTACGTGCGGCGCAACTGCGCTATGCCATGGGGACACTCACCGCCGATGAAGCCGCCGAGCAGCTCGAAGGCCTGCGCATGATCTGGCGCGGCGATGCAATCGAACGCAGCGTGCTTTCGGCATTGGTAACACTCTATGGCGATGCGAAACGCCATGACGCGTTGTTGCGCACCTACAAAGCCATTTTGGAAGGGTTCCCGGCTGACCCTGACACACTCACCACCACCGAAAAAATGAATACACTGTTTAGCGATATTTTCCTCGGTGAATTGGGGGAATCGCTCCCGCCGCTCACGGCATTATCGCTGTTCGATGAGTTCAGTAACCTCACCCCGCTGGGCGAAAAAGGGGATATGCTCGTGCAAAAACTGGCCGATCGCCTCGCCGCCATCGATCTGCTCGACCGGGCGATTGTCCTGCTCGATAATCAGGTCAAATTCCGTGCAACGGGCGAAGCACGATCGCAGATTGGGGCGCGATTGGCGCTACTGCATCTACTGAATCAAAACCCGCAAGCGGCACTCAGCGTGCTTGAGGTCACCAATTATGGCCAAAGCAAACCCGAACTCACCATCGCACGCCAGCAGCTCACCGCCGAAGCGCTCAGCAAGCTGGGTAAGCATGACGAAGCACTCGGTGTGCTCGCAACGGACAGCACACCCTTGGGCAATAAGCTACGCCTGGAAGTGCTGTGGGCGATGCAGGATTGGCCCAACATTAGCAATCGGGCCGAGGATATGCTGAATAGCCGCCCCAACCTCACCCAAGCGCTCTCAAGCGACGAGACCGAGATTTTGCTGAAACTCGCCCTCGCCTATGCGTTTCAAGGCGATGAGGTGCAGCTGCGTTACTTGCGCGATTACTACGGCGGATTGATTCCCGACAGCGGCTATAAGCAGATTTTCGAGTTTATCACCAATGATACCACCCCGCTCGACCCGGCTGATTTCGCCATGCTTGCCGAACAGATTAGCCGTACCGAGAGCTTTCTCGATCGCTTCAAGGAAAAGCTAGCCGCGCGCCCATTAAGTGAAGCGCCTGAATAAGCACATCGCTCACCTCATCACCTATTCCGAATCGATCCGTTTGTAATCCCCTTCAATCGTCGGCGGGGGTGTGGTGGCATCCCGCGCGCTCGATGTATCCGCGGACGGATAGTCCCATGAAGGTGGCGAGGCCTCGGCCATGCGTGGATGGAGGATGCCCTTGGCAACCAAAAAAGCACGGATATGCCGCCAGGTGAACATCACCACCGCCAGCGTAAGAATCACCAAAAACAGCCAAAACCCAACCCATAGCAGCAAGGCGATGCCGAGAATCACCCCGGCGCAGCCAAGCATCTGCATCACCCACGGCATCAATTCACTCCGAACGAGCGTACAAGCGACCCGGCGAGCATGTACCAGCCATCGACCAACACAAAGAAAATGATTTTGAACGGCAGCGAAATCACAATCGGCGGCAGCATTGCCATCCCCATCGCCATCAGCACGCTGGCGACCACCATATCGATGATGAGGAAGGGAATAAAAATGAGAAAGCCAATCTCGAACGCGCGCTTAAGCTCGCTGATCATGAAGGCCGGAATCAGCACCTGATAGGGCATATCCTCCGGTTTTTCGACCTTGGTTTTGCTGATATCGACAAAGAGCTGGAGGTCTTTTTCTTTCACATGGCGCATCATGAATTCGTGAAACGGGGCGGCGGCCAGGCGCAGCCCTTCTGCCTGGTCGACCCGCTCTTCGATCATCGGTTTGATGCCGGCATCGTAGGATTTTTGCATCACCGGTGTCATGATGAATAGTGTGAGAAACAACGCAAGCGCAACCAGCACCTGGTTGGGCGGAGTGTTTTGCGTCCCCATTGCCGTGCGTAAAAACGACAGCACAATCATGATCCGCATGAACGACGTCACCATAATCAGAATCGAGGGCGCAAGGCTCAAGATGGTCATCAGCAGCACGAGCTGAATAATCCGCGCGGTCGCTGAGCCGGAATCGCCGCCCAAATCGAGGTTTAGGCTTTGCGCCATGGCCGCACAGGGGCCAAGCATGAGCAGGGCAACGCCGAGGAAACGCCACATATTACGCGCTATGATCATGCTTCTTTCCCTCAAAACGGTCCATCAGCAGCGCCTGCCCCTCGTTCATTAAGACCAGATATTCTTTGTCGTCGGCGCGCAGCAAGGTGAGCTTACGTTTGGGGTCGAGATAGAGCACATCCACCACCGCCAGGCGACCTTTTTGTCCCGTTACCCCACGTAAATGCTTATCAAGCCCGAAGCGCTTCATCAAATAGCCGGTCAGCCAGATGAGGGCGACCACAAACGCCAACACCAACACAAAACGCGAATATGTGTAAAGTTCCATGCGACCTTTATTCCTGATCCGGTATGGCCGTAGGCGTATTGCCGTAGGCGCGGGTGGCCTTGCGCTGATTGCTCAGCGACGTCAAACTCTCGGCTACTTCCTGCTGATATTCGCGCATGGCGTCATGCAAATCATCGATACGGCCAGTGAGCGCACTCAAAGCCTCAGCATAGCGCTTACCTTCCGTTGCATTGAGCGCGAGAATGCGCGTGCATAACGATTCCACCGCCTGATCAAGCCCAACGAGCAAGAGCGCATCCCGGTTCTTGACCATGGCCTGGGCCTTATCGATATAATCGTTGATATCGCGCACGAGGTCATCCGCCGTGCGGGCGGGATCAAGATCGGGTAGAGGCAGGTTATGGCTGCTCACGAGGCGCTCACATCCGTTTGTGGTTTACGCCGGTCATTGGCCTGATAGACATAGGCGAGAATTTCCGCTACCGCGCCGAATGCCTCAAGCGGAATGGGCGAATCCACCTCGACGAGTGACAATATATCGACCAGCTCGGCATCTTCGCGCACCTTGATGCCGCGGTCAAAGGCGATGGCTAAAATCTGCTCGGCGATGGCGCCCTTGCCGCTCGCAGTGACGCGGGGTGCAGTATCGCTGCCACGCGTATACTCAAGCGCTACTGCTTTGCTGATGCTTGGCTGCTCGGGCTTTGCCCGCCTATCCGTCTCACGGATATCGATGCCCTCACGCTGCGGCTTATCGTTCGTCATGCGGCTTACCGCTGGGTGGTTGATCGAGATGGCCTAAATCGAATTCCATCTCCATGAAATCCATCCCGCCATCGCGGCCGGCGGCCATGTTTTCGGCCATAATTTTATCGAAAATCTCTTTGCGCAGCACGGTCGCATCCGGCGGAAAGTTAAAGCCAAGCTTCACCGATTTGCCACGCACTTCCATCACCGTCAGTTCGATGGCATTATTGATGACAATCGATTCACCGATTTTTCGTGATAAATAAAGCATAAACACCCTAACTGGCGATGGTCTGACCTACTGGTGATCGTTCTCCTAGCATAGTCATCCCGATCCGGCTAGGTGATATTTTTATTGCAATATGGGCAAAACTTACCTATATTGCATTTATTACTTAGAGATGGCCACCATCCACCAGTCAACGCGCCCGGCAAGCCCTCTTTTTTCTTTGGCATTATTGTTGCATTGAAGTGATCCATTCACCGATGCATACCCGGAGCGCGATCGATGCAGAACAAACCTGTCGGCCTCAATGATAAGCTCGTCATGCATATGAAATACATGACCGAGCGCCAAAGCCAATTAGCGCAGAATATCTCGCATATCGACACCCCGGGCTACAAAGCGCGTGACCTTAAAAAAATCGATTTTAACGCCATGGTGAGCGAGGCCAGCGGTAGCAAACTGGCAATGACTGCAACCTCCGCCAAGCATCTGAATGGCTCGCTTGGCGGGGCCAATGCCGGAATCTTCAGCACCATCGATGACCGCAACACGTTTGAACGCTCGCCCAACGGCAATAATGTGGTGCTTGAGGATCAGATGGCCAAAATCTCGGATACGGCAGCGCAATTCCAGCTCTCAAGCTCGATGCTGCGTAAATTCACCCAGCTTTATCGCACCGCGATTGGTAACCGGCAGTAAAGGACATCGCTCATGGATTTGCTCGATACGATTCATGTTTCCTCCGCCGGTTTGAAGGCGCAGCAGGATCGCCTCAAGGTGGTGTCGCAAAACATCGCCAATGCGGATTCCATCGGCACCCGGCCGGGCGAGCAGCCCTACCGGCGCAAAACCATCAGCTTCAAAACCGCACTCGATAAAGAAAGCGGGATCATGATGGTGAAAACTAATAAAATCGGCGTCGACCGCTCGGAATTCCCAACCCGTTATGAACCATCCAACCCGGCCGCTAATGCTGAAGGCTATGTGCAATACCCCAATGTCAGCTCGATCAACGAAATGATGGACATGCGCGAAGCCCGCCGCGGCTACGAGGCCAACCTCAACGTGATTGAAGCCTCGAAAGCCATGCTCAACCAAACCATCAGTTTACTGCGATAAGCCCCATGACCAATAAAACCGACGCACAGGAGATCCCATGAACGATATCAGTTTTTCACGCGCCGCCGGCGCCTACCAGGATGCGCTACGCGTCGCCCAGAATATTATCGAAAAAACGGCCGGTGATGGCGCGAATGAGGCCAAAGCAACTGGCGGTGTGCGCTTTGTCGATCTTCTTGGTAATGCCTTGCAAAGTGCGGCTGATAGCGGTTTCAAAAGCGAAGCGGTTGCCACACGCGCCCTTTCCGGCAAGGCCGACCTGACGGATGTGGTCACCGCCGTGGCCGATGCCGAGTCGGCGCTCAACACCGTTGTCGCCATCCGCGATCGGGTGATCAACGCCTATCAGGACATCATCAAGATGCCAATTTAGATCGCACAAAGTCATTGCTCAAATCACGCGAGCGAGTAAGGTTG
>CAZZCK010000007.1:19774-46217 GCA_964652475.1 uncultured Azospirillum sp.
TAGAAATTATCGACTTCGCGCGTGAAGGTATCTGGGTACTGATGCTCGTTTCCGCGCCGATGATGCTGACCGCATTGTTCGTGGGGCTGGGTGTGTCGCTGCTGCAGGCCCTCACTCAAATTCAAGAGACCACCCTCACCTTCGTCCCCAAAATGGTGGCGATGCTGCTCGTCATGATGCTGGCCCTGCCCTTCATGCTGCAATCACTCGAAAATTACGGCACGCGTTTGTTTGAACGCATCGCCACGATCGACTGACCCGCGATCATGACCCTCAACCTACTCGACCAGTTTTTGCTCAGTCAGCTGGCGGCTTTTTTCTTTATTTTCTGCCGCCTGGGCGCCGCACTTATGGTCATGCCCGCCTTTGGCGATAGCTATGTTTCCGTGCGTATTCGGTTGTTGCTGGCCCTTGCCATCAGCCTGTTGCTCACGCCCGTGCTCATCGAACGCATGCCGGCACTGCCACAAAGCATGCTGGCACTTGGCCTCATTGTCGTCAGCGAAATTCTGACCGGCGTCTTTATTGGCCTGATTGGCCGCACATTGATCGCCATCACCCACGTCGCTGGCACCATGATTGCCTTTCAATCCTCGCTCGCCGTCTCCTCGATTTTTGACCCCGTCACCGGCGCGCAAACCGCGGTGCTCAGCAATTTCATTACCATTGTCGCCATTACCGTGATGCTGGCGTTTAACCTGCATCACCTGATGCTCGCCTCGGTGGTCGAAAGCTACGCGGTGTTAAGCCCCTCCGATGTGCCCATGGTCGAGGATATGTACCGCTATTACCTGCGACTGCTCGGCGATTGTTTCGCCCTGGGCACCACCCTTGCCGCGCCGCATATTGTGTTTTCGATTATTTTTAACCTCATGGGCGGATTGATGGCCCGGCTGATGCCCAATTTTCAGATATTCTTTGTGGCGATGAGCCCGCAGATCCTGCTCGCCTTCCTGATTATGTTTGCGATTTTACCGGTGATGATCGAGGTCTTTATCGAGTTTGCCCGCACCACGCTCGAATCCTTCGCGGGAGGGATTTAGATGTCTGAATCCGAAGACGATTCCTCAAAAACAGAAGACCCAACCTTCAAAAAACTCGAAGACGCGCGCAAAAAAGGCCAGATCGCCTCGACGCGTGAGCTGTATCATTTTTCGATGATGCTTGGCTTTGTCTTTTTCGTCTTCATCCTTGGCCCCAAACTCGCGCATGACAGCCTGGCCCTGCTTACGCCATTTATCGCCAGTGCCGACCGTTTCGACATGAGCCCGGGCGGGGTTAATGGCATCACTCAGCAGCTGGTGATCGGCCTGCTGATGCTTTTGATGCTGCCGTTCTTACTCACCTTTGTCGCTGCCTTAGCCCCCGCCTTCATCCAGCGCAAAATTGTGTTTGCAAGCGAACATATTAAAATGAAATTCAGCAAAATATCGCCACTGGCCGGTTTCAAACGCATTTTTGGGATGAAGGCCATCGTCGAATTCATCAAGAATTTCATCAAAATCATGATCGTTGGCATTATCTGCGCCATGACCGTCATGCCCTACCGCGACCAGCTGCCGCAACTCATGCGCGCGATGACCACCGCCAGCATTGGCCGCGATTCGCAGCGCTTAAGCGGCGAAATCCTGATTGCCGTCTGCATTTTGCTCTTTTTCCTGGCGATTGTGGATTACCTCTATCAGCGCTTTAACCTCATGAAATCGCTGCGTATGAGCAAGCATGAGGTCAAAGAAGAGTTCAAGCAGCAAGAGGGCGACCCGCATGTGAAGCAGCGCGTGCGTCAGTTGCGCCGTGAACGCGCGCGCAAACGCATGATGGCCAACGTACCCAAAGCGGATGTGATCATCACCAACCCCACCCATTACGCGATCGCCTTGAAATATGACGCGGCCAGCATGCAAGCGCCGCTGCTACTGGCCAAAGGCATCGATGAGGTTGCCGCGCGCATCCGCGAAAAAGCGGGCGAGCATAAAATCCCCATCGTGCGCAACCCACCACTGGCACGCATTCTCTACGATACCACCGACATCGATGAAGAAATTCCGATCGAGCATTATCAGGCAGTCGCCAAAATCATTGGTTATGTTTACCGCTTGAAGGGTAAGAAGGTGGCTGCGGGCAATGGGCAAACCTCGGCCATCAAAAAATCCGACTTGCCGACATTAAAGCTGAAAAAATAATCCAATCAGCACGGTCATATCATGCACAGGGGCGCGACAAAAATGATTGTCAACTGGCGCAGTCTTGCTAATGGTTAGTATGAATCCAGCCAAGGAAAGCCCATGCGCTTTGATACTACCGATTCCGTGATGCATGATCAGCTCGATTTTGTGCCGCGCGAGCGCCGCAGCCGCATCGCCCGCTTGGTGATGGTTTTTGCAGTGGCGATCCTGCTCGTGTTCCTGCTCGCTTACGTACCGCTGTTGCCGAGGATGGATGGCTACGCGCCGCTTGTTGCCATCATCGTGCTCGCGCTTTTGTGTCTTTACAGCGTCTATTATCTCCAGCTGGCGCTCGACACCACCACCGCCACTGAGTTTCAAAACCTGCTCTTTGCGCAAGCCCTCAATATCGGGGCGAGTGCGTTCATCCTGGTGCGGCGTGACGGCAGTATTGTCCATGCCAATGAAGGCTTTACCCAATTATTTCCGGGCAGCGAACACGCGCAATCGCAAGCACTCGATAGCGTATTTGAAGCCGGCACCGTGCGTAAAACCGACCGCGAGCGCGTCATGGCCGCGATCTACAGTAACACCAGCGAACGGCTGATTTTTTCACTCCCCAAACCCTATCAACCGGCACAGGAGTACATCCTCACCGTCGAACCGCTCGAGCGACCCGCCGGCTTCTCGCTGGTGCGCGCCCGCGAATATCTCGGTAAGCGTGCCGGGCTACAGCCCCTGCCCGATACCTTACGCGCCACCTCGATCGATAAGCTCGACCACCTGCTTGCGACCTCGAACATCGCCCTTTTCACCACCGATGGCTTTGGCCGGTTTGAATATGTCAACCCCTCGTTCGAGCGGCTCTGCGGCTATGAATCCGGCGAAGTGGTCGATGGCAAACTCAGCCTGCATCATGTATTTTTCAGCATGGGAACCACCACCATTACCGAGGAATATACCGTCGGCGATTATACCGGCGAGGCGGTGATCATCACCAAACAATCGCAGCGCCATACGGTTGGCTTACGCCAGTCCGTCGTCCGCGATGGCAATAAAAAACCCGTAGGCGCGACCGGTAGCTTTGCGCTCATGGCACCGCGCCCGGTATGACCCCAACCAGCCCATCCCCCGCCCTTCAATTCTCGGCTGCAAAACCCAGCGGCTTGAGCTTGAACCGCTTCATCGAGCTGTCGCCGATTGCGATTGTGCGCCTTGCCAATGACGGCAGCATTGTGGAAGCAAATAGCTGCTTTCAGGCCTTAGCGCAGTTTGATTTACCCGAAGACCGCAGCCTGCATCTGGTCGAGTTGATCGAGCCGGAAGACCGTCCACGCTTTTTAGAAAATTTTTCAAAGCTGCTGCATGGCGAAACCGTCTCGCCGATATCACTGACCTTGCGCATGCAAAATGGCACAGTGATTATCGTCTACACCTATTTCAGCTTGATGGATGGCGGTGCCGGGCATGCACCGGTAGTGATTTTACATCTGATCGACCAAACCGAGCAGAAAAACCTGGAACTGCGTTTCTCGCATAGCCAGAAAATGCAAGCAGTCGGCCAGCTTGCCGGCGGTGTCGCCCATGATTTCAACAATTTGCTCACGGCCATGATCGGCTTTTCCGATTTACTGCTCATGCGCCACCCGGCGGGAGATCCAAGCTTCGCCGACATCATGCAGATCAAGCAAAATGCCAACCGCGCGGCGAATCTCGTGCGTCAATTACTGGCATTTTCGCGGCGCCAAACCTTGCAACCCAAAACAATTGACCTGACCGAACTGCTCGCCGAATTATCCAACCTCATCCGGCGCCTCATTGGCGAAAACATCCAGATGCAGATGCAGCATGGCCGCGACTTGGCGATGGTGAAAGCCGATCAGGGCCAGCTCGAGCAGGTGATTATCAACCTTGCCGTGAACGCCCGCGACGCGATGAAAGAAGGTGGCACCCTCACCATCCGCACCAGCAATGTGACGATGACGAGCACCACCCCAAGCGAGCTTGGCCTCATCGCCCCGACCGAGGACGAAGTGATGCTACCGGGTGATTATGTGCTGGTCGAGGTGACCGATACCGGCACCGGCATTCCGCTTGAGATCATCAAAAACATTTTCGAACCCTTCTTCTCGACCAAGGAAATTGGCTCAGGGACAGGGCTTGGCCTCTCGACCTGCTACGGCATCATCAAGCAATCGGGCGGCTATATTTATGTCAAAACCGCCCCGAAGCGCGGCACCAGCTTTTACCTTTATCTCAAATGCTCGGAAGGCGACGTGGCCGATAGTGTTGCCGCCGATCATGCGGATGAAAAAACCGCCACCGACCTCACCGGGCGCGCCACCGTGCTTCTGGTCGAGGATGAAACCCCGGTACGGATTTTTGCGGCGCGCGCCTTGCGCAACAAGGGCTACGAAGTGCTCGAGGCCGATTGCGGCGAAAGCGCGCTCGAAATTTTTGCCGATTACGAGAAACCCATCGATCTCATCATCAGCGATGTGATGATGCCCGGCATCAATGGCCCGAAAATGATCTCGAGCCTGTTTGAAACCCAGGCCGCGCGCATGAAGGGTATGAAAATCGTTTTCATCTCGGGCTACGCCGAAGACGCCTTCACCGACAGCTACGATCTCGATGCGAGCTTCAATTTCCTGCCCAAACCCTTCACCTTAAAGCAGCTCGCCAGTAAAGTAAAAGAGGTGTTGGCGGGCGCGAATGCACCCGATGCGTGATGGGCGTAATATTGCGCTTGATTATTGTCCCAATTATCGTGTATAGAATTGCAAATAGCGTTGTAAGCAATCGGGATGCGCTATAGTGATAGATGCGTAATACGTTGAAAATAATGTCGTGAACCTGATGGAGCAAGCCCATGTCGAAACCTGAAATCAAATCCGCTGATAAGAAAAAAGCCCTCGATTCGGCCTTGGCGCAAATCGAAAAAACCTTTGGCAAAGGCTCCATCATGAAGTTCGGCAACCAGGAACGGCTCGAGATTGAGGCGATCTCCACCGGCTCGCTCGGGCTTGATATTGCGCTGGGCGTGGGCGGTATTCCCAAAGGCCGCATCATCGAGATTTACGGTCCGGAAAGCTCGGGTAAAACCACCCTCACCTTGCATTGCGTCGCCGAATGCCAGAAAAAAGGCGGCACCTGTGCCTTTATCGACGCCGAGCACGCGCTCGACCCGGTTTATGCCAAAAAACTCGGCGTGAATGTCGATGAGCTTCTCATCTCGCAACCCGATTCGGGCGAACAAGCGCTCGAGATTTGCGACACGCTCGTGCGCTCGGGTGCGATCGACATGGTGATTGTGGATTCGGTTGCCGCTCTCGTACCTAAAGCCGAGCTTGAAGGCGAAATGGGCGACGCCACCATGGGTGCCCAAGCACGGCTGATGAGCCAGGCCTTGCGTAAAATCACCGGTACCGTCAACCGCACCCAGTGCACCGTGATTTTCATCAACCAGATCCGCCAGAAAATTGGGGTGATGTTCGGCAACCCTGAAACCACGACGGGCGGCAATGCGCTGAAGTTTTATGCCAGCGTGCGGATGGATATTCGCCGCATCGGCGCGTTAAAGGATAAAGAGGAAGTGGTCGGCAACTTAACCAAGGTCAAGGTGGTCAAAAACAAAGTCTCGCCACCGTTCAAAATTGTCGAGTTCGATATTCTTTATGGCCAGGGCATCAGCAAAGAAGGCGAGCTGATCGATATGGGCATCAAGGCCGGCGTGGTCGAAAAATCAGGCAGCTGGTTCAGCTATAAGGATCAGCGCATCGGTCAAGGTAAGGAAAACGCGCGCCAGTTCATTCGCGAGAACCCGAAAGTCGCCGCCGAGATCGAGGCCGCCATTCGCGCCAAAGCAAGCCTGCTTGCCGAAGCGCTGCAAGGCAGCCCGAACGAGGACAATGACGAACCAAGCGCGGCAGATGCAGCGTAGGTAGCCCAACGGTGCCGCATTGACCGCTGGTGCGATCAAGCGCTTCGCGAATCATAGCATCGCCACAAACGCCTCAGCATTCGCGCGTCCAAGGGCGCTATTATTGGCTGCTCTTTATCAATGAATGCCGGTTTTTTCTGCGGTAATTATAGTGTGCGGCGTGCGGGCACCGCGTATGCCATACATTTCCCTTGCTCCCGCCCACGTCGCCGCGCTATGAATCTTCCTCCTGATTTTGCTGATTTTATGCTGAGGATCTATGCCGACGACGAGTGATATTCGCACCCAGTTTTTGCAGTTTTTCGCGAGCAAAAACCACGCGGTGCTGCCATCGGCCTCGCTCATCCCGCATAACGACCCGACCCTGATGTTCACGGCGGCGGGCATGGTGCCCTTCAAAAACTATTTCAACGGCACGGAAAAACCGCCAAGCCCACGCGTCGCCACCGCGCAAAAATGCGTCCGCGCCGGCGGCAAGCATAACGACCTCGACAATGTCGGCTACACCGCGCGCCACCACACGTTTTTTGAAATGCTCGGCAATTTCAGCTTCGGCGATTACTTTAAGGAAGCTGCGATTGAATATGCCTGGGAGCTGATCACCAAAGTGTACGGCATCCCCGCTGAAAAACTCGGCGTGACGGTCTATCATACCGACGACGAAGCGTTCGATTTGTGGAAAAAAATCGCCGGTCTGCCTGAGATTAAAATCCTGCGCGTGCCCACGAAGGATAATTTCTGGGCGGCGGGGGATACTGGCCCGTGCGGCCCCTGCACCGAAATCTTTTACGACCACGGTAAGGGCGAAGGCCGCTGGGCGCTCGATGCCACCGGTCATGATTTATTCGGCGAGCGTTACGTCGAAATCTGGAACCTTGTCTTCATGCAGTTCGATGCGCAAAGCGATGGCTCGCACATCCCCCTGCCCAAGCCGAGCATCGATACCGGCATGGGGCTTGAGCGCCTGACCTCGGTGTTGCAAGGCGTGGCCGATAATTACGATACGGATCTGTTCAAAACGCTGATCGCCGCTTCTATGGAACAGTCGAAAAACAATAACCCTGCACAAATGGTGTCCCATCGCGTGATTGCCGACCATCTGCGCAGCACCAGCTTTTTGTTGGCGGATGGCGTGTTGCCCAGCAACGAAGGCCGCGGCTATGTGCTACGCCGCATCATGCGCCGTGCCATGCGTCATGCCCATATACTCGGCGCGAAGGAGCCGCTCATGCATCGCCTGGTGCCCACGCTGGTAGCTGAGATGGGCGCCGCGTACCCCGAGCTAAAACGCGCGCAAGCAATGATTACCGAAACGCTAAAATCCGAAGAAGAAAAATTCAAAGAAACGCTCGAGCGTGGACTCAAGCTACTTGAAGATGAGAAAAAAGATGTGCATGCGGGCGGTATTTTCTCGGGCAACGCCGCTTTCAAACTCTACGACACCTACGGCTTCCCGCTCGATTTAACGCAGGATATTTTGCGCGGTGAAAACATCAGTGTCGATATGGATGGCTTCAACGCCGCGATGGCCGAACAAAAAGCCAAAGCCCGCGCCGCCTGGAAAGGCTCCGGCCAATCGGCGACCTCAGCCTTGTGGTTCGAAATAAAAGATCGCGTCGGGTCGACGGAATTTTTGGGATACAGCATGGATTCCGCCCAAGGCGTCATCACCGCACTGGTGAAAGACGGCGTGGAAGTCCAAGCGCTTGCTAAAGGCGATACGGGCGCGGTGATCGTCAATCAAACCCCGTTCTATGGCGAATCGGGCGGCCAGGTCGGTGATACAGGCACCATTTCAGGCAATGCCGCCAACGCGGTCGTGAGCGACACGCGCAAACCGATCGATGGCCTGTTCGTGCATGAAGTGACCGTCACGCAAGGCGCGCTTACCGTCGGCGATACGGTGGAGCTAAGCATCGACACCGCGCGACGTGATCATATCCGCGCGAATCACTCGGCCACCCATTTGCTGCATGCCGCACTGCGCGCGCAGCTGGGTGAGCATATCACGCAAAAAGGCTCACTGGTGACTGAGGATCGCCTGCGCTTTGACGTGACGAATCCAAAGGCCATTGCGCGTGAGGAGCTGGCGCGGGTGGAGGCCGAGGTCAACCGCTATGTGGCGCAAAAATCCGAGGCGACGACCAAGCTGATGAACCAGGCCGATGCGGTGGCAGCGGGCGCGATGGCGCTGTTCGGCGAGAAATATGGCGACGAAGTGCGCGTACTCGCCATGGGCAAACGCGACGATGGTAAAGATTTCTCGGTCGAGCTATGCGGCGGCACCCATGTGCGCAACACCGGCGACATTGGCCTGTTCAAAATTGTTTCGGAAGGTTCGGTATCCGCTGGTGTGCGACGCATCGAGGCAGTGACGGGCGAGCATGTGCGCGTCTATCTTGGCGAGCAATTGGCCAAGCTCAATGGTCAATTGCATGGCTTGATCGAAGAGAATACACGCCTGCTTGGCGAACTGAAGCAAACGGGCGGTGCGAAGGTTGAAACGCCGTCGCTTGCTGCCATCACAGGGGCTGCACTAGCCGATGTAAACCGCATGTATGATCAGGAGGCGACGAAGGCCGAGCACAGCATCACCGCCTTACAGGATGAAAATAAAAGGCTTGGCAAAGCACTCGCTGAAGCCAAAAAGCAAGCAGCCCTCGGTGCCGGTGGTGAGGATGTGCTCGAAACCGTAGGCGGCATCACACTCGCTGCAAAAATATTCGCTGAGCTGGATGCGAAAAGTCTGCGCGATATTGCGACTTCCATGCAGCAAAAACATGCCAACGCCGTGAGCGTACTACTCGCGAATTTCGAAGGTAAAGGCTCGGTCATTGTGGCGGTAGGTAAGGAACTTGCCGGCAAAGTGGATGCACCCACATTGGTCAAAGCCGCCGTTGCTGCCCTGGGCGGCCAAGGCGGCGGTGGACGCCCCGACTTCGCCCAGGGCGGCGGGCCGGATGGAGCGGCGCTTGAGGCAGCACTCGCGGCGGTGAAAGCGGCGCTGAGTTAGTTGCCCAATCTCACAGATTACGCTACAACCATCGTATGCACTCATCCTCAATCATCCCTGCTAACCCGCGCCCGATCGCGCGTTGGCTGATGCTGTGTATTGTACTCGTCGCCATGATGGTGGCGCTGGGCGGCATCACGCGCCTCACCGAATCGGGCCTCTCGATTGTGGAATGGAAACTTTTTTCCGGCACCTTCCCGCCAATGAGTGAGGCCGCCTGGCAAGCCGAGTTTGAGGAATATAAAAGCTCACCACAATTTCAGCAGGTCAATCGCGGGTTTGATTTGGGCGATTTCAAAGGCATTTACTGGCTGGAATATTTACATCGCTTGCTCGGGCGCATCATTGGCCTGGCCGTCCTTCTGCCACTCATTTATTTCACCGCACGGCGCATGCTGCCACGACGGCTGTTCTGGCGTGGTGTCGCCATCGCCGCGCTGGTAGGGGCCCAAGGCACGGTCGGCTGGGTGATGGTGGCCAGCGGCTTGACCGATCAGCCGCGCGTCGAGCCGGTTAAACTCGCTGCCCATTTGCTGCTTGCCTTCAGCGTGTTTTGCCTATTGCTCTGGACGCGCTGGCAAGTGCTCGGCCACCCACGACTCAGCACACCCAAACCATTTGCCTGGGCAATCCGTGGGGTGTTGCTGCTTACTGTGCTGCAAATTTTTATGGGGGCATTGGTGGCAGGCCTGCGTGCCGGGCTCAGCTACACCACCTACCCGCGGATGGATGGCCAATTCATTCCGGATGGCCTTCACCTCATGCAACCCTGGTGGATCAATCATCTGGAGAGCATTCTCACCGTGCAATTTCAACACCGGATGGGCGCGCTGATGGTTTCGTTGGCGGTGATCGCACTCGTCGCTTATGGCTGGCGCCACCTCTCGCTGCGTCGCCCACTGGGCTGGCTACTTTTCATTCTATTTCTACAGTTTTCGCTGGGCGTTGCTACCTTGCTCAGCGGGGTAAATCTGTGGCTGGCAAGCGCCCATCAGCTCGTGGCGTTGGCACTTCTAGCGGTGCTGATACGGATGATTTTTGTAGCGCCGCTTGATGTGAATCAACACCACGAAATAATCCGACCTTAAACTGCACATCAATCATTGAAATTGCTTGCCCCGCACCAGAGATTTCAATACACCGCAAATAACGATGTAGGACTATGACCGCGACCACACTCACCGATTACGATGCCGTCTTCAGCCGTGCGATTCAGCAAATCCGCGCCGAAGGCCGCTACCGCGTCTTCACCGAACTTGAGCGCCTCGCCGGTCAATTTCCGCGCGCGCGTTCCACCCGTACCGGCCAGGAAGTCACCGTCTGGTGCGCGAATGATTACCTGGGCATGGGCCAGCACCAAGCAGTACGCGAAGCGATGAAATCTGCGATCGATGCGATGGGCGCTGGGGCCGGCGGCACCCGCAATATTTCAGGTACACACCACAAAATCACCACGCTCGAATCAACCTTGGCGGAACTTCACGGTAAGGAAGCGGCGCTCGTCTTCACTTCGGGCTACGTGGCGAATGAAGCCGCACTCAGCACCCTTGGTGCGATGCTCGATGATTGCGTCATTTTTTCGGATGCGGATAATCACGCCTCGATGATTCATGGTATTCGTCAATCGAACGCTGAGAAAAAAATCTTCCGTCATAACGATGTCGATCACCTGGCCAAGCTGCTCGCCGCAACGGATATGCGCCGCCCCAAAATCATTGCGTTTGAATCGGTCTATTCGATGGATGGGGATATTGGCCGCATTCAAGAAATTACCACGCTCGCCCGCCACTACAACGCCCTGACCTATCTTGACGAGGTGCATGCGGTGGGCATGTATGGTGCGCGCGGCGCCGGGATTGCCGAGCAGCTGGGGCTGATGGATGCGGTCGATATCATTCAAGGCACCCTCGCCAAAGCATTCGGCATAATTGGTGGTTACGTCACCGCCAAAGCAAGCACCATCGATTTAATCCGCTCCTTCGCGCCGGGCTTTATTTTTACCACCACTTTGCCGCCCGCAATTGCCGCCGGGGCCGAGGCTAGCATCCGCTACCTCATGGGCTCATCGACAGAGCGTGTCCAGCATCAAACCAATGCCGCAGCGCTCAAGGCAATGTTGGCGGATGCGGATATTCCCGTACTTGCCAACGATACCCATATCGTGCCCATCATGGTCGGCGATCCGGTGAAATGTAAACGCGCTTCGGATCTATTGCTCGAGGAATATAACATCTATGTGCAGCCGATTAATTACCCCACCGTGCGCAAAGGCACCGAGCGTCTGCGCGTTACCCCCACCCCGCTGCACACCGCTGCCATGATGGAACATTTCTGCGCGGCCATGGTCGAGGTCTTTGCGCGGCTCGACATTCGCTACAAGGATGATGCGGCGCTGAACGAACCCGCACGCAAACAGGCTTAAGCAACGCCCCTTACTGGCTATCCTTGAAGCGTACGACGAAGGGGAAATCGTCTTTTTCCTCGGTTTTATCGGCTGCCGATGGCTCGGGTGCTGGCCCGCTCGCGCCGGGCACCGCCAGTTTAATGCTGGGTAAAATTTCATTGATGGGGGCATAGCCCAACTCTTCGCGCGCAATTTGGCGGCTGGGGGACGGCTCATAGGCAGCCCCGGCAAGCGGCAACACCTTATTGCGACCCGAGTTTTTTGCCTCGTAAAGCGCACTATCCGCCCGTTTGAGTAGTGACTCGGGCGTGTCGTTCGGCTGCATGGTGGCGCAGCCAATGCTGATAGTTTTGCGGATCGATCCCTCAGGATGCGTGATCACAAATTCGGTGGCCTCGACGGCTTTGCGCAAGCGTTCGGCGGCTTCAAACGCTGGCACCGCATCGGTTTCGGGCATCAGCACCACAAATTCTTCGCCGCCATAGCGCGCCGCCAAATCGGCACTGCGGATGGTTTTAACAATCACCGCCGCCAGGGTTTTAAGCACCTCATCGCCCGCGCTATGGCCATAGGTGTCGTTGACGCTCTTGAAATGGTCCATATCCATAATCACGAGCGACAAATTACGCTGCTGTTCGGCGGCTTGGCGCACCAGGTTTTTCAAGTGCGTATCGAGATAATGCCGGTTATACAGGCGTGTCAGCCCATCCGTCACCGCCATCGACACCGACTCCTGATAGTTGGATTTCAGCGCCTCTTGGTATTTTTTACGACGAATCTGGGTTTTAATCCGCGCGAACATCTCGTTAAAATCAACCGGAATCAGCAGATAATCATTCACCCCCAGTTCAAGCCCTTTGAGCATGAGATGTTGCTCATCCTCATCCACCAGCATGATGATCGGCACATTGCGCACTTGCTCGATCGCCTTGAACTGCGTCGCCAAACGCAAGCCATCGATATCGGCCAACTGGGTTGAAATCAAAATTAAATCATAGCTGCGGTCGGTGCGCGCCGCATCGAGCGCGTGCTTGTGATCAGCGAATTGCTCGGTTTTATAGCCACCGGCGGCCAGTTTTTCCGTCACCCGACGCGCTTGCACCACGTCATCATCGACGACCATGATATGCGCGCCCGACACATCGAAATTCAGCGAGAAATCGCTCGCACTCATGCCCAGCTGGCTGCCCGATTTATCGCGCAATCGCAACTCATCGATCAGCACCTTGATGCGCACCAGCGAGCGCACCCGCGCAAACAGCGCCGTATCGTTGATCGGCTTGGTGATAAAATCATCCGCCCCAGCTTCAAGGCCCGTCACCCGATCCGACGGCTCGGAAAGCGCCGTCACCATCACCACCGGGATATGCGAAACATCCGGTGCTTGCTTCAGTCGCCGACAGGTTTCAAAGCCATCAATCCCGGGCATCATCACGTCGAGCAAAATCAAATCTGGTTTTTTGGCCAGCGTTTGCTCGATCGCCTCAAAGCCGTCCTTGGCGGTAATCACATCGTAATATTCGTTGGTAAGCTTGGCCTCGAGCAGCTTTACGTTTGCCGGCACATCATCCACTACTAACACTAAACCGGTCATGCTATCCCCTTACACCATTGCCGGGTGAAGCTCGAGAAAGCGGCGCACGGTCGATAAAAAACTATCGATCGCAATCGGTTTGCTTAAGTATGCCTCACAGCCCGCAGCAAGAATTTTCTCCTCGTCGTCCTTCATCGCAAATGCCGTGACCGCAATCACCGGAATATGCTTGATCGCATTATCCGCCTTAATTTTTCGGGTAATATCGAGGCCCGAAATTTCCGGCAGCTGAATATCCATCACGATCAAATCGGGCATGATATTGCGCGTCAGACTGATGGCCTCGATGCCTTCCTTGGTTTCATAGGTCAGGTAGCCATTCGCACCCAGCAAATCGCGAAATAGTTTCAAATTGAGGTCGTTATCTTCGACGATGAGTATTTTTTTAGCCATGCGCGGCGCTAACCCTCTGTTGCCATGCAATATACTGATTTTTTCCGCAATTACTACGAAAATTGATGAACCATTTTCCTGTGGAAAAGACAGCTAAGAGCTGTCGTCTAATGCGCGGCTCCCCAATCACTGCCTTGCCCCACCTCAACCACCAGCGGCACCGAGAGGTGCGCGACACCTTCCATCGCACGCTTTACGTCAGCCGCAACGCGATTCGCATCAGCAATCGGCACTTCAATCACCAATTCGTCATGCACTTGCAGCAATATTCTATTTTGACTGGCCACTTCTTCCTTACTCACGACTACCTTATGCACTTCCACCATCGCGAGCTTAATGATATCCGCTGCGGTGCCTTGCAGCGGTGCGTTAATCGCCGCGCGCTCGGAGAACTGCCGCAATGCGCCATTTTTTGCGTTGATATCCTTCACATGCACGCGGCGGCCAAACAATGTTTCCACATAGCCATGGTCGCGAGCGAATTGAATCGTGCTGTCCATATATTCTCGAATGCCCGGGTATTGCTCGAAATATTTCGCGATGTAATCGGCCGCCTCAGCGCGGCTGATGCCCAGCTGCACGCTTAATCCATGCGCGCTGATGCCATAAATAATGCCAAAGTTAATGGCCTTCGCGCGGCGGCGAATGTCGCTGGTCATTTCAGCAAGCGGCACGCCAAACATCTGGCTAGCCGTCAGCGCATGAATATCCACCCCATCGCGGAATGCTTGGCGCAGCGAATCCATATTGGCCATATGCGCGAGCAAGCGCAGTTCAATTTGCGAATAATCTGCCGAAAGCAAGGTGAAGCCGGGAGGTGCGACAAACGCACTGCGGATGCGCCGCCCCTCTTCGGTGCGAATCGGGATATTTTGCAAGTTCGGCTCGCTCGACGAGAGACGCCCCGTGGTCGTCAGCGCCATCGCGTAACTCGTATGCACCCGGCCATCGCGCGGGCTGATGGCGCGCGGCAATGCATCCGTATAGGTGCTGCGTAATTTGCTGTATTGCCGCCACTCCAGCACCTTCGTGGCAATCACATGCCCCTCTTCAGCCAATGCCTCGAGCGTTTGGGCATCCGTCGTATAAGCCCCGGTTTTACTCGATTTTTTAGCGCCACCCAGTTGCAATTTATCGTACAGAACCTCGCCTAACTGCTTAGGTGAGCCCACTGAAAATGGCATACCCGCCAGCGCGATGATTTCTTTTTCGAGCGCATCGATCTTCACCGCAAATTGCGACGACAAGCCCTGCAGCATGTTCGTATCAATGGTGATGCCCGCACATTCCATCGCGACAATCACCGGAATCAGCGGGCGCTCGATGGTTTCATAGACACGCGCGACTTTATTCGCAGGCAATTGCGGTGCGAGCGTTTCATAAAGCCGAAGCGTAAAATCCGCATCTTCGGCGGCGTAGTGGGTTGCCACATCGAGCGCAATTTCCGAGAAGTTTTTCTGGTTTTTGCCACTGCCGCACACTTCCGCAAAAGCAATCATTTTATGGCCCAAATGGCGGTCGACCAGAAAATCCAGCCCCTGTGTATGCAAGCCACCACTCATGCAATAGCTCATCAGCATCGTGTCGCCGATGGGGGCGATCGGTATTGTCATCCCGGGATCGTCCCGGGATCCCCCCGATTGAGCACTGATTGCAGGAGATTGGCGAAGGTGCCTCTCTTCGCTTCGCTTCGGGTCCGGGACGAGCCCGGGATGACCACCTAACTCTGTATCGATCACCACGCCATATTTTGCCAAAACCACCAAATCATATTTAATGTTATGGCCAATTTTCATGACGCTTGGATTGGCGAATAACGGGGCGAGCAATTCCAGCGTTCGCGCAAGCGGCAATTGCCCTGGCACCAGCTTTTTCTCGGATGTTGCCGGTGCATCGAACAAGCTGCTTTGCGAGGTAGCGGCGACTGCAAGCTCACTCACATGTTGCAGCGGAATATAGCACGCGCGGCCCGCCTCGGTGGCGAGGGATATGCCCACCAGCTCGGCATCCACCGCATGGAGCGAAGTCGTCTCCGTATCAATCGCAATCACGCTGCGCGCACTCGCATCCGCAATCCAACACTGCAATGCTGCTTCGTCAGAAATGGTTTCGTATTTAGCCACCACCGCTTGGCTTGCAGCGCGGCGTGTATCGTTTGGTGCCTCAGCAGATGCGTCACATGGCGTGCTCGACTCCCCTATGCTTGGCGCTGAAGGTGGTGTAATCGCTTCAACTCCTACCCCACCCACACCCATTTTCTTCGCCAGGCTCGTGAAATTCTGCTGCTCTAAAAATGCGCTGAGTGCGGCACTATCAAACGGTTTGGTCTCAAGTTCCGAAAGCGGCATGGGCAGCGGAATATCGCATTTCAGTTCGACCAATACCCGCGAGAGGCGCGCATTTTCTGCATGTTGCGTCAGCACCTCGCGGCGCTTGGGTTGCTTTATCTGATCAAGATTGGCGAGCACACCCTCAAGATCGCCGAACTGGTTAATCAGCTCCGCCGCAGTTTTTGGCCCAATGCTCGGTACACCCGGCACATTATCGACTGAATCACCGATGAGTGCTTGCACCTCGATCACCTTATCCGGCATCACGCCGAACTTCTCCATCACCTGCGCACTGCCGATGGTTTTGTTCTTCATCGGGTCCATCATCGTCACTTCACCATCGACAATCAGCTGCATAAGGTCTTTGTCCGATGATACAATCACCACCTCGCGCCCCTGCCCGCGCGCGGCGTGGGCGTAGCTGGCGATCAAATCATCCGCTTCGTAATTGATAAGCTCAATGGCCGGGATATTCAGTGCCCGCGTGGCCTCGCGCACGAGCGGAAATTGCGGAATCAAATCCTCCGGCGTTTCACTGCGATTGGTTTTATAGGCGGCATAAATCTCGCTACGAAAGGTTTGCCGCCCGGCATCAAAAATCACGGCGAGCATGTCGTGCTTATAGGTTTCCCTCAGGCGCAGCAGCATGGTGGTGAAGCCATAGACCGCGCCCACCGGCGTGCCGTCACGCCGCGTCAGTGGCGGTAAGCCATGATAAGCGCGAAAAATATAGCCCGAGCCATCGACCAAAATCAGGCGTGGTTTTTGAGATTGTTGCGATTGCTGCATCATCGGGGTTGTCAGGTTGTCGGGTTGTCGGGTAATCAGCAGTAGCGCATCATGCGTATCCCTGACAACCCGATAACCTTACCACCGGACAACCCTATGCATAACCTGAGCGGCCCCGAGCTTCCATCCACCAGCGGCGTCACCAAACGCCTTGTGATTTTTCTCCACGGGCTGGGGGCGGATGGCAATGATCTGCTCAGCCTCGCGCCGATGCTCGGGTTGCCCGATACGCATTTCATGTCGCCACATGCGCCGTTTAATTGCGACATGGCGCCTTATGGCTATCAGTGGTTTTCGCTGCGCGACCGCAACCCCGCACGCATCACCGAGGAAATTAAAATCGCCGAGCCGATGCTCAACGCCTACATCGATGCCGCGCTCACGCGCTTTCGCCTTACCCCACAAGATGTGGCGATCATTGGCTTTTCGCAAGGCTCGATGATGTCGCTTCACACCGCGCCACGTCGGCTTGAACCCATCGCCGGGGTGGTCGCCATATCGGGCGCGTTGATGGGTGGCAAAGCCTTGGCGAGAGAAGTGAGATCACGACCTTCCGTCTGCCTCATCCATGGCACGGCGGATGAAGTAGTACCATTCATGGCGATGGAGGATGCTGAGTCGGCACTTGAAGCAGCCGCCATTCCTGTCGAGTCCCACGCCAGGCCTGACCTCGGCCACGGGATCGATGAAGTCGGGATCACCATCATGGCGGGGTTTCTCAAGCAGATATTCGCCATCGAACCGCGCCAGCAATAAGCAGGGTCAGCGCACCATCACTTGCCCAGCAGCGATGATGTTGCCTGCGCCATCGCTGCCCTCATTCACCAGCACCGCAACACCATCCGTAGCGACGGGCAATTGCGCCGCAGGGATGCGATAGGTTTTTGCCACCCCGCGCCACTGCGGATCAAGCGCCAGGATGCCAAGCACCGCATGGGTGTAATGCAGCTCCTCGCCGCGATTTTCACCACGGGCAATGTGCTCACGATGGTGTTTTTTGAACGGTATTAGCGATAATGTTGCACCTGTAGTGGTAACGCTTGGCACCTGAATACTCAGGCCGCCATTCACTTCCAGCGTGATGGTAATAGGCGCCACATTGCCACGCGCCGCCGCCATCGCTGCCTGAATTGCCGTGCGATCCGACCCGACAAGGCTCGCGCTGCCATTAATCATCAGCTCCGGGGTGAATACGCTGCGTCGCCCGGCAGCGGCGGAATAAGCGCGTTGCCGCTTGGTGCATGCCTCAAGCGAGAGTGTATCTTTCCACGATAAATGATTCCAGTAAGTCACGTTGCAGCTTAGAGCAATGCCCCGTGGATCCTTGGCTAACTGCGCGAGTAGTGCATCCGCCGGTGGGCAGGACGAACAGCTCTGGCTGGTGAATAGCTCAAGCACGATGGGTGCGTTACTAGTTGTAACCGAGTCTGCTGCGCGCACCGCACCACTCTGCATCATGACCAAACCCATCGTTAATACGGCAACCCCAACCCATGCTCGGCTCAACCATCCATCCATGCGCCTTGCTCCTTGGTGCTATATTTCGTTGCCACGCGTATGAAATACCAGCGCTTCGCGCAATACGCCAATGAATAGCTGAAGCGCGCGGCTAGGGTCGGGTGGAATGGGTTGGTATATTGGCACCGCGATCGCCGGAAACTCAAAGCGCGCATCACGGGTTTCATCGGCTAATGCCATGCGCAAGGTGATGGTTTTGGGCAACCCCAGCGCAAAACTAATCAGCGGTGCGTCTGCCGCCACGTCGACACAGGCTTTGCCTACTAGTGGGCCGCAAGGTTGCTTGGCATCCGCCGCGCTCAGGTTGAGTTTGGGCACCACATCCGCCGTCGCTTTGTAATATTCGGGTGCGGCCCCATTTTTCGCATAAAGCGCATCGACGCTCGCGGGTAAATTCACCCGATAGACCCCCTGCCCGCGATCGCTCAATGCCATGGTCAGTTCGGGGATCGATACAGCGAATGTCTCGTCCCCATCGACCATCGAGAGCGCGAATTGCTCAACGCGTACGCGAAAGGCAAACGGAAAACCGGCCGCGGAAATAGCATCGGCCCGCAGCGACACATTGCGATTCGTCTCGCGCAGACGCTGATTGTGATGCGCCATCGTCGCTTCCACCCGCGCGACATCGTCGGCCATCAGCGCATGCCAGATGAGAAACCACAGAGCCGTTACCGCGAGCAGCACCGCTACACATTTGATGATCAAACGCATTGAACCTCTCGCACCCGTCGATGATTATCCTTGTTGAATCGCCGTGCTCGCAATCGCTGTGCTTAGCTCAAGCATACGGTCGAGCGGTTTGCGCGCCGCCACAATCAATTCGGGCGACAAGGTCAGCTCCGGCGTTTGCTTAAGCATGCACCGATACAGCTTTTCCATGGTATTCAGCTTCATATATTCACAGGTATTGCAGCTGATGCAGGCACCACCATCGAGCGCGCTAGGCACGCCGTAAAACACGCTGCCGGGCGAGCGCTTTCTCATCTGGTGCAGAATCCCCGCTTCCGTCATCACCAGAAATTCACTCCCCGCATGCTGCTCGGTATATTTCAGCAAGCCCGAAGTGCTACCGATATAATCGGCATGGGCAAGCAGCGCTTCCGGGCATTCGGGATGGGCGATGATTCTGGCTTGGGGGTGCGCCGTTTTGAGTTTAATCAACTCACGCTCTGAAAAGCGCTCGTGCACCATGCAGCTACCATCCCACAGCAGCATATCGCGCCCGGTTTTTTTATTGAGGTAGCTGCCCAAAAACTTATCCGGCGCGAAGATGATTTTCTGATCGCGCGGTAGGCTATTGATAATCGCTTCGGCATTGCTTGACGTCACAATAATATCCGTCAGCGCCTTAATTTCCGCCGAGCAATTAATGTAGGTAATGGCGATATGATCGGGATTCGCTTCACGCAACGCCTTGAACTTGGCCGGTGGGCACGAGAATTCGAGCGAGCAGCCCGCCTTCATATCCGGCAGCAACAGTTTTTTCGTGGGGTTCAAAATTTTTGCCCCCTCGGCCATGAATTTCACGCCACAAAAGACAATCACATCGGCGTTGGTCTCGGCCGCTTTGCGCGCGAGCTCGAGCGAATCACCAATCACGTCGGCAATATCCTGAATGTCATCATCCTGATAATAATGCGCTAAAATCACCGCGTTCATCTCGCGCTTCAGGCGCAGGATTTCCTCCTCAAGATTGGGCGGAATGGGGGGCTTTTGGCCAGCGGCTACAGGCATCGCATGGGTGAGGTTGATAGGTGTTTGCATGCGGTTAATCTAGGGTTAACCCACCAAAAAGCAAGGCTTTCATAACGATAGCGCTCGGTGATTTTCGAGCCGAACCTACAAAAAGCCTAGTGAAGAACAATCAGTGTTTTTTGATCCACCACCGCTAACACCTCCAGCAAATCCTCCAGCCCAAACGCCACGCAGCCCTCGGTGCCCACGCCATCATCACGCATAATGTGCATAAAAATGGCGCTGCCAGCACCGGGGATGATGGGAGTGGGGTTGCCGTTTGCATCGAACCCATCGTTATAACCCAGCGGAATAATCACGTCGTAGACATGATCCTCACGCCAGAGTTTTTCATGGCGACCAGCAAAAGGCAGCTTCACCGGCTGGTTATACATCGGGTGCCCGGGGTCGTCGCACCAGCCGTCTTCGGGCGTGAGTGCGATCACCGGCAGTGCGGTTTTAGGTGGGGCCATGCGGTCCGGCCGATAGTAGCAGCAGCGCAAAGTGAACTGGCCGCTTGGGGTTTTGATGTCGCCTTCGCGCTTTTCGCCCATCGCCGCAATCCCGCCGCGGCCAATGGTACAGTGATAAGTTTTATCACCCACCCGAACTGCGTTCGGTGAAATCAGATGAATCATGCGCGTGTGTTTCATAAAAAATCGCTTGATGGTGGAGATTTTCTATCGCTACATGGCCTCGAAATCGATGTCACACCATTTGATAGCAGGTATCGTGCTGAGAATCCACCCTATCGCCCGCCTGTTGGCCATGGTGTTGCTCGTGCTTGCCCCATTTTCGAGCCAGGCAGGGGTTGCCAAAATCAGCTCGCCGGAGGTGACCAAGGATCGCTACGACATCGAATATATCGGTATCCGCGAGGGCGACAGCAACCCGGCACGCACCAACAATCAGCGCCATCGGCTCGAGACCAATTACGGCATCACCGATGATTTTCTATTCGGGGTTGAAGTAAATGGCCGCCGCAATGCCAGCCATAGTTTTGAAGGCAGCAGCGTCGCCGCGCGTGTGCGCTATCAGCTCACTCAGCAGGGGGAGTGGTGGTTATCCTCGGCGGTCGACCTCAAATATACGGCCGCAACCCATGGCAGCGATGCCGATCGCCTCTCTTCCCAGCTGCTGCTATTACGCCGTCTGGGGCCATTACGGGTTATTTTTAACGGCGAACTGGTGAAAGAAATTGGCGAAAATCGTGATTCTGGCGTCAGTTTCGATTACCAATTTCAAGGGCTTTACAGCCTCGGGCCTAAACTCGCCATCGGCGCGGAATGGCAGGTGGATTACGGCACCGATTCGCTCAGTGATTTTGCGGATGTGGAGCATTATATTGGCCCAGTTGCGACCGCCACCGTGTTCGAGGAAGGCGGGGTGCGCATCAACAGTCTGGCTTCCTATAATATTGGCCTCACCAAGGCGGCAACCGACGATGCAGCGCGCATTCAGCTGGTTTTCATTCGCCAATTCTAAGCGCATAATAAAGCAGGATATGCCAGGGATTGCTTGCAAATCTAAGCGAAATTGCCTAATTCTTCGGGTATGAACGCCAACACCCCCACCCCAATGCTCGACCGCGTGGCATTGCCCGCCGATAGCCGCGATCTGAGCCTCGACGAGTTAAAACAACTCGCCGATGATTTGCGCCGCGAGACGATTGACTCCGTGTCCGTCACCGGTGGTCATTTGGGTGCCGGGCTTGGCGTGGTCGAACTCACCGTCGCGCTGCATCACGTGTTCAACACGCCCACGGATAAAATCATCTGGGATGTGGGCCATCAGGCCTACCCGCATAAAATCCTGACCGGGCGGCGCGATCAAATCCGCACCATCCGCACCGGCGGTGGCTTAAGCGGTTTTTGCAAGCGCGATGAATCGACCTATGACCCGTTTGGCGCCGGGCATTCCTCCACCAGCATTTCCGCCGGTCTCGGTATGGCCGTCGCGCGGGATTTAGCTGGCGATGCTTTCGAAGTCATCGCCGTGATTGGCGACGGCGCGATGAGTGCGGGCATGGCCTATGAAGCCATGAATAACGCCGGTGCGCTGGGCACACGGCTGATCGTGGTTTTGAACGATAATGACATGTCGATCGCGCCGCCGACAGGGGCGATGAGCGCCTATCTCTCGCGCCTTATCTCGTCGAAATCCTATCGCTCGTTTCGCCATGTTGCCAAAATTGTCGCGAGCAAATTCCCCGAGCCACTGCAACGCATGGCCAAAAGCACCGAAAAACATATCCGCACCTACGCTACCGGCGGCACACTGTTCGAGGAACTTGGCTTTTACTATGTCGGCCCCGTCGATGGGCATAACCTCGAGCAGCTCTTGCCGGTACTAAAAAACGTCCGCGATGAGCGCGATTCCGGCCCCGTGCTCATCCATGTCGTCACCCAAAAAGGCTATGGCTACGCGCCCGCCGAGGGGTCGGACGATAAATACCATGGCGTCACCAAGTTTGACGTCAAAACCGGTGCGCAGATGAAAGCCAAGCCAAGCGCGCCAAGCTATACCAGCGTGTTCGCCCAAGGGCTGATCGATGAAGCGACGCGCGATGAAAAAATCGTCGCCATCACCGCCGCGATGCCCAGCGGCACGGGGCTTGACGCCTTTGCCAAACACTTCCCCGAGCGTTGCTTTGATGTAGGTATTGCCGAGCAACATGCCGTCACCTTCGCCGCCGGCTTGGCGTGCGAGGGCTACAAGCCCTTCTGTGCGATTTATTCCACCTTCCTGCAACGTGCCTACGACCAACTGGTGCATGATGTGGCGATTCAAAATTTGCCGGTGCGCTTCGCGATCGATCGCGCCGGGCTGGTCGGGGCGGATGGCGCAACCCATGCCGGCGCGTTTGACATCACTTATTTATGCACCTTGCCCAATATGATCGTGATGGCGGCAAGCGATGAGGCTGAATTGATGCATATGGTGGCCACCGCCGCCGCCCATGATACCGGGCCGATCGCCTTTCGCTACCCGCGCGGCGAAGGCGTGGGCTGTGCCCTACCCACGCGTGGCGAAGTGCTGCCTATTGGCCGTGGACGAGTGCTGCGCGAGGGGACGGATGTCGCCCTGCTCAGCTTTGGCACGCGCCTGGCAGATTGCTTGAAAGCCGCAGATGAGCTAGCTGCGCAAGGTATCAGCGCGACGGTCGCCGACGCGCGCTTCGCTAAGCCACTCGATGAAGCGCTGGTCGAAAAATTACTAAAAGCTCATGCACTGGTGCTGACGGTGGAAGAAGGCTCCTCGGGTGGTTTTGGTGCCGCCGTCCTCACCTTCGCCAGCAATGCCGGACTGCTTGATGATGGGCGTGTCACGCTGCGCAGCCTCACCTTACCGGATATCTACCAAGCGCATGACACCCACGCCAAACAATTGGCCGAAGCCGGGTTGGATGCGGCAGCCATCGTCGAGTGCGCGCGTGCGCTTGGGGCGAAGGCGAAGCACACCAAGGTGGCATGATGAAAATCTGTCATCCCGGTTTGCGTAAGCAATACCGGGATCTCCTTAAAACAATGGTCAGCAGGATGCGGGAGATCCCGGCACAAGGCCGGGATGACAGGAGCGAACAACTCACGACTATTCTCAAATCTCGCCTAGGCACCATAGCAGAATCGCTTTTTGCACGTGCAGGCGGTTTTCGGCCTCATCCCACACTTTCGATTGCGCGCTATCGAGCACGCTATCGCTCACTTCCTCGCCGCGATGGGCGGGTAAACAATGCAGAAAAATCGCATCTGCTTTTGCTTTTTCCATCAGCGCATCATTCACCTGAAAGCCCTTGAAGGCTTGCTTGCGCGTTAGCGTATCGTCATCGCCCATGCTCACCCAGGTGTCGGTCGTCACCACATCCGCCCCCGCGACCGCCAAGGATGGGTTCGTAACCAGAGTCACTCGCGCACCGTTATCCTTCGCCCGATCGAGGATCGCACTATCCGGCGGTAAACTCGCCGGGCAAGCGAGCACCAACTCGAAATCAAGTTTTTCGGCAACCGTAATCCAGGTGTTGGCCATATTATTACCATCCCCCACCCAGGCCACTTTTTTACCCTCAAGGTGATCGCGATGTTCCTCAATTGTCATAATATCGGCCATTAATTGGCACGGGTGCAGCAGATCCGTCAGGCCATTAATCACAGGAATCGTGGCGTATTGCGCCAGTTCGAGGAGCGTATTGTGATGGTAGGCGCGCAGCATCATCGCATGCACATAGCGGCTGAGCACCCGCGCCGTATCGGCCACGGTTTCGCCACGACCCAGCTGCAAATCATTTTTTTGCAGCACCACGGGGTTACCGCCCAGCTCGCGCATGCCAACCTCGAACGAGACCCGGGTGCGGGTTGAATTTTTTTCAAAAATCATGGCGAGTGATTTACCGTTGAGCGGCTGCCCTTCACTGACATTGCGCGTATGCTTACGACGCCGCGCCTCGGTGAGGATAACCATGATGTCGTTTTTGCTGAGGTCACGAAAATCAAGAAAATGGCGCATGGTTTTGCTCGTGAGTGGTGAGTCGTAAGTAGTGAATCGTGTTAGGACAGATTGCAACAACTGGCAATCACTACCCACGACTCACCACTCACAATAAAATTTTTTCAATCATCCCGAGCGCCTCAGCCACATGCTCGGACGTAATAATCAGCGGCGGCACGATGCGAATCACCCCCGTGACGGTCGGTGAGGTGACAAGCCCCGCCTCGAGCAATTTTGCGGCAAGCCCGCGCGCATCGCCCAACGGTTCAATGCCGAGGATCAGGCCCAGGCCGCGCACATCGCGAATTTTATCGGGGTGTGCCGCGTGCAGTTTTTTCAATCCCGCGAGGAGCAGATCACCCATTTCGCGCACATGCGTTAGCATCCCGTCCGCCAGCACTAAATCGAGCGCGGCATTGCCGACCGCCATGGCGAGCGGGTTATTGTTATAGGTGCCGCCATGGCAGCCCGCGGGCAACACCGCGCCCACGCGTTCGCTCACCAGCGTCGCGCCGAGCGGAAAGCCCGCACCAATACCTTTGGCCGAGGTCAGAATATCGGGCGTAATGCCAGCCCGCTCATGCGCATACAGCGTGCCGGTGCGGCCATAGCCACATTGCACCTCATCCATCATCAGCAAAATGCCTTCAGCATCACACAGCGCACGCAGCTGCTTGAGAAATTCAATCTCGGCAACATGAATGCCGCCCTCGCCTTGCACCGGCTCGATGAGGATACCCGCCGTATTTTTCGTAATGAGTGCCGCAACCGCTGCGATATCGTTAAACGCCGCGCGGTCAAACCCGCCGAGCATTTGGCCAAAACCGATTTTCGCATAATCATTCCCGCACGCCGCAATACCGCCATACGTGCGGCCATGAAAGCCATTCGTGAAGGTGATGACGCGGTGGCGATAAGGCTGGCCGGTTTCATAATGATAGCGGCGCATGAATTTGATCCCGGCCTCGACCGCCTCCGTGCCTGAGGAGCAGAAAAATATCGAATCCGCAAACGTGGCATCCACCAAACGCTGCACGAATCGCTCAAGCTCGGGTGTGATAAACTGGTTACTGCAGTGCCAGAGTTCCGCCGCTTGTTTTTGTAGCGCGTTCACCAAATGCGGGTGGCCATGACCAAAGGAGTTGGTGGCAATACCGGCCGCGAAATCAAGGTAGCGCTTACCGTCATCGCCGATGAGATGCACCCCCTCCCCGCGCGTGATACGCACGCCGTTGCGCCGATAGATAGGAAGGTAGGGGGTAATCATCGTGGTGCCTGGTGCTTGGTTCTTGGTGCCTGGTAAGCAAATTGCGCATGTTAGTAGGGTGCAATGGCTTTAGCCGCAATCTCGTTCTTTACCAAGCACCAAAAACCAGGCACCAGGCACTAACTCTTCAACCTCCAGCCTTTCGCAAACATGCGGTGGGTGATCGCAAAAAACGCCAAATTGGTGAGAAGCAGCACCAGCATGCCAATGGTGGGGTCGGTATCGCTCGCGCCGATCATGGCGTAGCGAAAGCCATCGATCATATAGAAAAACGGGTTGGCATGGCTGATGGCCTGAAAAAACGGCGGTAAATCCTGCACCGAATAAAACGTACCCGAGAGAAAACTCAGCGGTGTGACCACAAAATTGGTGATGGCCGCGACCTGATCGGGCGTGTTGCCAAAAATACCGGTGATAATACCCAGCAGCGAGAGCATCATCGTACTCATCACCGCAAAAAACAGCAAATGCGGCAGCGAATGAAGCGACAGCGGCACAAACAGCGCCATCGCCAGCGCCACCGTGCAGCCCACCATCAGGCCGCGGGTGATGCCGCCGAGCATGAAACCAAGCGCCAGCTCACGCGCCGAAAGCGGCGGTGTCAGCCAATCGATAATCACGCCTTGCAATTTGGCGATCATAAAGCTGCTGCTCGTATTGGCGAAGGCATTCTGCACCATCGCCATCATGATGAGGCCCGGCGCGATAAACTCGACAAAATGAATACCATGGATGAGGCGCACATTGCCACCGAGCGCCAGCGCAAAAATGGCGAGAAAAATCGTCGTCGTAATCATCGGCGCGA
>CAZZCK010000007.1:46317-55691 GCA_964652475.1 uncultured Azospirillum sp.
CGGGGGAATAGGTCAGCAACGACGCATCGATCGCTTCGCCGTTTTCATCCACCGCATCAACCACACCTGGCGTATGGGCAAGTTTCGCGTGTGGCGCGAGTGAAGATAATCCCTGCGCGGGCTGAGGCCTGTCATCCGCATTCAAGGCCGCGAAAATTGCCAACTCATCGCTGGGAGAGAGGCTCGCCCGTGGCCGCGCGAGGTAGCCCAGGCGCGCACGCCCTTCTTCCAGCCCATCACGGCCCTGCTGGCGCTGCTTACGACGATCGACCGCCTCCTCGCGGCGCGCTTGGTCGCGCGGCGGCTCGGCAATGATGTCATGGGTCAGTGGCAGCAACGCCCCATCCGCCGCGACCTTATACTGGTAGCGCGCGGTGATCGTACTGCCGACCGCAAGACTGCTACCGGCGGCAGAAAATCTCAGCGCATTCGCGGCATCAAGGGTCGCTTGCTCGAGGCGCGCGAAGCGGTTCGCCTGCTCGGCATTCGCGGCATAACTGACAAACGGACTGAGGCTTAACGAAGACATGGGGTGTGGCTAGCTTCAACCAAAAGGGTTCAAACGACGGATCTAGCTCACATACCGGGTATGGTGATGCCCACACCTCGCATTATGAGGCCGATCATAGCGCAACGGGATAGAAGCTTCAAGCGACGTTCGCAATGAAAGCGAAAGGCTTATCCACAATCCAGGGTTGTTAAAGTGGTTCCGGCGCAAAATAGCTGGGTCAGCGCGCTTCGATCGCCTGATAAATAAAGCATGGCGTATTGTTGAAAATCAGCACCTCGCAAGCTTTGCGGGCCTCGAGCTGGGTGAGATGCTCGAGCCGTGCGCGGTGCACCGCCACCCCGGCCGTGGGCGCACCGACCACCATTGTCGCCCGGGCGAGTGGCTGAGGCGCGAGGCGCAGCGCGGTTTGCGCCGCTTGCTCGGCCAAAGGCTGGCTCGAAAATGCCCCAACCTGAATGCCCCAGCTCGCCTCATCCGCCACCAAAGGTACGGCGGTTTGCGTTTTCGCCACATCAAACGGTGTTGGCGGCGCGGGCATGGCAGCCGAAGGCACGGTGGCTGCTGGCGCTGGCGTAATCATGATCGGCGACCGCGAGATAGTGTCGCTACCCACGGCCGATGGAACGGGTGCCGCCACTGGTCGCCCAGATGCAACCGGTGCCGCTTGCCGTATCTCGGCCCGCTGCTCGGGAATGCTGACCGGTGGCAAAACATCGTTCGCCCCGCCTTCATCCGCCGCTTCGGGTTCGAGCAACGCTTGCGAGACAAGGTTCGGATCAAGCGCGTTCACATCCGTTGGCGTGGTCACCGCCCCCGTTGCCCCAATACCTTTCGCGCCCCCGGCTTTCGACAAGGGCAAATTGGCCGGTGCGGATTTACCACGCGCCGCGCCACGGCTCGCAATGTTTGCATACACATCATCAAGCAACTCAATCATGCGGCTATCGCGCCAGCTACCGCTGCGACCGCCCATCACCACGCCAACCAGGGGCCGCCCCCCGCGCGTCACCGAGGTCACAAGGTTAAAGCCCGAAGCGCCGATATACCCGGTTTTAATGCCATCAACCCCGGCGTAACGCAGCATCACCCGGTTGTGCGTGTAATAGCTCACCCCGTTATGACTGAATTGCAGGGTGCTGAAATAGCGGTAATAGCGCGGAAAATCACGCTTGAGTGCAATACCAAGCTTGGCCATATCGGCCGCCGTCGTCACTTGCCCGGTGTTGGGCAACCCGTTGGGATTTTTGAAGGTCGTATTTTTCATACCAAGCGATCGCGCGCGGCTGGTCATGCGCTGGGCGAAGCGGTCCACATCCCCCGCCAGCGCTTCGGCCACCACCACCGATACATCATTGGCCGAGCGTACCACCAGCGCTTTAATCGCCGTCTCAACCTCGATCGAATCACCCTCATCGAGCGAGAGGTTGGTTTGCGGCTGACGCGCGGCGAGTGCAGAAACCTCCATCCGATCATCGAGCGAGATTTTTTTCTGCTCAAGCGCCTCGAACAGCAAATACAGCGTCATCATTTTGGTCAGCGACGCCGGGTAACGGCGGGCATTGGCATTCGCTGCATGATAAATCTCACCGGTTTGCGGATTCATAATCAAAGCTGCATAGCGTGGATCATTCACCCCAGTCGTGCTGCTACTGGTTTGCGATTTTTTGCTGCTGCGATTACGTTTTTTGGCTTCGGCATCGCTGCTGATAAGCGTCATGGCAAGCAGCAACGCCATGCCCAGCATCATGATACGCGACAACAACAATCGTGGGGTTCCTTTCGCTTGAAAAGCATGCCAAGCACCGCTTGTAACAAAGCGATATCGCGGCGCAAGCGTTACTTCAACGCGGGGGATAATGCGTCACGTTTCACGATAACGCCTGTTGCATTTTTTCTAATCCCCGTGGGCCGATCGCAAAAAAATCAACCGCGACCTGACTCATCCCGAGCGCTACGTAGCATGCTTTTGCGGCATGGTTGTCGTGAAGCGTGGTGAGTGATATCCATGATTTTTCTTCGTGCTGTGCAAGCCGTGCCAGTTCACGCATCAATCCCGTCGCCACGCCGCTGCGGCGATATGGTTGGCTCACCACCATATCCGCGAGATGAAACCCATACGACGCGGAAAGCGTGTCGTAGCCCGGGTAATAGAGCAAGGTCGCGATCACCGTATCATCGCGCAGCGCCACTAGCGCACGCAGATCAACCGGCCGCGTGGGTGCAAACAAAACCTGGGCGAGAGGATCCGTTTCGCATCTCACATCATGCCCCTCGCTCGCATTGAGTTCACTCAGCAGATCGGCGATTGAAGCTACATCCGAAGGTAAAGCCGAACGAAGGGTGACGGATGGGGGCATGGCATTACCTTGATCAAACACTGTGGCGCGGATACATCTTGATGATTGGTGTAATTTCACCCATAAGATGATTAATGGGACAGAAAATTACAATGGAAAAAACCAGCATATACCCGGCGAGTGTCACCGGTTCGAGCGAGGACGGTCCCGAATATCTTCTGGGCTTGAACCCCGAGCAGCGCCAAGCGGTCGAGACCACGGAAGGGCCGCTATTAGTATTATCCGGCGCAGGTACGGGCAAAACCCGGGTGCTGACGACGCGCATCGCCCACCTCATTCATACGAAGCGGGCATTCCCTGGGCAGGTGCTTGCCGTGACCTTCACCAACAAAGCAGCGGCGGAAATGCGCGCGCGGGTGGCATATTATTTGTTCGGCGCGACGGCGGATTCCAAAGAGGCAGCCTCGCTATGGCTCGGTACGTTTCACTCCATCGGCGCTAAAATGCTACGCCGCCATGCCGAGCTTGCTGGCCTCACCCCACAATTCACGATTCTCGATGACGACGATCAGCAACGCCTGATCAAAGCGCTGCTGGCCGATAACAACATCGATCACACCAAATTCCCCACCCGCGCGGTGCAAAACGTCATTCAGGGCTGGAAAGATCGCGCACTCACGCCCGATAAAATCAATCAGCGGCCTGGAAACTACACACTCAGCGAGGTAGCTGCAAAAATCTATCCACTCTATCAGGCGCGGCTGAAAGCCATCAACTGCTGTGATTTTGGTGATTTGCTGCTGCATGTGCTGGTGATATTTCAAACCCATCCGGATGTGTTGAAACGCTATGCCGAGCGCTTCAAATATATTCTGGTCGATGAGTATCAGGATACCAACATCGCGCAATATTTGTGGCTACGCCTCCTCGCCGCCTATCACAAAAACCTCTGTTGCGTGGGCGATGACGACCAATCGATCTACGGTTGGCGTGGGGCGGAAGTGGGCAATATCCTCAAGTTCGAACAGGATTATCCCGGCGCAAAAACGGTCAAACTCGAGCGCAATTACCGCTCCACCGCGCCGATTTTGAAAGCCGCTTCGGGCCTGATTGCCCATAACAAAACCCGGCTTGGTAAAACATTATGGACCGAGGAAAGCGACGATGCGGCAGCCCCCGTACGTGTTAAATCGGTGTGGGACGATAACGAAGAAGCACGCTTCGTGGCGGAGGAAATCGAATCCTATCAACGCAGCGGCATTGCACTCAAGCACATGGCGGTGCTGGTGCGCACCGGCTTTCAAACCCGCAGCTTCGAGGAGCGATTCCTCGCCCTCGCCATTCCCTACAAAGTCGTCGGCGGTTTGCGCTTTTACGAACGCATGGAAATCCGCGACGCGATTGCCTATTTGCGTCTCATCAACCAACCGCAGGATGATCTCGCGCTCGAGCGCATCATCAACACCCCCAAGCGCGGCATCGGTAAAGCGACGATGGAGCAACTCCATATCCGCGCGCGGGCGGATAATGCGTCGCTCTATCGCACGATTGAAACCTTGCTTGCGGCCGGTGAGCTGAAAGGCAAAACCGGTGTCACGTTGCAAAAATTTCTTGCCCAGTGCGAGGGCTGGCGCAAACAGCTTGCCGAGCTGCCGCTTGCTGAGCTCACCGACCTTGTGCTCGAAGAATCCGGCTACCGGGCGATGTGGCAAGCCGATAGCTCGCCCGAGGCCGCCGGTCGGCTCGACAACTTACGCGAGCTGGTGCGCGCCCTTGCTGATTTTCCAAGCCTTGCCGAATTTCTCGAGCATGTCGGGCTGGTGACGGATAATGCGCAAACCACGAGCGACGACATGGTCAATATCATGAGCTTACATGCCGCCAAGGGCCTCGAGTTTGATGCGGTATTTCTCGCCGGGTGGGAGGAAGGCCTCTTTCCTAGCCAACGCACGATGGATGAGCTGGGTAGCGAAGGCCTCGAGGAAGAGCGCCGCCTGGCCTATGTCGGCATCACCCGCGCGCGCGCGCATCTCACCATCAGTCATGCCGCAAATCGGCGCATCTACAACCAATATCAGTCGAACATTCCCTCGTGCTTTTTAGGCGAAATTGCACCCGATATGGTCGAATATCTCGATGGTGGCCCCTACGCGCGGCGCGCGAGCGGCCCGGCATTGTTTCAGCGCGAGGTCGAGGCAATTTTGGGTGGACATACCCTCACCCCCAGCTCGCCTCGCGATGACGCTTTCACCAAAGGCATGCGCGTGTTTCATCAAAAATTCGGTAACGGCGAAGTGCTGAGCGCCGAGGGCGACCATCTCGAAATCCATTTCAAACATGCCGGGGTTAAAAAAATCCTCGCCGAATATGTCGAGCGCGTCGGCAGCTGACGTCGTTTCAGAGGATCAGCCGTCGTTCACACTCGTTATTTTTCGAGTTGCGCGATATACCCCGCAATCACATCAAGCCCGGCTTGCCAGAAATCAGGCTTTGATGCATCGAGCCCAAAGGGCTTGAGCAGATCCTTATGGCGTAGCGTGCCACCGGCCTTCAGCATGGTCAGGTATTTTTTGGCGAACGCATCCGCCCTGCCCGCTTTTTTCTCGCGCAGATACACACCGTAGAGCGAGTTCACCAGGCAATCACCAAACGCATAGGCATACACATAAAACGGCGAGTGGATGAAATGCGGAATATACATCCAGTAGCTGCGATATTCGGGGTGCAGCGTGATCGCTGGCCCAAGCGAAGCACGACTCACTTCCATCCAAATTTCGCCGAGGCGATCGACCGATAATTCGCCAAAGCGGCGCTCATCGTGTACTTTGCGCTCGAACTCGCAAAACGCAATTTGCCGCACCACGGTGTTGAGCATATCCTCGATTTTTGCGGCAATCAGCAACTGGCGGCGCTTCTTATCGCTCTCGCGGTTGAGGATTTCCTGGAAGGTCAGCATTTCACCAAACACGCTCGCGGTTTCAGCCAGCGTTAGCGGTGTATCCGCCATCAAGGCACCCTGGCTGGCCGAGAGCACCTGGTGCACGCCGTGGCCAAGCTCATGCGCCAAGGTCATCACGTCGCGCGTTTTGCCTAAATAGTTCAGCAGCAAATAGGGGTGGGCGCTGGGCACCGTCGGGTGGGCAAAGGCACCGGGTGATTTACCGGGCCGCACCGGCACATCAATCCAGGCATTGTCGAAAAATTTGTCACCCACTTTGGCCAGTTCGGGCGAGAAGGCATGGTATGCTGCGCGTACCAACTTCACCCCATCCGCCCACGCGATGCGTTTGTCGCCAGCACTTGGCAGTGGTGCGTTACGATCCCAGTAATCGAGCGTTTTTTTACCGAACTGCTTGGCCTTCCACGCGTAGTATGTATGCGAGAGGTTTTTATAATTCTTCTGCACGGTCGCAATCAGCGCATCGACCACCGCATCTTCCACCTGATTACTCACGTTCCGGCTGCTGATGGGGCGGGCAAAGCCACGCTTTTCATCCTCGATATGTTTTGCCTTGGCGAGCGTATTGGTGATGAGCGCGAATAAGGGCGCGTTCACCTCAAACACGCGGCCAATCTCTTTCGCGGCGCTTTTGCGCTTCTTGCCATCCACGCCCGAGAGCAAATCAAGTGCTTCCGGCTCGCTTAGTTTTTTACCATCGACGGTGAATTCCAAGCGGCTGATGCTCTCATCGAACAAGCGCTGCCAGGCACTCATCGTGACGGATGTTTCGTGGATATAGCCCTCGAGTTCATCGCTGAGTTGATAGGGCTTATAGCTGCGCACCGTATCGAGCCACGGCGTATAATGGGCAAGCGTTTTCGATTGCTTGATGGCTTTCGCCAGCGTTGCATCGCTGAGCTTATTGATTTCAAGGCTGAAGAAAATGAGCTGGCTTGAGATCACCGTCAGTTGTTCCTGCGCATTTTGATAAAACTGCGTGTTGGCGGGTGCGCTCATGTCACTGGCGTAAAGCAGCTGCGCATAGCTGCCAATTCGGCCCAAACTATCCTGAATTTTTTCATATTGAGCCACGGCTTTGGCCAAATCATCGCCCGTTAGTTTGGCGAGCTTACCGACATAATTCTTGGCAAAAGCCGCCGCTTTTTTCTCGAGCGTTTTGATGTCGCGCACGACCGCCGGGTCGCTCGGACCGTTGTAAAAATCGCTTAAATCCCACACCGGAAGTGGCTTGGATTTCGTGGCAGATTTCTTTTCAGCAATCGGTTTTTTGGCCATAACCAACCTTTATATTCATGAGAAAAAGATTTATCCGCGCACGCTTTGATCCAAAATTTCGATCGGTGCGAGGCGCGGCTTACCCGCCGGTGGCAAGCGCGGAACATGCCCTTGGTTCAGGCTTTGCGGCGCTTCGGGAGCAATGCTCGCCGGCGCTCCCATAGGTGGCTCACTCGCCGCCGGGCGCAATTGCCACGCCCCTTTGAGCAGCACGGTAAACAATTCCTCAAAGGTTGTTTGCCCAATCCTGAACGCCCCACCGCGCGCGCGTTCGATCGGGATCACCGCATCCCTGATCTCGGCCACGGGCTTACCCGTCAGCAACTGCAGCAGCTGCTGCACCACTGCCTCATTGCGCGCATTCAGCACCTTATATTTTCTGAGCTCACCCATCACAAACGGTATATTCGTCAGCGTCATATTCGCGGTGCCGACGGGCAATACATCGCTCGCACTAGCCGTAAAATTGGCTGTCGCGCTCAGGCTCGCGTCTTTACTGGTGAGGCTGAATTGCTTGAGCGTAATCAACGAATCAGGCGACTGGATACTCGCGATCGCCTGCGCGTTTTTGGGCATCGCCCCTTCATAAGTCGCATCGAGATGAAGCGCGATCGGCAAATACGGTACGGTCGGAATATCCGCAGTAATCGGGCCGATACTTGCCAGCGCATGCACCACGTTGAGTTTTTTATCGTTGAGCTGATTGCTCCACTCGCCCGTTATTTCCGCAATCGTGATCGCCCCTTGCGGCGCCGCTTTCGGGATGAGCTTCACCGCTTGCATCGCCACATTGATCCGGCCAAGGCCACTCGCATCCGCCGCCATACTACTATCAATCGCACCGCCCGGGGCCATGCTGATGCTGAGCGTTTCATAAACCGGCGATAGATCCGGGGTTTGGTCTTCCACCCCCTTCGCGTGACGTTCGCGCAGATAGGTGAACTCCATCTCGCTGGGCGATTGATAGCTCACATGGTGATAGAGCGTATCGCCAAGCGTTTTATGGCCCACGATGACGATCGGCGCAACGTTGCTTTTGACCGACAGTAACAGATGATCCGGCGCATCGATATCGGCGAAACGAATGGGCGTTGGCGCTTCAATCCTTAGGCGCGAGACATCCATCGCATCGGGATAAATTTCGAGCCGATCGGTAGTGATGCGCAAGCCGTTCACCACTGGTTTTTCGCCGGGTTTAGGGGCAGTGCGATTGCTTGGCTGAATGCTGAGCACCGGGTCGTGCACTACCACATGCTTGGCGGCAAAGCGGCCAACCACCGCTAATTCGCCATAAGTGATCGTAATATCACGGCCCTGCGCTTGGCCCTTCTCCTTCACCTGCGCGATAAAATCATCGAGCTGCTGCTTAACAAGCGCCTTATCCAGCCCCGCGCGCGAGGCAAAAAATCCGATCAGCGCCAGCGCCACGGCACCTGCAATCATCAGCCACAGGCGGCGTTTTTTTGTGCGGCTAGCGGGTGCGGCATCGATCATGGAATGGTTGGAATCACTCATTATTTTTTATCGACCTGCATATTGCGGGTGGCCGCTGGCAGCGATACGCGCAAGCCATCAAGGCTATCGTTGATCATGATCTGACAGCCCAGGCGCGAGGTGTGGGTGAGGCCAAACGCCAAATCGAGCATATCCTCTTCGTCGTCGCTTGCTTTCGGCAACTGCTTATAAAACGCCTCATCGACAATCACATGGCAGGTGCTACAGGCGAGCGATCCTTCGCACGCGCCCTCCAGTGCCACCTGGTTTTTATGCGCCACCTCGAGCAGCGAAATGCCGTTTGGGGCATCGACTATTTTTTCCTGGCCATTCGCTTCAACAAAAATAATTTTCGTCATACCATCTCACTTAATTTGCGTTAATTCACTTCATCCACATTTTTTCCGGCCAGCGCACCCGCAATCGCGATATTCATCCGCCGCTCAGCAAACGGCCCAACCAGTGCATTGAGTTGCTGCACCTCATGGTCGATCCGCTCGCGGTTTGTACCCGCCATCATCTCCCGCACCCGGGTGATCTGGCCTTGAATCATGCCTTCCTCCCCCGGTTTGAGCACGGCATGGTCGGCCGCAATCGCCGACATCACATCGTTCAGCGCCCGCTCGGCCTCCACCCTTGCTTCGATCAGCAAGCGTTCACTGATATCGGCGCGCGCATGCTCCATGCTTTCGCTCACCATACGTTCGATTTCCTCGAAGGCAAGGCCAACCGAGGGTTTAACCTCGATTTTTTGCTCGATGCCGGTCAGCAGTTCCTTCGCCGCCACGGTCAGCAAGCCATCGGCGTCGATCGCGAAGGTGACTTCAATACGCGC
>CAZZCK010000008.1:0-28549 GCA_964652475.1 uncultured Azospirillum sp.
TCTCGACATTCACCTTGGCAAGGTGACACTCTACCACTGAGCTACGCCCGCTCACCTATCGTTCGGGGCGCCACCATACGCAAGGAAAAGAAAATTGCAAGCGGGGAAATGCACCGGGCAAGAAGGACAGAAGATCGGCACTGTCGAAGCCGTGAGCAGACCGCAAATCCGGTCAATGGAGGGGCGTTAGACGAAATCTATACCACCACCGCTACCGCCAGATGGACCACCAACCATCGAGGCGAATGACCCACCACCGCCTGGAAGAGGGCCTGGACCATTAATATCGGCAATACTGGCTTGTTGGAACGGCATGGGCTGCAGCGCTCCTGCACTGTTTATTTTTTGAAGACCACCGCATACTTCTTCTCGAGTCAGGCCCATCTGCTTAAATAAGCTGGCAAACAGACCTAGCTTACCTTGTGGAAGTTGATTGACCATTTTTTCACCGAAACCTCGGCCTTGAATCGTTAACCCTGCACCGACATTTTGGTCGAGGCGCAACCCCATCAATATCGGTGCGCATCCTGACCCGCCTTGCCCTTCGGAAGACTTAATCAACGATAGTAATGCACCAAAATCGGGTCCTGTAGGGCCGTCAGCCATCCACTTCTCCTCACTCTCAACTATAGCATAAGAATTGTGACGATTGTATGACAATTTGGGTGGTTTTTATCATTTTTTGCTCGTTTTTTGCTGGTTTTTTGACCGATTCTTTGGGGTTTTTTGCCCCATTTTTTGATGATTTTCACTGATTTTTACTCGGTTTTTAAGCGTTTTATCATCGTTTTAGTGTGATCTCTGCGAATCTGGCCGATGCACGCTGCAGGAGATCCCCGGACAAGGCCTTAGATGACGGATTCGTAAAGCGGCAAACTGCTTGCTACTGAAGAGGCCAGGTGTGGCGAGCTGGGCGAGCGAGCCATCAGCCAGCAAAGCTGCATGGAGAGTTGGTCAGCAGACCAACTCGGAATATTCAACAACCAACTAAACGGCAAAGCCGTTTAGTTCGGCCGGCCCATCTGGAAGGGGCTATCGAGCGAAAATGCGGGCACTTCGACCTCGAAATGTTCGCCCGTGGGGGTAACCATTTCATATTCCCCCAGCATCACGCCCGAGGCAGTGCCAAGCGACGTGCCCGAGGTGTAGGAAAACACCTCGCCGGGCCTGAGCACTGGCTGCTCGCCCACCACGCCCGCGCCGCGCACTTCGTGGGTGAGGCCTTTGGCATCCATAATTTTCCAATGGCGATTGAGCAGCTTGACCGCTTCTTGCCCGGTATTCTCGAGCTGAATCGTGTAAGCCCAGACGTAATGGCTATCGATCGGCTCCGAGTGATCCGCGAGGAAATTCGGGCTGGCCGTGACTTTGATTTGGCGGGTGGTTTTGGTAAACATGGGGCGACTATAGAGGCCTTACCGGGGCGATGCAAGGGTGGGAATTCAGTATTGGGTATTCGGTATTCAGTGAAAAGGAAGTGAAGAGTAGCTGAAAGGTATAGTGATTTCGTTTAATTTCTGCACAACTCTCTGATTTTTGTCATTCCCGCGAAGGCGGGAATCCCCTTGAGCCAAGGAAGGAGATTCCCGCCTTCGCGGGAATGACAAATTGTAAGATTCTTATTCCAATCGACTATAAAGCCAAGGGGACATCATTACCCATGGCAGCTCTGTGCTATGCCTCGAATCATCGAATAACGAACCATCGAATTACGAATCCCGCACCAACACCTCGCCGATGCGCGCCATCATGCCGGCGGCTTTTTCAAGCTGTTCGAGGCTAATAAACTCATCCGGCCCGTGCGCCTGGTCGATGCTGCCGGGGCCGCAGATCACGGTCGGGAATCCATACGCGCCATACGCCCCGCCCTCGGTGCCGTATGACACCGCGCCGGGTGCAGCATTGCTGCCGGCCAGATGCATGGCAAGCGTCAGATACGGCGCATCATGGCTCAGTTTTTTGAGGCCATGCACCTGCCCCAAACGCTGGGTTTCAATCGTGCAGCCGGGGTAGCGGGCTTTAAGTTCTACGCTCGTTTCATAAAAACTGGCGATGATTTCGTTCACATCCGCCCCCGGCATGGGCCGTACTTCCCAGCGAATGACCGCCGTACCGGGGATGATATTGCGCGCCACACCGGCACTGAGAATGCCCGCATGTACCGTGCTGTAGGGTGTCGCAAAGGCGCTTTCTGGCTTGGCATTTGCCCGCTCCACCGCGTTCAGTTCTTCGATCGCAAGCGTGAGATGGGCGGCGATGTAAGCGGCGTTCACCCCCGCATCCGGCGCGCTCGAGTGGCCCTCGCGGCCAGTGATGATCGTCTCGAAGGAATCAATCCCCTTATGCTCATCCACCACCTGCATCATGGTTGGCTCGCCGACAATAATCAGCTGCGGTTTGATGGAGTGCTGGGTGAATTCGACCGCCATCGGCTCGGCGCATTTGCAGCCAATTTCTTCATCATACGAAAGCGCGAGCCAGACCGGGCGTTTCAAATCCATTGCCGCCCATGCGGGCACGTGGGCGAGTGCGGTGGCGATAAACCCCTTCATATCCGCCGCACCCCGGCCATAGAGTTTACCGTCGCGCGCGCTTAAGGTGAATGCCGTTTCAGCCCCCTTACCGCCGTGCCATTGTTGGTTCGTCACCGGCACCACATCCGTATGGCCGGAAAGCACAATACCGCCTTCCACATCCGGCCCAATACGCACCAGTAACGCCGATTTTTTGACGCCCTGTTCGCTCGTTTCCACCACGCGCTTTACATGGATGCCGTTGGGCGCGAGAGGGTCGATGTAGGGCTTGAGATACTCCTCCACCCATTCGATCAGCGCCAAATTGCTGCCGCTACTGGTCGTATCAAACGCGACAAGCTGGGCGAGGATGTGCTGAGTGGTGAGGGGCTGCATGGGGTGAGGTTAGCGGGTTAAAAACAAGATTGTAAAGTCAGAGTCGTGTTTAGCCGATAATTATATCATTATTTTGGACCACATTACCTTGATCTTTAACCGCTGTGCCAATTCGTTGCTTCCAAGGTATATTCCGATGTTTATAGTTCAGTTCACCTTCAGCACTAGTAGCAAACCATTTGGTGGCGTTACCCAGAATACCAAGCAATGATTCAATTTTTTTTCTCTCTCCTAAACTAACTATTGGATCCTTACCATCCGGCCCAACTATTGAATTCTCAGCAATCTGAGTTTTTGTGTCTTCAATCGCTTTGATAAGCTTCGGCGCTGTTTCAATAATAGAGTTAAGCGCATTTTCATTCGGCACATTGTTATCAGTCACGAGTATCACTGCCGTTAGCAGTGAACTAGCTTCGTGCTGTAACCGACCTATGGGCGTTTCCGACACAAACCCAACTTCACACTCTCCATCTGGTATTGGATTAAGTCTCGCATTCAGACTATCCAATGTGTGTCTACAAGTAGAGAACTCACTATTCCTTATCAAGCCCTCAGTTTCAACAACGTTTCCTTTTGGCACGCGGAGCTCTCGCAACGCGCGTGAAGCACAGCCATAATGTACCTTCCATTTCGAGTAAGCTGCATGTTTAGGATGGTTCATGCACCTATTGTAGCTGAACTTCTGGTGAAGTTTATGACAGTTTCATGACTTTTTGTCCTGAAGTCCTACGCCACTTTATCATCCCGCATCATGTTCGGCAAATCGCCAATCATGCCCATGGCGTGTTTCATGAAATAGCGCTTGAGCGGCGGCATGTGCTCGACCGCGACCAGCCCCGCACGACGAATGAGTGATAACCCAGGCAGGTTATTGCTGAACAGGCGATTCAAAATATCCGTACTCGCAGTCATGCTGAAGGAATCAAATCGCCGCCAGCGCTGGTAATGGGCCAGCAGCGCGTCGCTGCCCAGATCGAGGCCGAGTTTGCGTTGCTCGATGAGTAGCTCGGCAAGCACCGCCACGTCGCGGTAGCCAAGGTTGACGCCCTGGCCTGCAATCGGGTGAATGCCATGCGCCGCATCCCCCACGAGGGCGAAGCGATGGGCGACGAATTGCTCGGCATGCATGAGTTTGAGGGGATAGGAAAACCGCTTGCCCGTGGCCAACACTCGCCCCCAGTAATTATCCGCACCCATACCGACACGGCGCTGCAGTTCGGCGTTAAAATCATCATCGCTGAGTGCGACATAATGCGGTGCATCGCGCTCATGCTCGGTCCAGACCACGCCGCTGCGGTTCGGGTAATGCTGATAATCAGCCGACACACTATCAACACACTCCGTCGTTCCTCTCCCCTCGCGGGAGAGGTTAGGTGAGGGGGCGGTGGAATTAAGCGCCTCACTATCCAGCCCCCTCACCCAACCCTCTCCCGCAAGGGGAGAGGGCTTGCCCGCAGCACTGCTTAAGCCCATAGGTTTCAGCGGCAGCAAGGCGAAGGGGCCGGCGGGATAAAATTTCTCGAGCGCTAAGCCATCATGCGGTTTTTCATGCTCCACCACACACACAATCGCAGTTTGTTTGTAGTCAATAATCCGCTGTTTAATACCTGCCTGTTCGCGCAATTTACTGAAGCGCCCGTCCGCGGCAATCAGCAGGGGTGCGGTGATGGTTTCGCTGGAATCAAGCATGGCGGTTGCACTACTTGCGCTGGTTTCAAAGCCCGTCACCCGCGCGTGGAGGATGCGAATATTGCCCTCAGCTTCGAGCGCACGAAACAAAGCGCTGCGCAGAATGTAATTCTCGACAATATAGCCAAATGGCTCGCCCACATCGGCATCCGAATAATGCACGAAGCCGGGCTTATCCTGATCGCAGACGCGAATATCATGAATAGGCTGCGCATGCGGCGCAATATGCGGCCACACCCCCAGATGGCTGAGGATGCGCACCGAACCGGATGAAATCGCACTCGTGCGCCCATCGAAACTGGTGGCGATTTGTGCGTCGCGCGGCAGTGGGTCAATCACTGCCACCTTCATGCCGCCTTGCGCCAGCGCAATCGCCAGCGCATTACCGACCAGGCCGCCACCGGCGATGATGATTTCTGTGTCCATGGGATGTTCCTAGCACAACCGATGCGCAGTGCCTAGAAAGTAACGAGAAAAACTACCCTTACCTCCCCCTTGAGGGTGGAGGTCGGCGCGTGAGCGACGGGTGGCGGTCAGTTATCGGCGAGTAAGCAACCCCCACCCGCTCCTGTCGGAGCGACCTCCCCCCTCAAGGGGGAGGTAAGGGTAAGGCGCCTACCTTTCAAGGCAAGCTGCTATTAAAGCAATGGGAAGGGCCACCCCTGTTATTTGATTAAGCCCAACAACAGCCGCTCGAGCTGATGGGCTTCAATCCCGAACTGGGCCTTGCTCGCGGTGATGGATTCAACCATCGCGGCGCGGGCTTTTTCGCTGAGTGGTTCGCGCGCTTTCACCCCCACAATCATGACATTCTTGGGCGTATGCTCGCCGCCGATGAACTCGAATAGCTTGGTGTGATAATTCTCCCGCTCCATGATTTGTGCGCGGATGGCATCCGTCACCATTTCGCCCATACGCTCGGCGTAGGTGCCATGTTTGAGCATGAAATGCAGCGGGTGGTCGGTGGCGGGTTTCGCCATCGCCCGGCGGATTTGCTTGTGGCAACAGGGGGCGACCACAATCAGTGCCGCACCTGTCTTCACCGCGTTGGCGATCGCATCATCCGTCGCCGTGTCGCAGGCATGAAGCGCGATCACCACATCCGCACCGGTGCAGTCATAGGCGGCGATGCTGCCTTCCACAAAGCGCAACCCCTTGAAGCCTGCCGCCGCTGCAATGCCATTGCATTTGGCCACCAGATCGGCGCGAAACTCGACCCCCACCATGTCGCAGCGCCGCTTGAGCGTATTCGTGATGTAATCATAGAGCGCGAAGGTGAGGTAGCCCTTGCCCGCGCCCATATCGACAATGCGCAGCGTCTCGCGCGGCGGCAATTGGCCGAGCAGTCCATCCAAAATCTCGATGTATTTATTGATCTGACGAAATTTATCCTGCGCCGTTTTTAGCACTACCCCCTTCGCATCGGTAATACCAAGCGCATGGAGATAAGGCTTGCCGGCACTGCTGATGAGGCGGGATTTGGCGCGGTCATGCGTCAACACGGGTGTATCCGTCACCTGTGCCACGTGGCGGCTCACCTGCCAATGGCCCTCGCGCCGCACGAGCTTCATATCGCCAGTTGTCGCGCGTAATTGCGCGGCGGCAAAATGCTCGGTCAGTTGCGAAGCAACCAGTTCGACCGCGTCGTGCGGCGCATAATTCTTCACCACATCGCGCGTGCGGTGGTGGGTGGTGAAGCTGAGCTTCAGCTCGCGCTTGATCATAATCGGGCGAATATCGATCGATTTTATGTCCCCCGCCGTTGGGGTGGGCTTGCTCAGTGTCAGCATCACCAAACTGCCGCGCGCGACGGCATCGAGCAGCGCGTCACACAGTTCAGCAATGGCGAGATCAGGGTTCATGCGCCGTTCATAGCCCCATGCGCGGATGGGTGCAACTATTCGCAAAGTAGTGTCATTGCGAGGCCGTTAGGCCGCGGCAATCAAGCATGGTCAGAGTCTTCAGCGCTGAATAACCATCTATTCATCTGGATTGCCGCGTCGGCCTGATGGCCTCCTCGCAATGACGATAGGAAAATGCTTTACACTAAACTATGATTACAATCATGAGCCAACCTACACAGCATTTGCTTTATGGTGAACCACCGCTGAACCTGGTGGCGATTCCCGACGGTGCGGCGCAATGTTCACCCTGGATGGTGGGCAGCCGCTGCATCATGGAGATCACGCCCGAAAGCGTCGCGAGCGCCGTGATCTATGCCCCGGCCAACCGCATCGAGCGCCGCTATGTGGTGGCGCGCATACTCCGCGCGCTTGCCATCGGTGGCGGGCTGGTTGCGCTCGCCCGCAAGGATAAGGGCGGCAGCCGCTTGGCGGATGAACTGCGCACCTTTGGCTGCGTGGTGGTCGATGCACCGCGTCAGCACCACCGCATTGTTACCACCACGCGCCCGCCAATATTGCTCGGGGTGGATGACGCCATTGCAGCGGGCAACCCGCAGATTCACCCCGCGCATGGGTTATGGACTCAGGCCGGCGTATTCAGCTGGGATCGCATCGATGATGGCAGCGCGCTATTGCTCACCCATTTGCCTGCATTATCCGGCGCGGGGGTGGATCTCGGCGCAGGCATTGGCGTGCTCAGCCGCGCGGTGCTTCAATCCCCGAGCGTCACATCCCTCACGCTGATCGAGCGCGATGGCCGCGCGCTTGACGCCGCTGAGCGCAACATCCCCGACCCGCGCGCCGCGTTCATCTGGGCGGATGTACGCGACGCAGTATTACCAACCGGCCTTGATTTCGTGGTCATGAACCCGCCATTTCACGATGCGGGCATGGAGGATAAATCCCTCGGCCATGCCTTCATTCGCGCCGCATCCGCCATGCTCAGAACCGGTGGTCAATGCTGGCTGGTGGCGAATCGGCATTTGCCCTACGAGGCATTGCTGAGCGAATGTTTTACGAGCTATCGCTTGCTTGCCGATGATGCTGGATTCAAGATTTTTAACTGTGTGAAATGAGATGATGATTACAGCCGCCAAAATTGTTTTTTTATCGTCATTGCGAGGCCCTTTTCAGGGCCGTGGCAATCCATCTTCCTTAGTATGGCCAAGGTGGATTGCTTCGCTAAGCGCTCGCAATGACGATAGAGCCATCAACTACCCCACGTTAGAAAATAAAAACAGATGAGTCATATCACCCGCATCGATACATTACTGGCTGGTATGGGCTACGGCTCGCGCCGCGAAATTGAATCTCTCGCCGCGACGGATCGCTTGCGCATCGATGGTGCGCCGGTGCCCGATACGCGCATGAAAATCACGCTCGAGGAAGGCTTGCGCGCGCGCCTGACGATCGATGGTGCGATGATCGACCCGCTGCCCGGCATGGTGGTGATGCTGCATAAGCCGCTCAGTGTTACCTGCTCGCACAAGGAATCCGGCAAGCTGATTTATGACCTGCTGCCAAGCCGCTGGAAGCGGCGCGACCCGCAGCTTTCGAGCATCGGGCGGCTCGACAAAGAAACCTCGGGCCTCTTGCTACTCACCGATGATGGCGCATTATTGCACAAAGTTATTTCGCCCAAACAGCAGGTGGCGAAAACCTATCGCGCCACCCTTGCCCGCCCGCTGAATGGCAACGAGGCAGCGATATTCGCAAGTGGTACGCTGATGCTTGAACGTGAAACCACACCCCTCGCCCCCGCGCAGCTCGAGATGCTCTCGCCCACGACCGCGCGCCTTGTTGTGCATGAAGGACGCTACCACCAGGTGCGGCGCATGTTTGCTGCCGTTGGTAATCATGTCGAAGCGCTGCACCGCGAATCGGTCGGTGGGCTCGCGCTGCCCGAGGATCTGGCCGCAGGCGATTACCGCCTGCTCGACGCGCAGGATATTGCAAGGATTTTTGCGCGCGCGTGATGATTTTCTCCCATCCATCCTCGGTTGGTATGAGACTTGCTTCTTTGTAATTCGAAGCTTCGTTATCGTCGATTTGATAGAAAACTTACCCGTTTGTCATTCCCGCGAAGGCGGGAATCTCCTTCACTGCTCTCAAGGAGATTCCCGCCTTCGCGGGAATGACAAGAAACCGGAGATTTTTACATAAATTAAAGTGAATGGAGTATAATGATGACTTACGGCGGCATGATATACCGCGTCGATATGGTGACCGCGCCTTTTTTCTAAGGAGAATGCTATGCCAACCCTTGCTATCCACCCGCCACACGCCACACCCGAACCGGTGGAAACAATTGAATTACTGCGGCCATTATTACCCAGCGCCGAGGATATTGCGCCCTATTTGAAGCGCATCGATGCGGCGCGCTGGTACAGTAATTTCGGCCCGCTTGAGCAGGAATTGCGCGGACGGTTGGCCAGCCATTTTGGCGTCACCGCCGAATGTACGATCACGGCGGCGAGTGCGACCGCGGGCCTCATCAGCGTGTTGCGCGCACTGAATTTGCCAAAAGACAGTTTATGCCTCGTCCCTTCCTGGACGTTTGTCGCCACCCCGGCATCGGCGATTGCGGCCGAGCTCACGCCCTATTTCATTGATGTGGATGAGGCAAGCTGGGCGCTCACCCCCGCCATGGTGAAAGAGCAAATCAAAACCATCGATGGGGTCATCAGCGCGGTCATGGTCGTCGCACCGTTTGGCATGCCGGTTGATATCGCGGCGTGGGATCAATTTACCGCCGAAACCTCGATCCCCGTAGTGGTGGATGCCGCCTCCTGCTTCGACAGTTTCCGTCATATGCACTTTGGCAAAACCGCCGTCGTGTTCAGCATGCATGCGACCAAAATTCTCGGTGCGGGCGAAGGGGCGGTCATCGTCTCGCGCGATACGGCGCTGTTGCGCCATGTGCACGAGCAAACCAATTTCGGCTACTACACGCGGCGCATTTCCATCCCTGGCATCAACTCGAAAATGAGCGAATATACCGCTGCGGTCGCGCTCGCCGGGCTTGATATTTGGCCCACACGACGCGAGCAGTGGCTCGCCACCACCCAGGCTTGCAAGGCAGCACTGGCCACGGTCGCCGCCCGGCACGGATTTCAGCTATGGTTTCCCGAGGATGCAGTGAGCTCGACCTGCAATATTCGCCTGGCGACGCCGACCGCCGACCGGGTGATTTCACAATTGCAAATCCGCGGCATCAAGGCCCGGCAATGGTGGGATAAAGGCTGCCATCTCCAGCCGGCCTATGCGAAATATCCGCGCGGCGATCTGCGCGTCACCCAGCGGCTTGGGGCCTCGATGGTCTCGCTACCGTTTTATGTCGATATCCCGCGCGATCACTTGCAATCTGTAGCCGACGCACTCGATATGATTCTCTCGCGTTAGGATGAGCAAACCCATGGCCACCCCCCCACCCGCTGCCTCTGCCCGTCAACTGATGAAACGCGCACTTAGCGCGATGCAGAAGCACCGCGCGCAGGAGGCGCTTGATTGTTTGGGTGCCCTTTTGGCCATTCAGCCGCAGCATGCCGAAGCCTTGCATCATGTCGGCTATATTTTACATAGCGGCGGCAATTACGAGCAGGCCCATGACTATTACCAGCGCGCGATCGCGGCGGATGCCACCCACATCGACAGCTACCTCATGCTGTGCAAATTATTCGAGGCGCAAAACCGTGGCAACGAAGCCATTGAACTGGCACAGCGCGCGACCCAGATCGCACCGAACAACCCCAAAACCCATGGCGAGCTCACCACCCAGCTGATGTGTTTTAACCAGGCCCATATGGTACCGGCGTATCTCGAGCAGGTGCTGCCGCGTTTTCCTGATGATGCAACCTTGAAACAATTTTATGCCTTCGCGCTCAAAGTCAATGATCGCCGCAGCGAGGCCGAAAGCGTCTATCAGGCCCTGCTCAAAGCACACCGCGTGCCCGAGAGTTTTCGCATTCTCTACGAGCTTTACCTGCCGCGCCTGCATGATAGCGCCGAGGATATCGATGCGGTGCGCGAAGCGTTCGAGGCGTCGGTTGACCGCTTGATTGCGCAAAAGCCGCGGATCGATATCGAACAGCTCAGCTTCCAGCCGATTTTTCAGCTGGCGTTTCATCACCGCGACAACAAGGCGTTGATGCAGAAATACATACGCATGCTACGCAGTGTCGCGCCGATGCTGACCTATACCGCGCCCCATTGCAAAGCTGCGCTCACGCGCGATGACAGCACGATCCGCGTCGGCTTCGTCTCGCGCTATATGTATCATCATTCGGTGGGTAGCTGCTACCGCCAGGTGATGATCGACCTCGCCCACGAGCCCGGATTCTCGGTGACGTTTTTTAACCTCGCGCATGTGATGGACGACAAAATCCAGCAGATCATCGATGCCAATGTTCCCATCGTCTCGCTGCCTAAAACGATCGCCTCGGCGCGTGAGGCCATCGCCGCGCACGCGCTGGATATACTGGTCTATCCCGATATCGGGATGGATGCGATGACGCATTACCTCGCCATGGCGCGCCTGGCGCCGCATCAATGCTGCTTGCAAGGCCACCCGGATACAACCGGGATCGACACGATCGATTATTTTATTTCCACGCGCGGCTATGAACATACGGGCGCGCAGGCTCGCTACAGCGAGCGGCTTTTATGCCGTGAGGGGATCGACACGCTCTTTGCCCGTCCAACGCCGCCAAGTGCCTGGCTTACACGCGCGGCACTCAAACTGCCTCTCGATAAGAAACTGTATGTTTGCCCGATGGCGATCCAGAAATTTCACCCGGATTTTGACGGGGTGCTGGCCGATATTTTGATGCGCGACGAGCAGGCGGTCATTGTCCTGTTCCAGGATTTTCAGCAGCAGCAAACCAGCAATGCCTTACAGCAGCGCATTACCCGCCGCTGCGATCCCGCGCGGGTGATCTTCATGCCCTGGCTGCCGCTTGAGGCCCTATTCAGCGTGATGAACACGGCGGATGCGCTGCTTGACACTATTTATTTCGGCGCCGGTAGCACCGCGCAATACGCGTTTGGCTTGGGCTTACCGATCGTCACCCTGCCCGATGAATATATGCGCGGGCGGGTGGTGCAGGCCTATTATCGCCTCATGGGCATTACCGATGCACCGATCGCCACCAGCCTTGCCGATTATGCGGCGAAGGCCGTCGCCCTCGCGCATAACCCGGCCGAGGCTACGCGGCTACGCGGTGAAATTTCAGCAAAAAATCATGCCTTGTTCGAGCGCCCCGCCACCCATGATTCCTTTGCCCAGCTGATGCGCGACATCCTCGATCAACGGCTTGACGCCTACGCGCCGCCATAGATCTTGGCCGCACGCATCTCCGCGGCAACGGTGTGTAAGTAGCTGCGATACTCGCAGTGCGGCAAGGCTTCGACCAGCGCCTCGAACTGGGCGAGTGATAAAAACCCACGCACCAGCGCCGCTTCCTCGGGGCAGCCAATCTTGAGTCCCTGGCGATTTTCGACCGCTGCAATATAGGCCGATGCCTCCTGCAATGCGGTCGAGGTGCCGGCATCAAGCCAGGCAAACCCCCGGTTAAGCCGCGCCACCTTGAGCTGACCACGAGCGAGGTAGAGGCGGTTGAGATCAGTAATTTCAAGCTCGCCGCGCGCGGATGGGGTGAGCGTTTTGGTGAGCGCGACCGCATCGTTACCGTAGATATAAATCCCCGGCACCGCATAGCTGCTGCGCGGCTGTTTGGGTTTTTCCTCGATCGAGATCGCCTGGCCCTGCGCGTCGAATTCCACCACGCCGTAGCGCTCGGGGTCGCGCACATGGTAGGCGAAAATCGTCGCGCCTCCCTTGAAATCGCGCATCGCCCGCGGGAAGGCGTCGCCGCCGAAAAAGATATTATCGCCAAGCATCAGCGTCACCGCATCGGGGCCGATAAAATCCTCGGCAATCAGCAGCGCTTGCGCAATGCCTTCGGGTTTGGGCTGTTCGCGGTAGGTGATGGCGATGCCCCATTGGCTGCCATTACCGAGCAATTGCTCGTAGCGGGGTAAATCCGCCGGGGTCGAGATGAGGCAAAATTCGCGAATGCCCGAGGCGATCAGCACCGTCAGCGGGTAATAAATCATCGGCTTATCGTAGACCGCTTGCAGCTGTTTGCTCGCAACCAGGGTGAGCGGATAGAGGCGCGAGCCAGCCCCGCCGGCCAGTAGAATGGCTTTCATACGCATGCTCCTATTATCGTCGATACGAACCATAACTTTACCATCTTGTCATTCCCGCGTAGGCGGGAATGACAAAACCAGAGAGTTACCCGCAATCAGTATAGATTGAATAATCGTGCTAGATAGCAGATTTATATTCCGTGGCGCGCGGCAGCACAATCTCGACCCGCAAGCCCGTGCCCGTTGCTGGCTCGCCAAGCGTAATCGTGCCCGAGAGCCGCGCCACAATTTCCGCCACAATGGCAAGGCCAAGCCCGGTGCCCTGCGTACGCGGGGTGCTGATGCGGTAGAAGCGCTGGAACACATTGGCGCGCTCCTCGGGTGCAATCCCCGGCCCGGAATCGGTGACGACACAGCGCACCTGCCCCACATCGCCGCTTAAGGCCACCTGCACCGCGCCATGCTCGGGCGTGTATTTGATGGCATTCTCGATGATGTTGCCGATGAGCAAGCGCAGCAGCACATCATCCGCCATGACGACGAGATCATCCGCCCCCTCGAACGCGAGCGCGATCTGCTTTTGTGCGGCGAGCGGTGCTAGCTCCTCGATCATCGCAATGACGCTGGGCTTGAGGTTGATCGGCACGCGCGTAATCGGCTGATGGCTCACCCGCGTCGAGGTCAGTAACTGGCCAACAAGGCGCGCCGCCCGCTCGATCGAGGCTCGTAAATCACCCAGCAGCGACGCGCGCTCGGCGGCATTGCGCGCTTGCTCGAGCATTTGTAACTGCAGCTTCAAGGTGGCCAGTGGTGTGCGCAAATGATGCGCCGCATGCTCGGTAAAGCGCTTCTCGGCGTTGAACGAATGCTCGAGTTTTTGCAGCAAATGGTTGATGGATTGACCGAGCGGCGCAAGGTCACGTGGCACGCGGGCAAGAACAAGTGGCGATAAATCATCCGGCGAGCGGCTGCGGATTTGCGCCATCAGCGCGCGGATCGTCCCCAGGCCGGAGCTGATACCCGCCCATAGCAACCACCCCACCACCGGAATGAGCAGCGCCAAGGGTGCCGCCAGGGTGAGCAAAATATTGACGACGAGCAAGCCGCGCAGCTGAATTTTCTCGCCCGCCTCGACGGTGATATCGGTATCCGGAATCTTCAGGCTATAAATCCGCCAATAGGCGCCCTCTTCGTCATCGACATTGGCGTAGCCGGCCTCTTGGCGCGAGACATTGCCGCCGGGCGCGCCATCCGAAATCATCGCCAGGCGATCACCTTTCCACACCCGAAACATACGGCTATCGGCGTAGGCATCGGCGAAATCGTTGAGGGCTTTTTGGTTACTGATGGTCAGATCGATTTTGCGAATCCGCCGAAACGAACTCGTGGTATTCATCATCTCATCCTCAACGACGAGCCAGAGCAGGTTAGCGCTGCTGATGAGCTGGGCATCGTAGGCATGGTCGATCTGGCGGGTGGCACCTTTGAAGGCGAGTAAGCCAATCACGCAAATGGTAACCAGAATGGTCGGCGCGATGCGAAAAAAAAGCGAGCGCGTGAGGGTATGGCTGCGCATCAGCGGCTCGTATGCACACGGTAACCGACCCCGCGCACGGTTTGAATGAACTCGGTCCCTAGTTTTTTGCGTAAATTATAGATCGTCACTTCGACTGTGTTGCTCTCCGCCGCGTCTTCGGCGCTATAGAGGGTGTATTCGATATCCGACTTGGTGACGAATTTGCCGGCGCGCTCCATCAGCAGCTTGGCGGTACGAAACTCCTTGGCGGTGAGCATGACCGCAACCCCCGCCCGACGAACAACGGAAGATGCCGGCTCAAGCTCGATCTCGCCCACGCGCAAGGTGGTTTCCGCACGCCCGGCACTGCGCCGCGTTAACGCCCGCAGGCGCGCCAGCAACTCGTCGAGGTCAAACGGTTTTACGAGATAATCATCGGCACCCGCGTCGAGCCCTTCGACTTTTTGCTGCGGTAAATCGCGCGCGGTAAGCAGCAGCACCGGGGTCATATTTTTGGCACGGCGCATGGTTTCGAGCACCTCAAGGCCGCTGCGTTTGGGCAGGTTGATATCGAGCACCACGACCGCAAACGGGGAATGCGCCAACATCGCGATCGCTTCTTCGCCATCATGCGCCCAATCGACACCATAAGCATGGCGCTGCAAGGCTTTTTGCAGCGACTCCCCCAGCATGTCATCATCTTCGACCAGCAGTAAACGCATACGTGGAACCTAACGGATAATGTGGAATAAAAAAAGCCCGCTGTTAAAGCGGGCTTTTTCCAATGACTTTACATCGTAGGATGTAAAAATTGATGGCAAACGGCTTAGTGAGCCGCTGCTTTGCTGTCGGTTTTCGCAGCAGCCGGTGCGGCTTTCGCTGCATCTTTTGCTTCTTTGCTCAGTTCTTCTTTTGCTACTTCTGCTTTTGCATCTTTGGCAACTTCTTTGGTTGCAACAACTTCTTTGGTCGTCACGACTTCTTTGGTTACGGCTGCTTTTGCATCTTTAGCAACTTCTTTGGTGGCGAGGTCAGCAGCGAATGCCGACGAAGCAACGAGGGTGGTCGCAGCAACTGCAACGAGGATCGACTTAACGTTCATGGAAAACTCCGTAAAATGATTAGCGAGTGGTTTGAAAAATAATTCCTGACGGTAATCACTACCTTCGAGGATTATTCTGCCATGCATGATGCGGTGGCGATATGCATATACGCATGGAAGCTGACGTGAAACTGATGGTAGAAAAATATTTCTTCGGCTGCAACTTATCCCCAGCCATTGCGCACCTGCAGGTATTGGAAGTGACCAGCCAGATTAGCGGGCGTAGCGCGATGCGGGCAGCAGGCTGCCCGTCGCAGGTGCACCGCCGGTGGAAAGATCCGCCGCCTCATCCACCGCGCCACACCGCAGCGATGCTTGGGCGTTCAAACTGGCGCAAAGGGATCCGATAAATGCCGAACTGGCCATCGGCCCCACTTTCAGGAAGGACTGACGCACGCCGCGTGACTGCTGCAAATAGGGCGAGCTGGCACGTACGCGCACGACCGGGAAATCCGGGTGATTCTGGCGATAATTGGCCCAGAAAGCGAGCGCCTCTTCGTTACTGGCGAACGGGCCAATTTGCGCCCAATTGGCTTTCGCCCCCGGGGTCGGGTTCAGCGGTGGCACCACCGCCAGGCGGGGTGTGGGTAGTGGCGACGCATTCGCAATCGTCGGTGGGGCAAGGCCCGCCCCTGGCACGCGCGTTGGCGGCACAATAATCGGCTCACCGACGCCCACGGTGCCAAGCGTGCCCACCGCAATGCTCGAGGGTGGGGCAATCGTACCGGTTGAAATCGGGTCGAGCCGCGGCTGGTTTCGGGTGGCGACCGAAGCGGCAAGGAACTTACGGTCTGCCTCGTTCAGCGGTGCCGGTGGCGGCGGCAACGGCAGTGGCTCGGCGGTTTTAATCACCGGCGTGGTATCTAGAATAATCGGCCGCGACGTGGCCGTAGCCTCCGGACGAAGGGCAGCCGTCTCGACGCCCTGCGCAACCGGTTTATCCGGCGCGCGGGCAATCGCGGGCGCAATCGCCGTGCTTGCCGGCACATCGATCTCTGTTGTAGCGAGCTTAGGCTCAAGCGATGGCGTGGTAAGGGTTGGTGTCACGAGGCGCGGCGTGGTGAGGCGCGATGGCGCAAGCGGCGCAGCGGTGATTGTTGGCGCAGCGGGCAGGTCAGTGATTGGCGCCGCCTTAGTCGCGGCGATTGTTGACTCAACCAGCGGTGTTTCGCTCACGGCTTCGATCGCGGGAGCCGCAATCACGGGGGCGGCAACAGCCTTCGGCGTGGCTTCTTTGGCTTGGCGCGACGAACCAAACGGATTCAAACGCGACCAAAATCCGCCTTCTTTTTTCACTTCCGCCGATTTTTCGGCCACCGGTGCAACGGCCGCGGCTTCCTGTTCCTTCGCGGCTTTATCGAGCGCCGCGACCAGGGCGGGTGACGGCGCATTGGAGGTCGCGCTCGACACGGCAAGCGGTGCAGCGACCGCCGATGCACTCACCGGATCTGTCGACTGGGGGGCTAGCGCACTCACTGCACCGTCAGCACCGACTGTTTTTACATCCGCCGCGCCACCCAGCACGGAAGGTGCGGCGACACTGGCAAGGGCGGCCCGGTTACCACCATCACGCAAGGCGAGGTCGGACTCCTTCAGGGTCGATAATTTGCTGGTCACATCCGGCGCGGTGGGCTCAACAGGGCTTGTCAGCAGCGAACTTGACGCCGCAACCGGGCTTGCACTCGCGAGCGCCGTACTTGCGGAACTCTCCACCGTGGGCGCGGTGGGTGCCGCTGCCGCAGCGGTTTGGACGATATAGCATTCGTCGCCTTTGGCCGAAAGCTCGGAACAAATCGCCTGCGCCGCTGCCCGATTCTCGACCGGGCCCGCCTGGGTACGATAGACGGTTAAATTATCCGGCGGTAGCTTGATTTCACGGATATTGCTCGGCAGTTTACCAACCGTCGCGCCATATTTGCTGGTGATTTTTTTAAGCCGATCCTGCGCCTCTTCGCGCGTTTCGAACGAGCCGAACTGTACCATCGTCAGCGACGCCGCAACCACCGGCGAAGCAAATAAAGCGGATGCCGCAACCACCATCGCAAGACGTGTTTTTTTCACAGATTCCTCGGACACACACAGTCGGTTGTTGTTCTTTTACAACAGTGTGTCTAAGGGAATCGATTCTGTGGTGCAAGTGGTTTTTGCCAACCCATCAGCGGGATCAAGGCTCTCCATCGCGATGGCATCGATAAAAAACGCGGCGCGATTTCGCTTTTCATGGCCTCTGTGCTTCGCTAAACAGCCCTATCGTTTCACATCTTTTTGCTTGATTTAGGTATCCATGAACCCCGCCCTTGCCGCCAAAGCCTGGCCCTTTGAAGAAGCCCGCGCCCTGCTCACCCGCATACAGGCAATGCCAAACCATAGCGGCACGGTGGTGTTTGAGACGGGCTATGGCCCCTCGGGCCTACCGCATATCGGCACCTTCGGCGAGGTGGCCCGCACCGCCATGGTGCGCCACGCGTTTGAGGTACTCACCGAGGGTAAGTACAAAACCCGCCTGATTTGCTTTTCCGACGACCGCGACGGCTTACGCAAAGTGCCCGATGGCCTGCCCAACCCCGAAATGATTGCGGCCAATATCGGTAAGCCCCTGACCAGCATCCCCGACCCGTTTGGCACGCATGAAAGCTTTGGCCATCACATGAATGCCCGTCTGCGCGCATTCCTCGATAATTTCGGCTTTGATTATGAGTTCAAATCCTCGACCGAGACCTATAAAAGCGGCGAGTTTGATGGCGCACTGCTCAGTATCCTGCGCAACTACGATGCGGTGATGAAAGTCATGCTACCAACCCTGGGCGACGAGCGCGCCGAAACCTATTCGCCGTTTTTGCCCATTTCACCCATCAGCGGCAAAGTGCTGCTCGCGAAAGTAGTCAAAACCGATGTCGAAAAAGGCACCATCACCTACCTTGAGGAAGATGGCAGCGAGATGGAAGTGCCCGTCACAGGCGGCCATTGCAAGCTGCAATGGAAGCCCGATATGGGTATGCGCTGGGCGGCGCTCAGTGTCGATTACGAGATGTATGGCAAAGACCATTTAGCCAGTGCGCCACTCTATGATGCGATTTGTAAAATCGCCGGTGGCATACCACCGCAGCAAATGATGTTCGAGCTGTTCCTTGATGCCAACGGCCAGAAAATTTCAAAATCGAAAGGCAATGGCATCACCATTGATGAATGGCTGACCTATGCGCCCGAGGAATCCCTCGCGCTGTATATGTTCATCAACCCCCGCCGCGCCAAAAAACTGCATTTCGATGTGATCCCCCAGCAGGTCGATGATTATCTGGGGTATGTGGAGAAGTATGGTGCTGGGTCCTCGGTCCTGGGTTCTGGGAAGCAAGAAAACGTTGACCCCTCACCCAGTACCCAGCACCCAGCACCCAGCACCCTTCTTGACAACCCCGCCTGGCACATCCATGCAGGCAAGCCGCCCGCGCCAGAGAGCAACATCAAGTTCAGCTTGCTGCTGAACCTTGTTTCGGCCTGTAACGCCGAGGATAAATCCGTGCTGTGGAGCTTCCTGCGTCGTGAACTCCCCAATGCCACGCCCGAAAACTCACCGATGCTGGATAAATTATGCGGCTATGCGGTGCGCTACTTCCATGATTTTGTGAAGCCCACGAAAAAATTCCGTGCGCCGAGTGACACGGAACGGCTAGCGATGGGTGAGCTGCGGGAATATTTGGTGGAATTGGTGCAAGGCGGTGCGGCGGGCGCGCCTCTCCCCACGGGAGAGGCCGGTTTGCTTAACGAGCAACGCGAGTTTAGAAAACCGGGTGAGGGCAAGGCGCCAATTACTACCGTGCCCTCACCCGGATTACTAACCATCCCCTCGAGTGGGGATGGAAGCAATCCGACCTCTCCCGGGGGGAGAGGTTTACCCACCGCTGAGGAAATCCAAACCCGCATCTACGAGATCGGCCTGAAATATTACAGCAAAGAAACCATGCGCGAATGGTTCAAAGCCATGTACGAGACACTTCTGGGCTCACCCCAAGGCCCGCGCATGGGCAGCTTCATCGCCCTATTTGGGGCTGAAGGCACGATTGGGCTGATCGATGCGGCATTGAAGCAAGAAGTGGCGGCTTAGATCACCGTTTTGGACTGAGCTCTGCTGCTACGGCACAAAGCTTTCCCATCGTTTCAATACCTATAAAAATACCTCTATTAGGCTTAGAATTTTTGTCCTCTGTGCGCTTGATAGCCACTATCTCGGGGTCATTAATTCGAACACGTAAACACACATCATGCAGACTATCCCGCGCGGCTTTTGGTTGCACCCTAGAATATAACTTCTCGCCATGCTCACCTTCCCCGGATTTCTCGTCAATATTCACCATATATCCTGGAGGGAAACTCTTAAAACCATCGGTCTCGTCATCAAATACCCGTGCATTAAAGCCATCTTCCATCAATTTAATGGTTACTCTGCGATCATTCTTTTCAAGGATTCTCTGCAACAACTCGATTTCTTGTGAGGTCGGCACGCGAATGGCTCCGGTAAGCCCGTCAGTGCCTGGGTTTGGTTCTTTGATAGTGAGTGTTGGACGACTTGCACCTGCTGCCATTTGCCAGCTCTCTAAAACCGTTGGTTGAATTTAATTGTAATTACTTTAACACGCTTCATCAGCTTTCGTGTGTGACACTTCGATGAAGAAAAGTAACCCTATGAATCTCCAAGAAATAATCTCGAACTATGATGCGCTCATTGTCGACCTCTGGGGTGTCATCCATGATGGTTCGGCGCTTTACCCCGGTGCGGCGGAGACATTGGCGCTGCTCAATAGCCTCAACAAGCCCGTCGTTTTTTTAAGCAACGCGCCGCGGGTTTCGGCGAAAGCGCGGGAGAATCTGAACCGCCTGAACATCCCCCCATCGCATTACCTTGAAGTCGTGACCTCGGGCCAAGTCGCGCATGATTTGCTGGCGCGGGCGCAGCCCACCTCCCCCTCGAGGGGGGAGGTCGACGCGCAAGCGTCGGGTGGGGGTTCGCTGCCCGCGCCAGAAGTTACCCCCACCCGCCCTTCCGCCTACGCTAAAGCTTCGGCAGACAGGGCGGGCGACCTCCCCCCTCGAGGGGGAGGTGAAATCAATGCACCGTTACAACGCTATTTCTATGTCGGCCCGAGCAAAGACGAAGACGTGCTCGATGATTTGCCGAACTATACCCGCGTCGATGACCCCGGGCATGCCAACTTCATCCTCTGCACCGGCTACGAGTTCGACGGCCAACCGCACGAGGAAATTGTCCCCCTGCTCCTCCAGTTGCTCCATTTGCCGATGCTATGCATCAACCCCGATATGGAAGTGGTGAAGCAGGACGGTACGCAGTGGCTCTGCGCCGGGGCCGTCGCCACCGAATTCACCCAGCTGGGCGGCAAGGTCGCCTATATCGGCAAGCCCTTCCCCGAGGTCTATCAGGTCTGCAAATTGCTGCTCGGCAATAACCGCGTGCTGTGCGTGGGCGATAACCCCGCGACCGATATCAAAGGTGCCAACGATGCCGGGTTCGATAGTTTGCTCATCACCGGCGGCGTGCTCAAAACCCGCTACGGCGAAGCCATTACCGAAGCCGACACGCGGGAAATCTGCCGCATTTCGGGCGTGAAACCGACCTATGTGCTGGGTGGGTTTGCGCTGTAGCAACGCGCACGAACCTCAAAGTAAGCCCGTCATGCCGGTTAGCCTGTCATCCCGGGGTTGGCTTCGCCTCTCTTCGCTTTGCTGCGAGTGTCCCGGGATCTCCTTCAACGCACTGCATTCTCTTTAAAAAAAAGATTTACAGCGCGTTTCAGGAGATCCCGGTATTGCTATCGCAAACCGGGATGACGCTCAACTTTCAGCTAAAAGCTCTTGGCTGTCGGCTGTCGGCTCTCTATAACCCTCGCATGGGCGAGAAATCAGCAGCAGCGAATAGCATGTGGGGCGGGCATTATGCGTTTGGCCCGGCGGATGCATTTGCCGCGATTAACCCCAGCATCGCCATCGACCAGCGGCTGTATGCCGAGGATATCCAAGGCTCGCTTGCCCATGCGGCGATGCTGGCGAAGGTTGGAATTATTAATGCGGCGGAGTTGAAGGCGATTGAAACAGGCCTCGCGCAGGTGAAAGCCGAAATCGAATCCGGCGCGCTCACCTTCACCGCGGCGCTAGAGGATATTCATATGAATATCGAGTCGCGCTTAAAGGAAATTATTGGCGAACCGGCGAGTAAACTTCACACTGCGCGCAGCCGTAACGATCAGGTCGCGACCGATTTGCGGCTTTACGCACGCACGCTCTGTGGGCATGTGGATGCGGCACTTAAGGCACTTCAAGCGGCGCTCATCGCGCAAGCGGAAAAAAATATCGAGACGGTGATGCCGGGCCTCACGCATCTGCAACCGGCACAACCCATCAGCTTTGCCCATCATCTGCTGGCCTATGTGGAAATGTTCGCGCGCGACCGTGGACGGATTGCGGACGCACAAAAACGCCTCAACGAATGCCCACTCGGTGCGGCAGCACTGGCGGGCACCACCTACCCCATCGACCGCGAGATGACCGCCGCCGCACTAAGGTTTGACGCACCGATGCGTAACTCGCTGGATGCCGTTTCCGCGCGCGATTATGTGATTGAACTGCTAGCCGCATTCTCCATCATCGCCACGCATTTGAGCCGCTTGGCGGAGGAGCTGGTGTTCTGGACATCGCCGCTGATTGGCTTTGTGAAACTCTCCGAATCCTTCACCAGCGGTTCCTCCATCATGCCGCAAAAGCGCAACCCGGATGCGGCGGAGCTGGTGCGCGGCAAAACCGGCGGAGTGATCGGCGCGCTCGTTGCCATGCTCACCACCATGAAGGCGCTGCCGCTGGCCTATAACAAAGATATGCAGGAGGATAAACGCCCGTTCTTTTTCGCGGGTGATGAAGTGCTGCTCAGCTTAAAAGCGATGACCGGCATGGTGGCGGATATGACCGCGCACGCGGATGTGATGCGCGCAGCCTGTTCGCGTGGCTATCTCAACGCGACGGATTTGGCCGATTGGCTGGTGGTTCATGCGGACGTAGCTTTCCGCGATGCGCATCATTTAACGGGGCAACTCGTAAAACTGGCCGAAGAAAAAAAATGTGGGTTGGAGGATTTATCGCTTGAGCAAATGCAAGCCGTACACCCGAAAATCACTAATGATATTTTCGCCGCGATTGCGATTGATGCCTGTGTGGCGCGCCGCACGAGCGATGGTGGCACCGCGCCCGAACGGGTGCGCGAAGCGATTGCCGCCGCCAAAAAGGCATGGGTATGATGCGCAGCGCCACTCTCATTTTTCTCACCCTACTCGTCACCGGCTGCGGCGTGCAGCGCCCGTTATTGCGCCCCGCCGACATTCCCGCCTACGAAGAGCAGCAGCGCAAAAAGCGTGAGGATATTGCGCGCGAAGAGCGCGAACTCGAGGCGATCGACGCGAAGAAACCGGTCGCACCAGCGGCGGCAAACCCCGCGATCACCCCCAGCAAGTAGCGGATCATCGATGGATCATTTCTCCTATACGAACGGCGCACTTCATGCCGAAAATGTTGCCATTGCGGATATCGCAAAAGCCGTTGGCACGCCGTTTTATTGCTACAGCCATGCAACGCTGACGCGGCATGCTGAGGTGTTTAGCGCGTCACTCGCCGCAGTGAAACCGCTGATCTGTTTTGCGGTCAAAGCCAATAGCAATATTGCGGTGCTGAAAACGCTGGGTGCCGCCGGCCTCGGTGCGGATGTGGTGAGCGAGGGCGAGCTGCGCCGGGCGTTAGCAGCAGGGATTACGCCCAATAAAATTGTTTTCTCCGGTGTCGGCAAAACGCGTAGCGAAATGACATTCGCGCTGGAAGCAGGTATCGTGCAATTCAATGTCGAATCCGAGCCCGAGCTGATGGCACTGAACGATGTTGCCATGTCGCTGAATCGGCGCGCACCGATCGCGCTACGGGTCAACCCGGATGTGGATGCGAAAACCCACGCCAAAATTTCGACGGGCAAAAAGGAAAATAAATTCGGCATTGATATCGAGGACGCGCCACGGATTTACGCCATCGCGCAGTCATTGCCGCATATCCATGTGCAGGGCGTTTCGGTGCATATTGGCTCGCAACTGACGGAGCTTGAACCCTTCCGCGCCGCCTATGCGCGGGTGCGTAGCCTGGTTGAAAGCCTGCGTACGAGCGGCATTGCGATTCGCACCATCGACCTCGGTGGCGGCCTGGGCGTGCCTTACGCGAGCGAGGATACGCCGCCACCCCCGGCGGAATATGGCGCGCTGGTTGCTGAAATGTTCGGCGATTTTGGTGCCGATTTTATCTTCGAGCCTGGCCGCCTCATCAGCGGCAATGCGGGCATTTTGGTCACCGAGGTGCTGTATGTCAAAGAGGCTGCGCAGACCTACGTGATTGTCGATGCGGGCATGAACGACCTCATGCGCCCAGCTTTGTACGATGCGGTGCATGCGATTGTTCCCGTGCATATGACCTCCCCTCGTCGGGGAGAGGGAACATTTTCGGTGGTTGGCCCGGTGTGCGAATCGACCGACGTGTTTTTGAAAAATGTGACAATGCCACTGCCCAGCGCGGGCGACTTGCTGGCGTTTCGTACCGCCGGGGCGTATGGCGCTTCCTTAAGCAACAGTTATAATTCGCGCTTACTCGTGCCCGAAGTGATGGTGAAAGGCGACCAGTTCAGCATCATCCGCCCACGTCCGAGTTACGCCGATATGCTCGCCGCGGAAGTGATGCCGGATTGGATTGAATAGCCCCCTCACCTGGCGACTGGTGACAAATCACTGTCATGCCGTCTTTATGACGGCATCCGAGCACTTCTTTCATGCTTAAGAGCGCAGACCCCGTCATGAAGACGGGGTGACAGGGTGAGTGTGTGGCGAAGCAAAAAGAAACATGCAAGCCCTCACACTCACGGCTCACGACTGCCTAATGCACATCCAAATAGCCAATAAACGGCAGCTCGCGGTAATGGTTGGCGTAATCGAGGCCGTAGCCGACCACAAATTTATCGGGAATGCTGAAACCCACAAAATCGGCCTTTGCCGCCACCTCAAGCTTGCCGGGTTTTTCAAGCAGCATGACGATTTTTACCTCGGCCGCCCCGCGTTCGATGAGCAAATCATGGGCATAGCGCACGGTGCGACCGGTTTCGAGAATATCATCCACAATCAGGACGGAGCGGCCCTTCACGTCATCCGTCACGTCGCGCCCGATCTTGACCTCGCCCGAGCTGGTGCTCGCCTGACCGTAGCTCGAGAGCGTCATGAAATCGATTTGCGGGTGCACCCCGACCGCGCATAATTCGCGCACCAGATCGGCGGTGAACATGAACGAGCCGCGCAGCAGCGATACGATCAGAAAGTCGGCAGGCATTTTGGCGGCAATCTCACCGGCCAAGGCCTCGACCCGTTCTTTGATTTCAGCCGCGGTGAAGAGAACGGGGATAGAGCGTTTTTCGGCCATGATGATCTTTCGCTAGCGCACGAGAAGTTGTAACGGGTGGCCCATATCAACCACAATCATGCGCACACTGCCAGCGAAACTCGTCTCGACATTGGTGATGCGAAACGGATAGACCTCGCCGGGCTTGAGGGTTTTTCTGACCGGATATTCGCGTCCCCACAGCCGATTGCCGGAGGCATCTTCAAGCCGCACGCGTACGGTTGGCACCTCGCGCGTGACGGCACTTTCGTTACGGATACTGCCGGCCAGAATATAACGGGTTTTGACATCATCGATCTGTTTTTCCATCGACAGATCGGCAAACATCAAGCCCTCGGTCGGCGACGCGCCGATCGCGCGATAGAGGCCTGAAATCACCGGCAGCTCGACCCCGCGCGGGAAGTAGGTGAGAAGTGCCAAAACCGCCCATGTCACCGCGAGGGCCGCCGCCGCGAGCTGATAGGGCTTCGCACTGCGCGGCGGCTTGGCGATGGCAGGCAAATTGGCCCCTGGCATTAACGGCGCGATGCTATCGGGCGGTTCGCTGATGGGCGGTAACGCGGCGGCATCGGTGGTGGTTGACGTGCTGTCGAGGGCAGGGTCCGCGAGCGGTACCGCCTCGGCGATCGCAGTCGATGGCGCTTCATGCACGGCGTGCCATTCATGCGCGCAGCGGCCACAGCGCACCGTGCGACCAGCGGGCGGAACCTGGGCATCCGCCACTAGAAAGCGGGCCTGACATGCGGGGCATTGCAAAATCATGCATCAACGATAAACTATTTGGTGGAATTCTTCCAGTCGATATATAACGGCATGGTATCTGCTTCTACCGGTGGCTAATCGCCATCTCACATTGGATAGCATTCATGATTCGCTGTAACAATATATCGCTCGAGTATGTCAGCGCCAAGCCGGTGCTGAAACATGTGAACCTGCATCTCGAACCGGGGTCGTTCACCTTTGTTTCCGGGGCCAGTGGTGCGGGCAAATCGTCGCTGCTGAGCATGCTTGCCTTATCCCTCAAACCGAGCTCGGGCAGCTTGCATCTGTTCGGTACCGATGTCAGCGATTTGCCGCGCGAAAAACTGCCACCAATCCGGCGCAATATCGGTACCGTGTTTCAGGATTTTCAGCTGCTCAATCACCTGACGGTAGCGGAAAATGTCGCGCTGCCACTCAAAATTATGGGGGAACCGTTCGAGCTGATTCGCAGTAAGGTGAAGGAACTGATCGGCTGGATTGGTCTTGAAGAATTTGCCGATACGCGCCCACCCATGCTGTCGGGCGGGCAGAAGCAGCGCGTCGCCATCGCCCGCGCGGTGATCAATAAACCCCAATTGATTTTAGCCGATGAGCCAACCGGCAATCTCGATCACGAACTAAGCATGAAGCTGATGTACTTGTTTCGTTCGCTCAACCATGTTGGCACCACCATTGTGGTTGCAACGCATGACGCGGCGTTACTTGAAGCATTTGATTACCCGACCATTTATTTGCGCGACGGCCAGCTGAGCCGTACCCGGCGCTAACTGGCGGTGGTTTTCGTCTCGGGCTTGAGCCAATCGCGCAGGACGACGGCGCTGTATTTATAAAATTCGTTGAAGACCAAGCGGCGTGTATTCTCGTGCTGCCACCAGCGCGCGCGCTTAAAATCCTCGGGGAATACCGGGTCGGGAATGATGGTAAGCCGGGGGTCGACCGCGTTAAACTCGTGGATGCTGCGCTTCATATGGTACGTCGCGGTGATGAGGCGTATGCTGCGAATGCTCCGCGCGCGCAAAAACGCGTGGGTCTGATCGGCGTTACTTACCGTGCTGTTCGCGATATGATCGAGCACAATCTCGCAGTGGTTGGCGGCAATGGCCCGGCGCACGGCGGGTGATCCATGCTCCGCTAGAATCTGCTCGGTGGTGACATGCGCCCCAACTCCGCTGATAAATAACAAGGGTGCCGCGCCTTCGGCCAGCATGGCAAGCCCATGCTCGACCCTGCCTTGCCCACCGGTGAGCACCACCAACGCTTCGGTTTTTATCTCGGCGTTGACGGCGGTGGTGGGCATACTCGCCACAAACCAGACAAGCGCGCCCGACCAGCCGATGACGAGCAGCATGATGATGGAAAAAATCGTACGCATGCGAAAATTCTAGCGCGTCATAGCCGCACGCGCCAGATATTTATCCGCCATACTGGGCGATGATATGACCCGCGGCGGCGTATAAATCATCGACCACCGTGACGGGGGCGAGATGTGCCGGAATCCCCGCTGCTTCAAGCGCGGCCCCTTTGCCCGTGCGCGTGAGGATGCGCGGGCAACCGGCGGCGAGTGCGGCTTCAAGATCGCGCTGCATGTCGCCCACGAACGGGGTTTGTGCAGGGTCGGCGTTGAATGTTTTGAGGCCCTCAAGCAACATGCCCGGGGCCGGTTTACGCCACAGGCTATGCTCATTGGGTGCTTCCGACGCATAATAAATCGCATCGATTTTACCACCGGCTTTTTCCACCTCGGCGCACATAAACGCATGCACCTCGCGCACGATGGCATGGGTGGTGGTGCCAAGCCCAATCGCCGATTGGTTGGTGCATACGGCGATACGAAACCCAGCACGGGTGAGCGCGGCAATGCCTTCGATACTGCGTGGCAGAAACTCAAACTCCTCGAATTTTAATACACCCACCGGCCCGTCGCGGTTGATGACACCGTCGCGGTCGAGCAGGACCAGTTTTTGCGGTGGCTGAATCAATGCATATGCTCCAGCATCGACTGCACGGTGAGGCGTGTCGCTACAAAGGCGATCATCGCCGTCACGATGGGCAGGAGGATAAACATCACCCCGTGCGCCGCACTCGCGGTGATTTCGGGAATCGCCGGGCTATCCCACTGCGCCGACAGGGCCACCGCGCTTGCAAAAATCAGCGCTGCGATGCTCACCCCAACCAATGCGCCGCGCGCCGCAATCCAGGCATTATTCCACTGGAATTGACGTAAGATATAATCATCCGTCGCGCCGAACATATGCAACAAGCTGACCGTTTTGAAATGCAGCCGCAAATGGGTGCGTGCCACGAGAATAATCATGCCGAGCACGCACAGCATCAGCAGCATCGCGACAATCAGCACCAAGCCTTGCAACAAAGCTGCTGCCCGCGTCATTTGCGCCACCCACGGCCCCTGGGTTTTGAGTGTGATCGCCGGATCGATGCCGCGCAGCGCTTTGCGTAAGCCCTCGCTATCGACCAGGCTTTGCTGGTTTTTAACCGCCGTCGTCACATCAAGAATCAGCGGCACGGGCAAATCGGCCAGCGTAAAATCATCGCCCAGCCAGGGCTTGAGCAACGCTTCCATCTCGCCCTCGGCAAGGATGGTCACCGATTCAACGCCAGGCGTGGCCTTCACCAGCTGCGTCACCCGCGTAAGGTAGGCCGCGTCCTCGGCCTTGCTTTTGGGCACTTCAATCTGCAGGGTGCCCATCACCGCGCGCGATTGGGCACTCACGGTTTGGGTGAGGCATAAGGCCATTGCGAGCAGCAATGCAGCAAAACCGGTGAGGCAGGCAATCATCAACGGTAGCAGGCGGTGCGCATCATCCCGCGCGAAGGGAATATCCAAGGAGATGCGCTGGCGGAATTGGTTCATGCGGTGAGTATAGGTGAAGCGCGCGGGTTGTAAATAGGTGAGCGCGAATTGGTGATAAGGGCCACTTCCGACGCGATGATTAGCGGATGGTGCAAAACTAACGCCCCCCTACTAGGGGAGGGACGAGAGCGCTCGCGGTAGCGACTTCTTCGCTAACGACTGACGACT
>CAZZCK010000008.1:28649-33969 GCA_964652475.1 uncultured Azospirillum sp.
GACTCACCTACGCGCTCGCGTCGAGCTTACTCGCGACCCCCGAAGCGACGCCGACCATGGCCGGGCGCAGCAAGCGATCATGGATTTTATAGCCCGCTTGCAGCACCTGCACCACGGTGCCGCTTTCAGCATCCGGCGTGTCGATCTGGGCGATCGCCTGGTGGAAATTATGGTCGAATTTCTGGCCCATCGGGTCGATCCGCTCGATCCCCTGGCGATTAAATACACCGAGCAATTCCTTGAGCGTCATCTCGACCCCAATCGCGAGATTGGCCACCGCGGGCTGTGACTCTTTCAGCTCGGCGGGAACACTATCGACCGCGCGTTGGAGGTTCTCAAGCACGCTGACCAGATCGCGCGCAAAGCCGGTTACCGCGTATTTGCTCATATCCTGCAATTCGCGCTCGGCGCGGCGGCGGGTGTTTTCAGTCTCCGCCAGCGCGCGCAGGGCCTGGTCTTTCAGCGCGGCGATCTCAGCGTCTTTTTCTTCCATCACTGCCGCGAATGCACGGCCCATCGCCTCGGCGTTTGGCTCGTTCACTGGCTCAGTTGGCTCGGATATGGGTTCGTGGGGCTCGGTCATGATGCGGGTTATATGTGCTGCCACGCACAAGATTTCAAGAGGAAAAAAACGAAGCTGAAGAACAACTATAACCGTTTTATGAAGATTTTAGCCCTCAGGGTGGCTCGCGACGAAGGATTTCAGCACCGCGTTCATGTAGGCCTGATAGCCGCGCCCCCGGGCACGGAACCAGTCCGCAGTTTCTTTATCCACCCGCAGGGAGATAAGTTCCTTTTTCGAGGGTTTCAGGAGCTTTACTTGCGCCCAAAATGCCGCACCAAGCTCGGGGATGTCCGACAGGTCGATCTCCTCATCGCCCATGGCATCCAGGCGCTTTTTATCCGTGCGGCTCTTCAACTTCGCAACGTCAGCGATGGTGTAAGGTCCGGTATTTTTTTTCTTCGCCATTTCTTGCTTTCCTCATCGAAATAATACGGTGAACATCGCCGCGCATCGTATACACCAGCGTAAAAATCCGTCCCTCTACCTCCCCGATCGCCAGATAACGTGCCGTGTCGTTACCGGAGTTGGGGCTGAGTAGAACCAGCGGTGCACCATGCATCAACAAAATCGCGTCGACAAAATCCACGCCATGCTTTTTCAGATTCGTTGTGCGCTTCGCGGGATCCCAATCAAACTGCATGCAAACAATATACATTTATATATATTATTGTCAATATCCATTACGCGTACGCGCCCACACACTCCCGGCTTTGCTACTTAACTGCGCAATCCACGCAAGCGCTATCACGCAGTATTCATTGTCGCCGTCCATAATGTCTGCTAGCTACTCACCATTCACCATTGACCCCTCACCGAAAGTACAACATGACCCGTTCCTTCAACCGCACTGCGGGCGAGCTTCGCCCCATCACCCTGACGCCCGATTTTTCGCGCCACGCCGAAGGCTCCTGCCTGGTCGAGTTTGGCCACACCAAAGTGCTGTGCACGGCGAGTATCGAGGTTGGGGTGCCACATTTTTTGCGCAACACCGGCAGCGGCTGGGTGACGGCGGAATATGGTATGCTGCCGCGCGCGACCAACAGCCGTAACCCGCGCGAGGCGGCTAAAGGCAAACAAAGTGGCCGCACGCAGGAAATCCAGCGCCTCATTGGCCGATCCCTTCGCACCGCGATTGATTTGGAGAAGCTCGGCGAGCGACAAATCGTGATTGATTGCGACGTGATTGAGGCTGATGGCGGCACCCGCACTGCCGCCATCACCGGCGGGTTTGTGGCCTTGGCCCGCGCGATTGCTCATTTGCAAAAAAAAGGTGATCTGAAAATAAACCCATTGCTTGACCCGGTCGCAGCGATCTCGTGCGGTATTGTGGGTGGCGTGCCGCTGCTCGATTTGGATTACACCGAAGATTCAAGCGCTGAGGTGGACGCGAATATCATCATGACCGCCAAGGGTGAAATCGTCGAGCTGCAAATGTCGGGCGAAGAGAGCACCTTTACGGAAGGCGAACTGGCATCGCTGCTCGCGCTCGGCAAAGCGGGGGTCAAAGTGTTGATTGAAAAACAGCGCCACGCGTTGGGGATGTGATGGTTTATATGTGTCGTCATTGCGAGCGCTTAGCGAAGCAATCCATCTTTGGGATAAAAAGAAAAGAATTTGGAAAAAATCTTCTTTCTTTTTTGTAACCAAGATGGATTGCTTCGCTAAGCGCTCGCAATGACGGAGCTTGTTGGTATGACGCCTCTTAAACTCTATGTAATTGAGTAATCACTATGACCACTGTTCTCATCATCGCGAGCCATAACGAAGGCAAGGTGCGCGAATTCCGTGCGCTGCTCGCACCGTTTGGCTTTGCCGTTGCGTCCGCCGCCGAACTCAATCTGCCCGAGCCGGAAGAAACCGGGCAAACGTTTGAAGCCAATGCCGAACTCAAAGCCCATGCAGCGGCACAAGCCTCGGGTTTATTATCCCTCGCCGATGATTCGGGCCTATGCGTGCCAGCGCTCGACGATGCGCCGGGCATTTATTCCGCACGCTGGGCAGGGCCCGCGAAAGACTTCGCGCAGGCCATGGGCCGCGTCGCACGAGAATTGCACCAGGCGGGCCTCGAGCCAACGGGCACGCCCGCCTATTTCGTCTGCGTGCTCGCGCTCGCTTACCCCAACGGGCAGATGCGCACCCTTCGTGGCGAGGTGCACGGCACCCTCACCTTCCCACCGCGTGGAGAAAAAGGCTTCGGCTACGACCCGATTTTTATCCCCTTGGGCTACGCGCAAACCTTCGGCGAGATGGCACCAAATGCCAAGCACGCCATCAGCCACCGTGCGAAAGCGTTCGCCGCCCTCACCGATTATCTGCAAAAGGAATGCGCCGCATGAGCAAAAAACTTCTCGCCATTGCTGCCTCGACACGGCCTGATTCGCTTAATAAACGCTTGCTGGCGATTGCGATTGCACAGGCTAAAGCAGCGGGCGCACATGTAACCGAAATCGATTATGCCGCGTGCCATGCACCGCTCTATCATGGCGAAGATAAGCCCACCATTCCTGCCAATATCGCCACCCTCAGCGCGGCTCTCAAAGCCCATGACGGGCTGCTGCTGGCCAGCCCGGAATATAACTGGTCGATCCCCGGCGCCCTCAAGAACCTGATCGATTGGCTCTCGATTGACCCGAGTGCACCACTCAAAGGCCGTAGCGCGCTGCTGATGTGCGCGAGCCCTTCCGTGCGTGGGGGGATTTTGGGCTTGAACCAGCTCAGCCTGCCGCTCGCGCATTTGGGCATGTATGTGTACCCGCACTTGATTGCGATTGGCGATGCCAAAAATGAACTCGTCGATGGTGCGATTCGCAACGCGAAGGATCAGAAATTCCTCGCCCAATGTGTAACCGATTTCGTGCGAGTGACGAATAGCTCAGTACCGAACTAATTCCAGCAAGGTAACGATATGCGTTCCATCCGCTTTTTAAGCCGACTCGTTTTCAGTTTACTCGTCATTGCACCGTTGAGCGTGATGGCGGCAGACGCGGTCCCCCCCTCGCCGATTGTGAAAACCGAACTGATTGTGGATGCGGGCGATATTGGCAGCAGCAACAGCGGTCGCGTCGGCGTGCGCTTCACCATGCCCAAAGGCTGGGATATTTACTGGCAGAACCCCGGCGATTCCGGCATGCCCACCCGCCTGAGCTGGACCTTGCCCGAAGGCATCACCGCAGGTGGCATTCAATGGCCAACACCTGAGCGTATCGAAGTCGGCGGCCTGGTCAATTACGGCTACCATGGCGAAGTGATATTGAGCGAATCCCTGACTGCCAACCGTACCGGCATCAGTGGCCCCATCAGCGTGAAAGCCAACTGGCTCGTCTGTAAGGATATTTGTATTCCCGAATCCGCCACGCTGACGGGCACATTGCCCAGCACAACCCCGGCGGATGCGAAGGCGCAGCTCGTGGCGAGCGATGCACGGTTGCCGCAGCCCTTGAATGATACGCATGCAGCCGAATATCGCGTGAGCGATGGTGAAGTCTTCCTAAACCTGTTAGCCGACACTTCATCAAGCGATTTTGGTGAGAAATCGAAGGTGGAATGGTTCCCCATCGAGGATGGAGTCATCGCCAACAGCAGCAAAACCAAGCTATCGTGCAATAAAAGCCCGAGTGAGCCAGCCAACTGTGATCTAGTTTTTGCGCGCGGGACGGGTGATCTCGTAGCCGAATGGCATGGCGTGTTGAGCGTCAAAAATCCCGGGGATACCACCGCGAAAAACATTGCGATCACCGCCAAGAATACAACCGCTGCTTCCCCTACGGCATCCGTTGCGGCATCGAGCGCCAACACAACACCCCAATCCACCGCAGCCGCGCCATCCTCCATCCTTACCTTGCTACTCTTCGCCTTCATCGGCGGATTGATCCTTAACATCATGCCTTGCGTGCTGCCGATTCTGGCGCTCAAGGCGCTGGCGCTTTCCAAAAAAGCGCAAGCCTCGCGCCGCGCCGCGCTAATGCAAGGGGTTAGCTACACCGCCGGGGTGGTACTCAGCTTCCTCGTCATTGCGGGTATCATGCTCGCGCTGAAGGCCACTGGCGCAGCAATCGGCTGGGGATTCCAGCTGCAAAATCCGTATTTTGTTGGCTTCCTCGCGCTGGTGATGGTCGCTGTCGGGGCCAATCTGCTCGGCCTGTTCGAGCTACCGGTGCTGTTCGGTGAAAAAGCAACCGCGGTGGATGATACCAAACTGCGCGGATCGTTTTTCACCGGCGTGCTCGCCGTGCTGGTTGCCACCCCGTGCACCGCGCCATTCATGGCCACCGCTATCGGTGCCACCCTCGCCTTGCCTGCGGCACAATCCCTCAGCGTGTTTGCTGCCCTTGGCTTTGGCCTCGCTGCACCGTTTTTGCTCATCAGCATCTGGCCAGCGGCGCGGCGATTACTGCCCAAGCCCGGCGCGTGGATGCACCGCTTCAAGCAGCTCCTCGCCATCCCCATGCTTGCCACTGCCGCCTGGTTGATTTTCGTGCTGGCCCAGCTCGTGTCGCCAAGTCATATCAGCGATATGCCGGGCCGCGAGCCTTATTCGCCCGCGCGGCTCGAGCAGCTGCGTGCCGAGAAAAAACCGGTGCTGGTCGATGCCACGGCGGATTGGTGCATCACCTGCAAAGTGAATGAGCGCGTGGCCTTAAACCCACCCGCCATGCAAGCATTTTTTAAGGAAAAAAATGTCACGATTCTGGTTGCGGATTGGACGGCAAACGACCCCGTGATTACGCAATATCTGGCGAGCTTTGGCCGTAACGG
>CAZZCK010000008.1:34069-55073 GCA_964652475.1 uncultured Azospirillum sp.
ACCGCCTTTGCGGCCACCACCGGCCAACCCACCCCGGCCTTCAGCGGGGTGGATGTGATCACCGGTAAAACCATCAGCAACGAAAGCCTCAAAGGCAAAACCGTGGTGCTAGAGTGGAACAACTTCAACTGCCCATTTGTGCAAAAATTCTACTCGGTGGGCGAAATGCAAAAATTGCAAGCCGCTGCCGCGAAGGATGGCGTGGTCTGGGTGAGCGTCAACTCCTCGGCTGCTGGCAAGCAAGGCAACTTTGCGGATGCGAGCGCCGCGAAAGCCGCCCTCGCTGAGAAAAAATCGAACGCCGCGCATTATATGCTGGATGCGGATGGCACGATCGGCAAAGCCTATGGCGCAAAAACCACGCCGCATATGTACGTGATCGATAAGGCGGGCACCCTCGCCTACCAAGGTGCAATCGATAGCGATGATTCAGCCGACCCAGCCGCGATCAAAGGCGCGACGAATTACGTCACCGCCGCACTGGCCGAACTGAAAGCCGGTAAGCCCGTGACCACCAACACCACCAAAGCGTACGGCTGCTTCGTGAAGTATTAGTAGGGCAAATCCTCGGGCATGACACCCACATAGTCAGGCTCTGGGTCATCTAAAAACTGCACCGCTTTAATGTGCCGAGCACCATCAATATAAGCACGGCACACACGGTGCATGCCATCGGCAACACAGCCATCACTAAAGAGGATGATCGGAAAATTTGTGTCGACCTGCTGAATCAATTTTGCGTGCTCAGCGATATGGCGGCAGGTTGGAATGCTAGATGAATCAGCAAACCAATAGGCTTCATCGAGTTCGCGGATATCACTCAGCGCAATCTCACGAATCGGAAAATCTTTGGAAAGCGCAATCAGCCGATGGATATCCCAGGCACATAACCCTGAAGGGGATGGTCGAAAATGATACTGCTTTCTCATGGCACCCTCGATGCGCCGAAACTACTCGTCGCCGTTTGCCATTGGGGTTTCAGCTTCACGTTCGAGGGGGTAACCCGTACACCCGCATAAATTTGTTTCTCGATTTCGACCACGAGCACGCCACCCATGCGCGGTATCATGCGGCTCATGAGCCATTCGACGGCACTGAACAGTTTAAGCCAAACCGGATGGGTCGAAGGTGGTGAAAACAAAACCGAACGCATCTCACGCAGCGTAAAGCCCGCATCATTCGCCAATGTCTTGATGGCGGCGATGCGGTAGGGCGTGCCGCTAGTAAATGGCGTAGCACCGAAGCGTGCCCACAGGCCGCGACGGTTCGGCACCAGCAGGATCATGCGCCCACCGGGCACCAGCAGCTGCCACCAGATACGCAAGAATTCATCGGGTGCTACGAGATGTTCAAACGCATGGGCGACAATCACCCGATGCAGCGAGGATGGAGTGAATGGCGGGCATAATTCATCGCCAAGCACGCTGTGATTCATGGTATGCACGGGCCAGTAAATGGCGCCTTGCGCGTGCGGCATGAGGGCAATCACCCGCGCGACTGGGTCCTCGACCTGGCTCGCGAGCGTCAGCAGTGGCGCGCTATAGCCGACCCCGACGGTATGCAGCCCTTTTTCGTCGCACCAGCATTCGCGCAGCACACGGCGCAACTGGCGCTTCACCTTGCGGCCAAGCGCGCTCGAATAGAATTGGCGAAGATTGACGATGTCGGGGCGCATAAGCGGGTTATTGGTTGTTCGTTATTCGTTGTTAGTGATTTGTATTCCATAGTAGTCTACTTAAGAAACATCTACCCAACAACCAACAACTAACAACCAGCAACGAACAACGAACATGACGCACGACCCGATTGCTAAATTTTCTACCTGGCTTGCCGATGCGATGGCGCACCCGGCGATTGCCGAACCCACCGCGATGACGCTTGCCACCGCGACCGCGGATGGATTGCCCAGCGCGCGCATTGTATTACTCAAGGCCCATGACGCGGATGGGTTGGTATTTTATACCAACTTCACCAGCCGAAAAAGCGCCGAGATCAAGGCCAATCCGCATGCAGCGCTGGTCTTTTACTGGATGCCGCTTGATCGTCAGGTACGCGTCGAAGGCACGGTCAGCGAAGTGAGCCGTATAGAAGCGGATGCGTATTTCAGGAGCCGCCCGCGCGCCCGGCAAATCGGGGCATGGGCCTCAACGCAATCGCAACCCATGGCCGCCCGCGAGGATTTGGAGAAACGTCAGGCTGAGATTGAAACGCGCTTTAGTGGCATCGATGTGCCGCGCCCGCCGCATTGGTCGGGCTGGCGGGTCACGCCCAAAAGTTACGAATTCTGGATTCAAAACGCCGCGCGCCTGCATGAGCGCGAAATCTACACGCGTCACGGCGCTCGCTGGCGGCACACGCTGCTTTACCCGTAGGGAGCATTCGGCGACCGGCGACCAGGTTCTGTCATGCCGTCTTTATGACAGCATCCGTGCACTATGTGTAAGCGCGCGGACCCCGTCATGCGACGGGGTGACACACTCGAGAGGCGTTGTAACTAGAAGGAGACCAGAACTGGTGACTGCCTAAAACTGCCGCCCTGCAGTGCCGGAAACCGAAGGTGCAGCGACTACCGGCGGGGCGGATGGCGGCGCCGACTGCGGCGCAGGTGCCGCGGTCGGCGCAGTGGCAGCCGATGGGTTGGTACTTGGCGCGCCCGAAGGTGGATTATTCGCCGCCGCGGTGCTACCCGGGTTTGGCCGCTTGGTTAAATTCCACCCGGCTTGATTCATGCATTCACTGAAACTGCTGGCGAGTGCGGCCCGGCGTTGCGCGGGGTCAATACTCAGATTATTGGTCGGATAAAGACGCGTCGCGCTGGCGCGGCATAGTTTTTGGCTAGCGGCATAACCCGCTTGAATCTGGCTTTGGGCCTGACATCCAGCAAGCAGCAGCACAGCAACAGGAATCCACAGGTTACGTCTCATCCCGTCGAATATACCCGCGAATGCCGATTTCGTCCATCTCGAGTTGCGTGCGTGCCGCTTCGGCAGCATCTTTGCGTTTTTGCCAATTGGCCAGCGCCAGCTCAAACTTCTTGAGTTCACTGAAGCGCTCACGCAGCATGGCCGACAGTTTATCAAGCTCGACCTCGACCCGGCGTAAATGCGTGTGCATCATCTCCTGACGCTTTTTGATCGCCGCCGAATAATCCCCATAAAAATGCGCCATTTCGGGCATGGTTTGCGCCGCTTTCAGCTCGCTGGCTAATTGGTTGGCCAGGCCCTCGAGAATCAAATGAATTTCCTCGCGCTGCTGCTCAAAAATCCCCTGCTGGCGCTTAAGCGTGTCCATCTCGCGCTGCTTGACGCGGATCAGGGTTTTGATGGATTTCATTGCTTGTTGCCTTCAAGCGTCGCTTCAAACTGTTGAATCAACTGTTCGGATGGCCCATATGTACCGATTTCAGTGACAGCACCATCATACGTGACAATAATAGGCCCTACCCCAGGTACTAAAAAATCGGTGTTTTTTGTTTCCACAAAACGGCGCGGGGCCACATAAAAAATCCAGCCGTACGGCTTCGCTTCATGTTTGGTAACAACGAAATCATGGTTATTATTAGCGTTGCTTGCTGCAAGCACCTTCAACTGCGCTTGTTCAAACGTTACTGTGTCGCCTGCCACCACCGCTCCTGCGCTTACCGCCACTATTACCATCAGCATACGGCATATAGATTTCATAACAAAACACGAACCAGTTTTACCCAAACCACCAGGAACGTTATGGGTACTGTTGCCATCATCAATGCCATGGCAGCATCGAAGGCCGGTTGTCCAAGTAGTTTATCATGGCCTACACTGAAAACCACCAATAGGCTTGCCACAATAGCTACGAACCACGCAATAGCCGGAGCCCATACCCACACCCAATGCATCTCGCGGCCATGGGAACGTAAATAATACATCGCAGCGATAGTCAAAAGACTCAAAATGAAAGCGGTTTTCATGCATTCCCCTTTTGCTTATCCACCTTTTCACTCAACCCCAGCACCTTCGCCAACTGCTCATACCCTTCCGCCAGGGTGCTCGATTCACGCTCGCGCTGGGTGATGAACGTTTCAAGCTGCGGGTAAAACTGCATCGCGCGATCGACCTCGGGGTCCGTCCCGCGGCGGTAGGCGCCTAAGCGAATCAGTTCGGCCATGTTTTCATAGGTCGCCATGAAGCGCCGCGCCACCATCAGCAATTGGTTTTCAAACTCGCTATTCGCATCGGGCAACATGCGGCTCACCGATTTCAAAATATTAATCGCCGGGTAGCGCCCGCGCTGGGCAATCTCGCGGTCGAGCACAATATGCCCGTCGAGAATCCCGCGCACGGCATCGGCAATTGGCTCATTCGTGTCATCCCCCTCGACCAGTACGGTGAACATACCCGTGATGCTGCCGCCACCCACCAGCCCCGGCCCCGCGCGCTCGAGCAAGCGTGGCAGCTCAGCGAATACGGTTGGCGTGTAGCCCTTGCTGGTCGGCGGTTCGCCCGCACTCAGGCCGATCTCGCGCTGGGCCATGGCAAAGCGGGTGACGGAATCCATCAGGCACAGCACATCATTATTTTGGTCGCGGAAATATTCGGCAATGGCGAGCGTGGTGTAGGCCGCCTGACGACGCATGAGCGCGGAATCGGACGAAGTCGCGACCACAATGACGGAGCGCTTCAGCCCCTCTTCGCCCAGATCATCTTCGATGAATTCCTGCACCTCGCGCCCACGTTCGCCAACGAGACCAATGACGTTTATATCGGCCTGCGAATAGCGCGCGAGCATCGACATGAGGATGGATTTACCCACCCCCGAACCCGCAAAAATGCCCAGACGCTGGCCACGGCAGGTGGTAAGAAAGGTGTTGATCGCGCGCACGCCCATATCCATTTTTCCCTGCACGCGGGCGCGTTTGGCGGCGGGCAACGGGTCGGCGCGCAGCAAATAAGGGATACCGCCGCGCAGCAGCGGGCCTTTACCATCGAGCGGGTTGCCCATGGGGTCGACAATGCGGCCAAGCCACGCCGCCGATGGCTCAATCGCCGAGGCATTCGCCACCAGCGTCACCTTCGCGCCGAGGCCCACCCCCTCGACCGAACCAAAGGGCATGAGCAGCGCCACCTTTTCCCTGAAACCCACCACCTCGCAGATCACCTGCGGCGCACCCGCAAGCACGCTTTGCACAGCGCAGCGGCTACCGACCGTGAGCAACTCCTCAATGCCAACGCATTCCAGCAGCAGCCCCTTCACCGCCGCTACCCGGCCCGTTGCCTGCATGGCGGGCAGGCGCTCAATCTCTTGCAACAAATGCTGACGGGCAGTGGTGTTCATGGGGAAATGATAGCAGAATCAAGCCTCACAAACCAGAGGCTTATTTGTAAAGCGTTTATGTGTAACACTACAAAACCTTAAAAGTTACAGCGCACTTCTTTACAATCTTTATCATCTGCACTGCCGTAACGCTTAATCGCAAAACCGCCACGTGCAAGCGCCTCCTCACTTAATATTGGCTCGATTACCTCGAACAATTGATCTGCATCGGGCCCATAGGCATAAAGAATGTAGGCTTCATTTTCCAAATCTTGCTCGTCTCCATCAAGCTCGCCAACTTCGCCTTCTTCAATAGCCGATTCAATACGCTCATATAAAAGTTCTGCTGCTTGAGCAAACTTTGCTGACTGAAGCTTTTTTTTAGAAGCAGGCAAATAAATTATCACAGCATGTTCCATAGCAATACTCCCAACTAGCGGTTTCAATTAATGCGACGTGCGCCGACCGTGAGCAACTCCTCAATGCCAACGCATTCCAGCAGCAGCCCCTTCACCGCCGCTACCCGGCCCGTTGCCTGCATGGCGGGCAGGCGCTCAATCTCTTGCAACAAGTGCTGACGGGTGCTGCTCATCCTTTAGCATTAGCAGAACCACACGCCGCAAACCAGAGGGATGTTGGGGGTGGATTAGGCTTCTTATAGTCGATTCAAATAAAAATCTTATCATTTTGTCATTCCCGCGAAGGCGGGAATCTCCTTTTTGTGTCACAGGAGATTCCCGCCTTCGCGGGAATGACAAGACTGAAAGAGTTTACAAAAATTAAATGAAATGAGTATAGGCTTCTGTCAACAGCACTGCAAAAAGCCCGCGCGCGTCAATTGGTGCCGCGCTTGATCTCATGCATGGTGATCACGGCCTGGCCCCAGCGGGTCATGCCCTCATGAGGCAGAAGCAGGCGAACGCTCTTTCGCTGAGATCATCACTCTCGACGAGCAGCTGCCCCAAGACGCGCCGATGCATCGCGTGCCTTGAGGCTGGTAATAGCCTCGCACAAGGCTTTTGCGACGCGGCGCACATCGGCTTCCTTGAGGCATAAGGCGCTGGGCAGGTTGATGGCACAGGCAGCAATGGCGTAGGCGTTGGGGTTGCGTTTTTGATAAATGTTGCCAGCGGCTTGTGCTCGGTAAGCTTCAAGCGAACTCAGCGGATCGAAGAAGGGACGACTTGCAATGCCTTGGGCAGCGAGTGCCGCCATCAGCGCGGATTTGTTGATGTTATCGGCGCTATTCCACATCACGGTACTCATCCAGTAGCTGTTCTCAACCTGCGGGTGGTCGGGGTTCAGGCATAGGTCAGTGGAGTCAGCAAGGTATTTCTGGTACCATGTAAAAATCTGGCGTTTTTTCTTCAATAACACTGCGATGCGCTCAAGCTGCGCTAAGCCAAGCGCTGCCTGCAAGGCCGACATTTTGTATTTGTAGCCCACCTCCAGATTACGAAAATGAATATCGCCCGGTGCGCGGCCATGGTCGCGCAGTTGCAGGCAACGCTGATAGATCGTTGCATCATCGGTCAGCAGCATGCCGCCTTCGCCCGTGGTAAGGGTTTTGGAACCATGAAAGCTGAAGCAGCTTATGGCACCAAAACTGCCGGAGATTGCACCTTGATAGCGTGAACCAATCGATTCCGCCGCGTCTTCGATCACGGCAATACGATGTTGCTTCGCCAGCTTCAAAATCGGCGTCCATTCCGCCATGTTGCCATAGAGATTGACGACAATAATTGCTTTGGTTTTGCTGGTAAGGCGCGCCGCAATCGTTTCTGCACTCAGGCACCAGGTGCGCGGGTCAATATCAGCAAATACGGGAGTTGCGCCGACATAGGTGATAGGGGCGCTGCTTGCGATCCAGGTCGCTTCTGGTACAATCACTTCATCCCCTTCACCAATGCCTAGCGCCAACAGACTCAGATGCAACGCCGAGGTGCACGACGGCAGACTGATGGCATGGCGCCGCCCTGTATAAGCTGCAAAGGCTTGTTCGAAGCGGGTGATATAGTCATTCGCATGCGCATACCAGCCATGCTTCGTCGCATCTGCGACATACTGCATTTCCTTACGGGTGATCGACGGCCCGGCAACCGGAATGGGTTTGGCTATTTGAGGCATCGTAGAAACCCGTCCGGCGCGACGGTCATCACCAGTTTGCTATCGATCGTATGATCAATTTCAAAGCGGTCAGTGGAGGCAAGAAAATCATGCAAGGCGGTTTTAGGGTTGTTACCTTTGCCCCAGCGCTTACCTGCAAAAAGTTCGGCGGGTAAATCTTCTATCACCGAATCCATAACCACCAGATAGCAGTCTTTGGTGACAAGCGGCGCATAATGCTCAAGCTCCGCCCTTACATGGGCGTGGGTGTGGTCGGAATCGAGAATGACCATGACGCGCGCACCGTGCGGGATATGTGATTTAACGCGATCAATGGTGGCCGTATCGACGGAAGAACCCTCGACCAGCACAATCTGCGAACTGAGAAAATGAGATTCGATGACGGCGCGGTTTTCTGGCTTAATCAAGATATCCACCCCGATGACTTTGCCTTGCTTGCCCAGTAGACGCAGGAGGGAGGTCCAAAGAATGAGCGAGCCACCATGGGCAACGCCGGTTTCAATGATGATATCCGGCTGGGTGCGCCAAATAATCTCCTGCAGTGCCACCACATCCTGCGGGCACTGAATCATCGGTACGCCAAGCCAGTCAAACGTATAGGTATATTTTTTCTGGCTTAGGATCGTGAACAGCTCGCGATTGAGCCGACGAATTTCATCATCGTTACGAAGTGCCTCAATAATTGCTAAGCGCTCGTTGTTAAATGACACCGACACATTGCCTCCATGGAAGGGTACGAGAATGAAGATAATCGACCGCCTGCGTTTGCCCAACAGCCGCCAACAAGGTTAGAACGGTCACATAGGGATTGAAAGCACCAAATTTCTGCGGGTACGGCGGCAATGCATAATCGATATACTCGGTGCTAATGCCGTGTCTTTCCAGCAATGCATGGTCAAGGTAATTACGGGCACCATGCCCGGTAACATACGTCGTCGCCCCCGCATGCTGCAACACGTGCAACACTTTCTCGCTTGCCTTTGTTGTTATCTGCCATTGGCTGGATCGCATGAAGCGGGCACGTAGCTGCATCATGGCGGCCACCTGCTCGAAAAGTGCAATGTTCAGCTCCGCCAGCGAATCATAAGAGGCAAGCAATGTTGGTGCTAGCGCATCAATCACGCCGGTCGCATGCGGCAACCCCGACAAGGTTTGGCGAAGCGCAGTGAGGTGTTTCTCCTGCCAGCGTTTAGTGCGGTCAAGGCGGGTTGAAAGCATTGTATCACCGAGGTGGTAGAGCACGGGCACACTGAGCCAGCTGAACCCTTCCGGCGTTTTCATTTGTACGCGGTTTAAAAATCCACCCTTAGTAAACTGAGCATCATCGTAATGAATAAAAACATCTGCGTGCCGCAACTGGTCGAACAGCCCCTGCCAGGGAAGATACATCGGCTGCGAAAAGACGACTCTCACGTGAGCACTGCCTGCTGGTGACGCGATTCGATGCTGCGAAAGAAGCGATCAGATTCCAAGCTTAGCGAAAGCGTTGCATTGGTATAATGCACGGGCGTTTCGAGGTTCAGCAGGTAATGATCAACCGCACCTAGGGCAAGAAAGCTTTTTTGAAGAAAGGAAATACGTTGGGCGTTTTTCGCTGTGTACGCCGTCACAATTTGACCAAGGATGGGGCCGCCATCGCAGGTTTCATCGACGGCATGCAAGGTGGCGCCTATATTCGGCGCTTTTTCTTTGATTTGCCGCTCCAATGCATGAAGTCCGGGAAATAACGGCAGCGCCGCCGGGTGAATATTCAGCGTCGGCAGGTATTCATAGAGTCTTGGTCCGACAAATCGTGAATAAAACAGAAGCACCAACTTTTTCGCGTCGGCGCTGACGAAATAATCGGCTACTTTCTCGGAAAACACATCACGGTTGGCGTAATCGAATCGCTGGCACATAACATCATGCGCAACACATTTTTCTTCAATCGCGCAGGCGCGGTCGGTAGCCACTACCAGTTCAATGCCTCGCATTCGTAGTAGTGGCAGCAATTCAAAAATCGCGCTGCCACCGGCGCTGGCCACCACACCGAGTTTAACGGTGGAGGGCTTCATTCGTCATCCTGGAACAAGAATTCGAACGTGATGTCGCGCCCTTTCCAAACATCCATTTCCATCATCACTTTACGAGCATAGGCCCGGTTCAGTGCGACGACGACATGCTTGATATGCGGCGGCAGGTTAGCCGGCGCCACTACAGGCCGATCCAAGTGAAGCGTGTTATGTAAGTGAATATTCTGATCGATGAAACATTCGACCTGTACGGAAGGATCAAGGTGAAGCACCGCATAAGCCCCGTAAAAACCCGCACCATAGACCGCGACCGGTTTATCGATACGGAAACGGGCGATTTTTGCGGTGACAATCTGCCAGTATTTCGCGATCGCGCTGACGGCGTGTCGCATTGTATTCACTTGCGCCACCGGCGGCAAAGAAGCTGGCACCGGCGGACCAATGCGCCGTTTGGCGCTGGCGATCAACCACCCTGCCTGACGGCTTGGCTCAAGCGTGATATCGTCAAATCCCACTTTCTCGAGCGCATAGCGCAAACTGCATTCCGCGAAGTGATTCACATGGTCGACGACTAAAAGATCTGCCGCGTTCGTGTAGACATTCGGAATGATCATGTAGCACCGGCCACCCCCCTTCAATAAATCCCGGTGACTCGCGAGCGCATCCAGTGGCTTGGCGACATGCTCAAGACAAAAAAGCGAATACACCACATCCATCGTCGCGTTCCACGTTACGGGCAGCTGATGCGATGCTTGTTGTGTATCGGGTATAAATTCGTGCCAAAAATGGCGATAATTATCACTGACGTCAAAAACAAATGGCTCAATCTGATGCTTGCCTACCAGCTTTCTAAGCGTTTCGGCTTTTCCGCAGCCATAATCCAATACCCGCATACCTGGCTTAAAATCGATAGCATTGCTGAGCATCTCGGCCTGAAAATCCGAGCGAAATATTTTTATCCCATCAACAATTTTGAGAAGCTGATCTTCTGTTTCACTGCCAGTCAGAAAATTATAATGATCTGCATAGTAGCCTTCGATATCGGCTAGCGGCTCGGTCATGGTGTGGCCACAATCAGCACAAAACCAAACGCGTGTTTCCTGATTTTTTGTCGCCTGCTTCGACATTGACGTAATACTAGTCGTATCCAGCGTGTACATAGGCTCAAGCTGCGACGACTCGCAAAGGTTGCATGTCAACGTCATGAGGGCGCTCCAACAAGTAGTTGCGGATATAAATCCTCAGGACGATTACCCTGCGACAAGCCGCCGCGCCAGCCAATTTTTCTGCCTTCTTCGTGGTTGAAGTTGAAATACCGTAACTGCATTGTCCAGCGCGGAAACTGAGTGTGATTGTAGCCGGACCGGTGTACTGTCAAAAAATCGATGACCAGTAAATCACCCGCCTGGCAGAGAAGTTGCTGCTTGCTATAGTCGCCGATCAGCTTTTCTTCATTCGCAATACGCATGCCATACGCATTACCCGTCGAACTGTCTTCGTAGTAAATGGGCAATAGCCCTGCTTTATGCGAGCCAACGCACACCTCAACCGGTCCGATATCAGGCGTAATATCCACCAGCGGTGACCAGAACACCAAGCCATCGGGGCTACCCAGTTGGGAGGGATAATCCTGATGCCATGGCGCCATGAATTTTACTTCTGCGGGATAGTCGATGCGAATACCATCCCCACCACGGATGATGCCCATAAAATCCGACTGGCGCAGGCTGTGCGCCGTGGCCAAATTTTTCTCCGATGCCGTGATGCGCGCGAATTCCGGTATCTGCTTGATCGCATCATAGACCGCGCCGCCCAGTTTGCGGTCATAGCGCACCATTTCCATATAGGCCTGCTGCACCGCGTGGGAGTAAAAATCCCCAGCCGGAAACGGCTTGCTCAGATGGTGCGTGTAGAGCGTTGCGATAATGCGGGTGATGTGCCGGGTCAGTGGTGCCAGTTCCTGCGCCGAATAAAAGCCTTCAATTTTCGTGAACCCCTTGCTTTCAAGCTCCTGTCGATGATGGCTCTCGCTTACGATCATATAGTTGTTCTCGTGCTCGTGCTTTTGTGGCATCCTGCGCCCACGCACTATAAACTTTGCGAATTTTAAGCGAAAGTGATTTATGCAGTTTGAGCCATTATTCTTATCGGGTGCGTGGCGCATTACCCCTGAACCAGCGACGGATATGCGCGGCAGTTTTACTCGCCTCATCGATGCGGCTGCCTTCGCCGCACATGGCATACCGACTCATTTTCATCAGCATGCGGTATCGCGCAACACATCGCGTGGCACGCTGCGTGGAATGCATTTTCAGGCCCCACCGCATGCGGAAGGTAAGCTGGTGCGGTGCACCGCAGGCACACTTTACGATGTGATGGTGGATATGCGCAACGATTCACCCACCTATCTGCACCATTTTGCCGCGACCTTGAGCGCGCACACGCCAACACTGCTCTATATCCCTGCGGGTTGCGCCCATGGATTCCTGACGTTGGAAGATAACAGCGAGATAGAATACCATATCACTCAGCCCTATATCGAGCAGGCGCAGCACGGCGTGCGCTGGGATGACCCTAAACTTGCCATTCACTGGCCAGGCGACGTAAAAGTTGTCTCATCGCGCGACGCAAATTTTGCGTATCTATAGAAGTTTCACCTCAGGAACAGCGACCAGAAACTGGCCACCCCAGGCGCGAATAGCCTGCATCTGCGCCATGACTTCGGGGGCAATATTCCATGGCAGAATGAGAACGATATCGGGTTTATCGGCCAATAAATACTCGGGTGCATGAACGGGCAAACGCGTGCCGGGCAATAAACAACCTTGCTTTTGCGGATTGCGGTCAACCGTATAAGCAACCAGCTGCGTATCAACGCCGCAATAGTTGAGCAGCGTATTACCCTTTGCCGGCGCACCATACGCCGCAACGCGCTTCCCATTTGCGCGCAAGTCCTTGAGCATGGACACAAGACTCGTTTTCAACCCACGCACTGCCGCATCGAAGGCGCGATAGGTCGTGATGCTGGTTAAGCCAAACTGTTTCTCGTCCTCACGCAGTGCGGCGATACTGGGCGTTACCTCAGCCCCTGCATGGCGCACATAAACGCGTAAGGATCCGCCATGGGTTGGCAGGCGCTCAACTTCCGTCATCACCAGCCCGTGAGCAGTAAAAAGCGGGGCGAGAGCGGTGAGCGAAAGATAGGAAAAATGCTCGTGATAGATAGTGTCGAACTGCGTGTGTTTTAGCATTTCCAGCAGGTGGGGAAATTCAAACGTAATCACCCCATGTGGCTTGAGCACCATGGCAAAGCCCGCGATAAAGTCATGCAGGTCGGGGACATGGGCAAGCACGTTGTTGGCCACCATCAGGTCGGCGCGGATGCCTTCATCGACTAGTTTTTTAGCGGTTGTACGGCCAAAGAACTCGCAACGCGTGGGAATGCCTTTTTCGTTGGCATGGGCAGCGATGTTAGCAGCGGGCTCGATACCCAGCACAGGAATGCCTGCCTGCTGAAACTGCGCCAGCACGGCACCATCGTTGCTGGCAATCTCAACGATGTGCGATGCGGCGTTCAGCCCCAGCTTGGCAATCATCGCCGTGGCATAGGCACGGCAATGCGCAAGCCACGTTTCCGAGAAGGATGAAAAATAGGCATAGTCGGAGAATATGTCGGATGGGGTAGCCATGGGGGGCACCTGCACCAACCAGCAATGCTGGCACACATAGGCATGCAGCGGGTAGGATGCATCGTCAGACGCGGCGTGTGATGGCTTCACATAACTATTGGCAAGCGGCATCGCGCCCAGATCGACAAGGCTTGCGGTGAGCAACTCACCACAAGCACGGCAACGGAATGTTGGTGCATCCATCGGATTTCTTCCGTGAAGAGGAAGTGCAAGAGACAAATTGGTTTACGTTCTTATGATCCTTTGTATAGTTCATTTGCGGCAATTGTGTAAAGCCCATGCAGCGAGGTGATGCATCATGATGGAAGCAGTGATTCTGTGTGGCGGCCTTGGTACACGGTTGCGCGAGGAAACCGAATTTCGCCCCAAGCCTATGGTGAATATCGGCGATCGCCCGATTTTGTGGCATATTATGAAACGTTACTCGGCCTATGGCGTGAAGCGTTTTATTCTCTGCCTTGGTTATAAGGGTGATGTGATTCGTGACTATTTTCTGAATTATCGCCACCGCCATGCCGATTTCAGTGTTCGTCTTGCCAGCGGCGATATTATTTTCGACCGACGCACCGAGCTTGAGGATTGGGAGGTCGTGCTGGCTGAAACTGGCGAACATACGCTCACCGGATCGCGCGTGGCACGCATCATGCACCACGTGCTCGGCAAATCATTCTTCTTAACGTATGGCGACGGCGTTGCCGATGTCGATCTCGATGCGTTGGTGGCGCACCATCAGCAAAGCGGCAGGGCAGCAACGCTTACTTCGGTACTTCCACCATCGCGTTTTGGTGAGATCAGCGCGCGTGGGGGCGTGGTGGAATTTTTCGCCGAGAAACCACAGGTCGCAGCCGGCTCCATCAATGGTGGGTTTATGCTGTTCGAAAAAGCAGCGCTTTCGCGCTATCTGCCGGGCGATGCCCTTACCAATGCCAGTATCTCGCTTGAAGGCGAGGTGTTGAGCAAATTAGCGGCCGATAGCCAACTCGCCGCCTATGACCACCCAGGCTTCTGGCAATGCATGGATACGTTTCGTGAAATGGAATTGCTCAACACCCTTTACCACAAAGGAACGCCACCATGGCTGATGAAAAATGGGATCCCTCTTTTTGGCAAGGCAAGCGGGTCCTAGTCACTGGCCATACCGGCTTTATTGGCAGTTGGCTTAGCCTGTGGTTGCTGCGTTTGGGAGCGAATGTTGCGGGCTATGCCCTTGCCCCGCATACATCGCCTGCACTGTATGATGTGCTTGGACTTAACAGCACCATGGTAAGCACCCTTGGCGATATCTGCGACCGTACAGCACTCGCACGCGCACTGAATAAACACCGCCCAGAAATCGTCATCCATCTCGCCGCGCAGGCCATTGTGGGGCAAGCACATACCCATGCGTATGAAACATGGCGCGTCAATGCGCTTGGCACTGTCGCGCTGTTGGAAGCATTGCGCCAGTGTGATGCCTTAAAAGCACTCAGCATTTTTACTACCGATAAAGTCTACGATAATGACGAAACGGGGCGTGCCTATACGGAGCGTGATGCGGTGGGTGGTCTGGGAATGTATGATAGCAGCAAAGGCGCTGCCGAGCTTGCAGTGCGTGCATTTCAGCATGGTAAAAATATGATCGAGGGCACCGCCACCCTGCGCGCTGGCAATGTGATCGGCGGCGGAGATTGGAACGCAGCACGGCTGGTGCCCGATTGCGTGCGCGCCTTTAGCCATGGTGAGGTGGTGACATTGCGGCATCCGCAAAGTGTGCGTCCGTGGCAGCATGTGCTTGATCTATGCTATGCCACCTTGCGCCTGAGCGAACAGCTCTATCGCCATCCCACCACATTCAGCGGCGCATGGAATATTGGTCCCGATGCCAGCAGTAATGCAACCGCTGCTCATATTGCACAGCAGCTTGGAAACTACTGGAAGCAGCAGCCCGCCTGGCAACCAGCAACGCAGTCGAGTGCCTTTGTTGAAGCGCAGACGTTAGTGCTCGATTCAACAAAACTCAAAAACGCCCTGAACTGGCAACCCATATTGCCGTTGCCGCACGCATTAGACTGGACAGCATCCTGGTATTGTGGTTTCGAGCAGCAGCCAACGCATGCTGCCAGCATAACGCTCGAGCAAATCACTGCCTTCGAACACCGCCTGGGGTAACGCATTATGACCGTTTTGAGCATTTGTATTCCAACCTTCAACCGTGCCGATTTGCTGCGCTATTGCCTCGATAATGTGCGTGCGCTCGACGCGTTGAATATCGATTATGAAGTTGTCGTCGTTGACCATGCCTCGACGGATCATACCCCGCAGATGCTTGCCGAACTCGCGGCGAACTGGCCGCGATTGCGCTATTACCGGCAAACCCACTCGGTGGGTATTTTGCGTCAATTTACTGGCTGCTTCCGCATGGGGCGCGGCACCTTCACCATTTATCTGGCAGATGATGATAAAATCATCCCCGAAAAACTGGTCGAGTATGTGCGCTACCTTGAAGCCAACCCGAACGTCAGCGCAGTCTATACCCCTTGGTGGGCCTACGATGATGCCGAGGAAAAAATCATCCATGGCTACTTTGAAGTGCCAGAGCGCAAGATTTTTTCGGCCGCTGAACCGTTTGCGATGCTTGATTTCATAACCGGCAAGTTGGTCTTCCCCGAGATTGCCGTCTACCGTTCTGAGGCGCTTCATAATATCATGCTTGCGCACGAGGATGGCCCGTATCTCAGCTTTGTCATGGCGTATGGCTTGCTACGTCAGGGTAATGTGGTATTTGAACGCGAACCATTCTACTTGGAAGTGGCAACCACCAAGCCCCAATTCGCGGCCATTCGCCGCATGAATGTCGATCTCAATGTCAGCTTTCTTGATAATATTCGTGGAGGACTTGAGATTGCGATCGAGCGTATGCTGCTTGATTTAGGTGCGCAGATGGTGCCCGATGGCCTTCGCATCAACCTGCACGAGGCTTTGCTCAATTATGCCATCCAGCGGTTGACCGTCGCTTTCCGGCGGGCACTGGCTGCCAATCAATTCGTGCAAGCCAGTGAATTGGCGCACCGTGTGATGCTCTGGCGCGGCATTTTTCAGGCCGACTTAACCGATATCAGCCGTGATATCTATGCGCTGGCGGGCGTGCAGGCGGCGGCGCTGTTAGCGAGCAGCGAAACCTGGGTGAAACAGATTTATATCTGCGGGTTCAAGCAAACACCGGATATGATAACACTCATGCGCAGGGTGCTGCCCGACCATGCGATTGAAGCCGCCGATGTGCCAACCATTCTGGCCCACCCTAATCCAGAATGTGTGCTGGTACTTGTGAAATATCCTGCCGACCGCCCGCCACTGCTTAACGGCGCGCTGCTCCCAGGCAATGTGGTCGCACTCGAAACCTTAGCGAAATACTACCAGATTCTCCCCGCGAGTTACACATTGGATTTGTTATAAGCCACTGGCCAATTCAAGAACGGGCATTCCGTCGATCCTCACGCCACCGGAGAAAATGATCGACGTCAGCGAACGAAAGCAGCTCGGGGCATATGGGAAAATGGTGGCGTGCGTAGTCATGAGCCAGCCTGCATTCGGCAATTTTAGGCCATTATATTTCAGTGGGTTGTCAGGCGCATTCAGAATGATGCAAGTGGTGATAATGGAAAAATGCTTGAGGAGGCTGACACGGGTTTAACTTGCTGGGGACAGTAATTTGTGCTAATCTTTCCTTAGAAAGAGAGGTGCTATGGCGAGAGTTCTTCAAACTAGGGAATCCAAGGAAGCGCTAGTGCTCACGAAGGCACTGAGTCGCGCTGCTGAATATTGGGGTATGAATAACAAGCAGCTCGGAGAGGTGATTGGCTTAAGTGAGGCTACCATCTCGCGGCTCAAAAATGGCGCCTACACACTTGAGCATGGAAGCAAGGCCTGGGAGCTTTCACTGATGCTGCTACGAACCTATCGCGGGCTGGATGCGTATATGGGCGGCCATACCGAAAATGAGAAGCGCTGGCTATCGACAAAGAACGATGCGCTGGGTGGGGTACCGATGGAGCTGATGCGCAATATCGAAGGACTCGCCAATGTCGTGCAATATGTTGATTACATGCGCGGGCAATAATGACGGCGCTGGATCGCATCGACCTGGCTAAACATGCGGTCACCTATGAGCACGAGATCTATCGTCTCGTGGAGGGACAGCATTATATCTCAACACGGCCGCTGGTTGATAGCGATGAAGAACACAATGTGCTTGAGGCACTGTTGGATGCATCAAAGCCACCTGCGCCCACTCATAATGCACGCGGAGCGTTGCACTACTTGCTCTACACACCCTTTCGTTATCCGCCGCTGAAAACGGGCGGAAGATTCCATACACGCATTGAACAGAGCATTTTTTATGGCTCGGAAGAGCTGCAGACATCCATGGCGGAAGTGGCGTATGGGAGATTTCTGTTCATGCAGCACAGCGCTGCAGAGTTTGAACCCATGCAGGTGCCCTACACGCATTTTGTGGCAGCATTGAAATCTGCGAAGGCATTACTCCTTACTACAACACCTTTCAGCAAACACCGTGATGTATTAAGCCATCCAAGATCGTATGCTGTTTCGCAGGCATTCGGTGCACGTATGCGCAAGTCGGGGATAGAACTGTTCACCTACTTCTCCGCGCGCAATCCGGATGGGGTGAATGTCGGCTTATTCTCGGTCGAAGCGTTCCAGAAAAACCAACCCATCAAAGGTAAAGATGGGCATTGGAGTGTCTACATCGCGGCAGACACGGTTGAGTTCAAGCGAATGCATCTGACCGACAATGCCAAGGAATCGCATGTGTTCAGCCACGCTGGTTTCTGCGTGGATGGAAAATTTGCTGCGGCGTTATAAACAGCGTTAGTACAAATATATCTGAAAGGTATTTATGTTCAATTTGGTGATTGCTCCCGATCCGATTTACAAAGTTATCTGCACACCCGTAGAGCAGATCGATGATACTGTGCGGGCGACGCTCACCAAGATGACCGAAACATTGCGCGCCTATCATGCGCTTGGGCTCGGAGCCCCGATGGTTGGTATCACGCAGCGGCTGGTGGTGATTGAGATGGAAGACGAGCAAGGCACGCATCACCATTACGAGATGGTCAACCCGGTGATTACGCAGCGCTCGACAGAAACCGCAACGATGGAAGAATCCTCGATTACGTTTCTGGGTATCTCTGCACCTGTCATACGCCCCGCATCCATTGTTGTTGAGTATCTCGATGCCAGCGGCGCAACACAAACGGTCAATGCGACAGGTCTCTTAGCCGCATGCATACAGCACGAGATGGATTATCTCGATGGCAAAACCTTCCTCGATTATCAGCCGCCAGTGAAGCGCGACATGCTCAAGCGCAAAATGGAAAAGCAAAAACGCTTAGGCCCCATTCCCCATGTCCATGGCGCGCATTGTAATCATTAGACGAAAATCCCGAAAAACCTATTATGACTGGCGTATTCGCCTCGGGAGAACTGGGGCGCAGAAATCGGCCATTTGGCCGAGAATCTAATTTCTCCAGTCAACGTTGGAAAATAATGTCGCGGAAGTGCGCGGCTGAGCGCCCAAATTCTTCTAAGCTATTGAAAAACAAGGAGAAATGGTGGTGTACGCAGTCTGTAGCGAACCCGTCTGCGTGTCAATTCCCAGATTATCAGGGAATTTACAGGGAATTTGAGCGCTTGGGGTACTAAAAGTAGTGCTAATACCCTTCAAACTAGCTGCTGCACTGGATTTGAAGCAAAAATTCCCTAAAATGGTATCAGGGAAATAACTTGTTCCTATCAGTGAACGAACTTCATACAGTAGGGATTGTGCTTTAGTGCACATCCAGCGATAACGACCCACATCGCCTTCTCGAAAACAAGAATTTGCACGCGTCGCTGTATAATGTGCTGGACGCATTGCACCCTAGGCAAAGAGAAGTGCTGCGACTGCGCTATGGCCTAGACGGGGAGGAAATGACCTATCGCGATATCGCCGGTAAACTCGGTATCACTGGCGCGCGCATTACTCAGCTTCATGACCATGCATTATGGTGCCTAAACACCCTCGTCGCGCCACTGAACTTAAAGAAGTGAAAGTTCAATTGAAGGGCTATCGCCTCGCGCAGCAGGGCGCGAACCTGCTGCTGACGAATGAGGCTAACCCCGCCAACCAGATTCTGCTCAAGGATTTTACCTCCGGCGATTATGGCATCGTGACCGGCACCGATGCAGTAGAAGCGGGCGATGCGACCATGTTCCCGGCATGGATGACACAGCTAACGCATGCAAAAAATGCAATTGTTGGTTGTGGCAATTTTTGCTAGGGGTGGATGGAATGAGGAGGTGACGATGAAAAAAATGAGCGAAGGCCGCGCATTCTGGCTCGTTATATTGGCGATATTCATCGGCGTGCAGACACTTAATTTCACGGGTTTTTGTTATTCGGAAGGCCGCTTCTTTAACGAGGATCAAATTTACCAGCGCCTCGCGGCAAAGAGGTTAAAAAGATATAACCCCAACGCAACGGACGAACAAATTGAAGCGATGGTGCAATCGGGTAGCCAGTTAGCGCATATTTGGGTTCATGCTTATACCCCGTTCAATAACAACGTTTATGAGGGCACTGCGCAAACTATTTTGAATCGAATTTTTGGACGTTATTTCTATTACGTATCGATCATTAGTGAAGAAGATGAAGCATATAAGTCGCGAAGCCAGCGCTTTGGTAGGGAGAGCGTTTTTTTCGTTGATGCGTGCGGTAATAATCCTATTTCCTCATACGGCGACGGATTCACCAAAGAAAAATATTTTAAAGAACTGGAATCGCGGCGCAAGGCAGCGCTTCATGACGCAAAGATGAAATCGAATCATTAGGAGGCTTGATATGATCTACAATGCGAATGATTTAACCACTGCTACAATCACCAATTTGTATCTTTACGGCACGGATACTACCCCAGCCAACTACGAAGACCGCTTGCGCACCCAAGCGCAGTATGACGCATTGCCATTAAATGATGGAAATGAAAAAGTTGATCGAATACAGGTTGATGCAGTCAGCTATATGTCGAGCGGTGCAGGGCGCTATGCACATGCATCGGAATCGGCCGTAGTTCAGAATTTCTTTAATGGCAGCTTGCAAAGCAGTTTGGGGCTTGCCGATGGCAGCTATTCACGAGCGGATATTTTTAATGCTTTGACAGCAAATTACATCGCTGGCGGAATGTCCATGAATCAAGCAACTGCAGAAGCAAATCTACAGTTCAGAATTGATGTGACGCAATATAGTATGGATGTGAACAGCGCAGATTATGCGCAGCGTACCTATGTATGGAATAATGGTTCATTCAGATTGGGTGCTGACACGACTTTTGTCATTGCCAATGGGCAGGCAAAGCATATCGAAAATCTAAATATTTTGCCGATTGATGAGAACTTCGATTTCGTAACAGACGGTGTGGGGCAGCTAGGCAATGATGCGATTTTGAAGCCCGCCATCGACCCCTATGACATTGGTGTCAAAGTCGATATCGTTTTCGTTAACAAAGAGAATGTTGCTACCTACGAAGCAACCCACGGCAATGCTGTCTATAACTTCAGTGCATACACGGGGGATCATGGTCAGTATTTATCGCAGGATTCGGGTGCCACTGCATTGGCACTGAATGCGCTACCGGCGCTTACTGCTGTTGCCGCGCAGTTAAATGCCGACGGTACGGCACAATACGAGGGTATAGACGGGTTCGATCTTGAATATGGTACGCGTGGAGACGACACGATTGATGGCGACCCAGCGTTTGGAGAACTCAAGAACCTAAAAAACATCATTGTTGCTGGAGATGGGAATGATCGCCTTATTGGAGGCGCAGATACGGATCGCCTCTACGG
>CAZZCK010000009.1:0-51715 GCA_964652475.1 uncultured Azospirillum sp.
CATCATGCGTACGCTCATCTAGCAATTCTTCCGCAGTTTTTGTCATAATTTATATGTCTCCTTACCTTCACCCTAACAAAGAATTGTGACAGGATGATGACGGTAGGAACGAATTTATGTGACGGTTAGGTGACGGTCGGGTGGTCGGGGGATCGGGTAGTTAAGGTGGTTGAGACTTCGCTATGGAATCGGATGACCTCATCCCCCGACCACCGCATAACCGGACAACCCTACTCCCCGACAACCCAACCACCTGACAACCATACTCCCTTGCTTTTCCAAGCCATCTGCGCTATATTTTTAGGGCCGCTCACGCGGCTATGGTGATAAACGCGACGTGGAATAGTCGGATTGGACCCGGGGGCAGAGCCCGGCACCTCCACAAAACCACCGCAAAGCGGTGGTTTTGTGGGGGTGAATTAGCATCGACAACCGCAATAAAGGCGCAGCTTTTGCCGGGGGTGATCTCCCCTGATCGGATCAATTTCTAAGTGCAAACGACAACGTAGCACTCGTTGCAGCTAACGACAACAACGTCGTAGCCGCCCGCCTGGCTGCCTAAGGGTGCCTCGCGAGCGCTAGCTCGTAAACGCGGCCCGAGGGGAGCCGGGCAACAGAATCCCCTCACTTTGGTGCCTGGTTGTTGGTGCTTAGTGCTTGGATTGACTCGGCACTGGCGCTTTGTGGTTAAATGAGCTATACCATCAATAACCAAGCACCAGGCACCAACAACCAGGCACCCCTATGAACGACACACTCGACTATCCCGGAATGATCGACGCGGCCATGCGCGGGGTGGTGCGCGAGGCGCTTATCCATGTCGATAAATTCGGTCTGCCCGGTGAGCATCATTTCTTTATTTCGTTTCAAACGAACTTCCCGGGGGTGAGCATTTCGCCGCAGCTCAAGGCCCGCTACCCTGAGGAAATCACGATTGTTGTGCAGCATCAATTCTGGGATTTGAAAATCACCGATAAGCAATTTTCGATCATGCTGTCATTCAACAACATCCCCGAAAAACTCGTCGTGCCGTTTGATGCGTTGACGGCGTTCGCCGACCCCTCGATCAAATTTGGCCTGCAATTTCATGGCAAACCCTTAGCCTCCAGCAACGGTGCGGATGAAGCCGTCGCTTGCCCGGTCACCGGTAAAAACGGCCAGGAGAAACCGCCCATGGCCGCGTTTGAGGAAGACGCCCCGAGCGTCGAGGCCAGCCCCGCCGCGAATGACGAAAAAGTGATCTCGCTCGAGGCTTTCCGCAAGCGGCCGTAAGCGACCGCGCGCACGAACGCACCGCATCGAAATCGATCTGGTAATTCATCGCGCCTGGGCCTATATCATCCGTCATGACTGGCGCTGCTATTGATATCCGCGATTTGCGCAAAACCTACCGCGACCGCAAAACCGGCGAACAGAAAGTTGCGCTCGATGGCGTGAACCTGGCCATTCCGCGCGGCGCATTCTTTGGCTTGCTTGGGCCCAATGGCGCTGGCAAATCGACCCTGATCAATATCATGGCGGGCACGGTGCTCAAAAGCTCGGGCACCGTCACCATCGGCGGGCACGACCTTGACACCGATGTACGCGCCGCCAAACGCGCCATTGGCATTGTGCCGCAAGAACTCATGCTTGATACGTTTTTCACCGTCCGCCAGGCGCTTGAAATTACCGCCGGCTATTACGGCATCCCAAAGGCCGATCGCCGTACCGACGAAATTATCGACGCCATGGGTTTGCGCAACAAGGCCGACCAACCGAGCCGCCGTCTGTCGGGCGGTATGCGCCGGCGCTTGCTGATCGGTAAAGCGCTTGTCCACCGCCCCGAAATCCTGGTGCTCGATGAACCAACCGCCGGGGTCGATGTCGAGCTGCGCCGGTCGCTATGGGAGTATGTGCGAACGCTCAATCGCGCGGGCACGACGATCCTGCTCACCACCCATTACCTCGAGGAGGCCGAGGAGCTGTGCGACGAAATTGCCATCATCCATAAAGGGCAGATCATCAAGCGCGACAGCAAAGCGAACCTCATGCACGGGGTCGATAGCAAAGAGGTGATCTTCACGCTTGCCGAGCCATTATCCGCGATACCGCCAGCGCTTATGGCACTTCAAGCAAGCATCCGTGCCGGAAAACTGGTGGTCAAATACCAGCCCAGCCAAGCCACCATGAGCGACATTCTCGCCCGCATGGCCGCCGCCGGCCTCACCATCACCGATCTTTCGACCTGCGAGGTCGAATTAGAAGATTTGTTTATTGCACTCACCAGCGATAAGGCAGCATAGCCCTAATCCTGCTTCAGATCCGCCCAGAAATCCTTGACCTTGCTGAAGAAGCTCTCGCTCTCGGGGCTGGTAGTTTTGCCGCCGCTGGCGGAGTCGAATTCCTTGAGTAACTCGCGCTGTTTTTTGCTCAAATTCACCGGCGTTTCAACCGCCACTTCGATATACATATCGCCGCGCGCTGTACTCCTCAGCACGCTCATGCCCTTGCCCTTTAAGCGAAACTGGTGGCCGGTTTGCGTCCCTTCGGGAATCGTGACTTTGACACGACCGCCATCGATCGTCGGCACCTCGATATGCCCGCCCAAGGTTGCGGTGCTGAAAGGAATGGGCACGCCGCAATAAATATTCGCGCCGTCGCGTTTGAAAATGCGGTGCGGTTTGATGGAGAGAAAAATATAAAGATCCCCCGCCGGGCCACTACGAAAGCCCGCTTCGCCCTCGCCCGCCAAACGGATGCGCGTGCCCTCCTCAACCCCTGAAGGGATGGATACGCTGAGCGATTTTTCCTTACGCGTGCGGCCCGAACCCGCACAGGTTTTGCACGGGTTTTTGATGATTTTTCCGGTGCCCTGGCAGGTGGTACAGCCGCGCTCGACCGTGAAAAACCCTTGCTGTGCGCGTACCGCACCGCGACCATTGCAGGTGGTGCAGGTTTCCGGTGTCGAGCCTTTTTGCGCGCCCGAGCCGTCGCAGCTCTCGCACGCCGCCGAGGTCGTCACCTTGATGGTTTTCTGGCGGCCTTTGAACGCATCCTCAAGCTCGATATCGAGGTTGTAGCGCAAATCCGAGCCGCGCGCGGCCGAGCTTTGGGCTTGCCCGGCGCCGCCCCGACGGCCAGTGAATTCGCTAAATAAATCCTCAAAAATATCGGAGAAACTACCCCCCGCCGAGAAGCCCGAAAAGCCACCGCCGCCAGCGCCTTGGCCCATGCCGCCACTAAACGCGTCATGGCCGAAGCGATCATAGGCCGCGCGTTTTTGCGGGTCTTTCAGTACATCATACGCTTCGTTGATCGACTTGAATTTTTTCTCCGCCTCGGCGTTACCCTGGTTTTTATCCGGGTGGTATTGCATCGCAAGTTTGCGGTACGCCTTTTTCAGGTCGTCCTCGCTGGCGCTTTTGCTCACGCCCAATGTGGTGTAAAAATCGTCAGCCATGGATATGCTTACCTTTAACCTTTAGTGATGTCCGAAACGGGGATAGCGGCTTGCATGCACGATAGCCAGCACAAGTATCTCATGACGTTTTATTTCATAAAAGATGCTGTACGGAAAATGGTTGATGTTTATTTTTCGCACCCGTTTACGAATCACAGCAAAAGCCAGCGGATGCTGTATTAGCAGTCTAAAAGAGGCCTTTATTTCGCATTCAAAGCGTGCGGCAAGCAGTGGTTCTTTGCCCTCATACCAACGAACGATTTCGGATACATCGGATTGTGCCGCATCCGATACGCGTAAGATAAAATTCATGACCGTTTAGGCCAAAGCGAGGCCTGCACCTCTTCCCAACCGTAGGTTTTCATCGTGCCGTCATGCACCGCCGCGCTGCGCCGATCTAGCTCTGCCGCCAGCTCTAGACTCATGGGAAGGTCGTCAATGCTTTCGAGTAACGCATCCACAAGTTCAAGCCGCTGTTCAGTGCTCAGATGCGAAAAATCAACTCCGCCGATACTGGTCATATCTCTTCTCCTACTGCGCAGTGATCGCCCGCGAGCTTAGTCTTTTTTGCCTGTTTCGTCCACCTCTTCAAACTGGGCGTCGACCACTTCGCCATCGTTCGCAGCGCTTGCGGCACCACCGGCATCCGCCTGGGCTTGCGCGCTTGCAGCAGCTTCACCGGTGGTCTGCTGGGCTTTATAAATCGCCTCGCCGAGTTTCATCATCGATTGACTGAGCGCTTGCGCTTTGGCTTCAATATCCGCCTTGTTGCTCGACTCGAGCACGTCGCGCACGGCCTTCACATCGCTTTCGATTTGCGATTTTTCTGCCTCACCGACGAGCGATCCATGCTCGCGCAGGTTTTTCTCGGCCTCATGCGCCATCGCCTCGGCCTTGTTGCGCGCCTCGATCAATGCGCGTTTTTCCTTATCCGCACTTGCGTTCGCTTCAGCGTCTTTCACCATTTTTTCGATGTCAGCGTCGCTCAAGCCGCCCGAGGCCTGGATACGGATTTGCTGTTCTTTGTTGGTGGCTTTATCCTTCGCGCTCACATTCACGATACCATTCGCATCGATATCGAACGTCACCTCGATTTGCGGCATACCGCGCGGGGCTGGGGCAATGCCCACCAAGTCAAACTGGCCGAGCACTTTATTATCCGCCGCCATTTCACGCTCACCCTGGAACACACGAATCGTAACCGCGGTCTGGTTGTCGTCGGCGGTCGAGAAGGTTTGCGATTTTTTGGTCGGAATCGTTGTGTTGCGGTCGATCAACCGCGTGAACACACCGCCCAGCGTCTCGATACCAAGCGATAGCGGGGTCACATCAAGCAGCAGCACATCCTTCACTTCACCTTTAAGCACGCCGCCTTGGATGGCCGCACCGATGGCGACCACTTCATCGGGGTTCACGCCGCGATGGGGGTCCTTACCGAAGAAGGATTTCACCGCCTCGATCACTTTGGGCATGCGGCTCATCCCGCCGACGAGTACGACCTCATCGATGTTGCTCGCGTCCACACCCGCATCTTTGAGGGCTTTTTTGCATGGCTCGATGGTGCGCTGGATGAGGTCATCGACGAGCGATTCGAGCTTCGCGCGGGTGAGTTTGATGTTGAGATGCTTCGGCCCATTGGCATCGGCGGTGATGAAGGGCAGGTTGATTTCGGTTTGTGCAGTCGAGCTAAGCTCAATCTTTGCTTTCTCGGCGGCTTCTTTCAAGCGTTGAAGGGCGAGTTTGTCTTTGCGCAAATCAATCGCGTCGGATTTTTTAAATTCATCGGCGAGGTAATCCAAAATGCGCATGTCGAAATCTTCCCCACCGAGGAACGTATCGCCGTTGGTGGATTTCACTTCAAACACGCCGTCGCCAATCTCAAGCACGGAGACGTCGAACGTACCGCCACCGAGGTCATAGACCGCAATCGTCTGGCCGTCTTTTTTCTCGAAACCATAAGCAAGCGCCGCAGCGGTTGGCTCGTTAATGATGCGCAGCACATTGAGGCCGGCGATTTTACCGGCGTCTTTTGTTGCCTGGCGCTGGGCGTCGTTGAAATAGGCGGGTACGGTAATCACCGCATCCGTCACTTTTTCGCCAAGATAATTCTCGGCGGTTTCTTTCATTTTACCAAGCGTGAAGGCCGAGATTTGCGATGGGCTAAACTTATCGCCGCGCGCTTCGACCCAGGCATCGCCATTATCGGCGCGGGCGATTTTATAGGGGACAATCTTCGCATCTTTTTGTGTAATCGGATCGTCGTAGCTGCGGCCAATCAGGCGCTTGACGGCGAAAATCGTATTCTCTGGGTTGGTCACGGCCTGGCGTTTCGCGGTTTGGCCAACCAGGCGCTCGCCATCGGCGGCAAAGGCCACAATCGAGGGGGTGGTGCGGGCACCTTCGGAGTTTTCGAGCACTTTGGCGCTGCCGCCTTCCATAATGGCGACGCAGGAGTTGGTGGTGCCTAAATCGATGCCGATCACTTTTGCCATGGTAGATATTCCTTTATCGAAATGTTATTGAGTTTTTCTTTGATTGTTCGTGGCTTAGCCAATTCAGGGCAGGCATATTGACCACTCGCATGAGCGCTAGATAAGGCATTCGGCGCGAGATGCAAGGGGTGATCTGCGCAAAAATGTCACATCCTTACGAACGCACCCCCAGAATATGGCAGATTGCATGCGTCAGCTCAGCACGATTCAACGTGTAAAAATGGAAATGATCGATGCCCGCCAGCATCAGCATGCGGCATTGTTCGGCAGCGACCATGGCAGCAATCGAATGGCGCAGCTCGGGATTTTCATCGAGCCCATCAAACAAGCGCGATAGCCAGGCAGGCACGGATGTACCACTTAAAGCGGCAAATTTTTTCAGCTGCGCGACATTGGTAACAGGGAGAATACCCGGCACAATTTCTGCCGTAATGCCGCGGGCGCGGGCGCGCTCGACAAAACGCAGATACACATCCACATCGAAAAAAAACTGGGTGATGGCCCGGCTCGCCCCGGCATCGAGCTTACGCTTCAAATGGTCGATATCCTCGTCGAGCGAGCGGGCCTCGGGGTGGCCCTCGGGGTAAGCCGCCACCGAAATATCAAAATCCGCGATTTTTTTGAGCGCGCCAACGAGCTGATCGGCATAGGCATAGGCGCTCGCAGCCTTGATGGCCGTCGCATCCTGACCGGGCGGCGCATCGCCACGCAAGGCAACAATATGGCGCACACCCGCCGCCCAATAGGTCTCGGCGATGGCACGGATTTCATCGGCACTGGCGTTGATGCAGGTGAGGTGCGCCGCCGGGGTGAGGTCGCTCTCGCGGCGAATGCGGGTGACGGTGGCATGGGTGCGCTCGCGCGTCGATCCACCCGCACCATAGGTAACCGAGACAAAGCGCGGGCGAAGGGGTGCCAACGTACCAATCACTTGCCATAATTTGGCTTCGGCCTCGTCGCTTTTAGGAGGAAAAAACTCGAACGACACCGCCGGTGCCGTTTTGCCGTAAAGCTCGCGCAGCTGTTGCAACAGATCCGTGCTCAGGGGCGGTAATGCGTGGAAAGTACCGTGCATGCAGTCTTGCACCAATGTGATATATTAGCAACAGATGGGTAAAATGCGGGGGATCCGCATCCGCACGACGATCCTTAGTCGAACCGCACAAACAAAGGCCAACCCATAGAGAATGTCAAGAGTTGGCCACATTAAAACCGATTAAATTAGGGAATTCTTTATTATTTGTCATTAGAATGAAGATTGAAATAGACTAGACTGTAAAACTGCCTTAGACGACGACCCGAAAATATCAACCCTACTAGGATCATCCCATGCTGCGCTCTTTCCTGCCTGTTGTTGTTGCACTTTTTGCTATCTCGGCCTGCAGTACGCAAAATGCGAATGACCCGCTTGAGACCTACAACCGCGGCATGTTCGCGGTGAACGACGCGGTCGATACCGTGCTTTTGCGCCCGGTGGCCCAGGGTTATCGCTACGTGACACCGATGGAAGTGCGCGGTCGTATTGGCAATATCTCGGATAACTTATCCGAGCCGGTGAGCATGGTGAACGCCTTTTTGCAAGGCGACTTCGATCAGGGGATGACCAACTTCTGGCGCTTCCTCATCAACTCCACGCTCGGTTTGGGCGGCATGCATGACGTCGCAGCGACCGCTGGCCTGGCGCCGCGCCGCGAGGATTTCGGGCAGACATTGGCTGTCTGGGGTGTGGGTTCGGGCCCCTACATCGTATTGCCGATCTTTGGTCCATCCAACCTGCGTGACACCGGTGGGCTCGTCACCGATTACTTCTTCGATCCACTCAACTACGCGGTCGATGATACGCTGAGCTCGGTGGCTATCCGCGGCAGCCAAGCGGTGGTGGTGCGTGAGCGGCTGCTTGATCCGATCGACGATGTTTACTCGTCGTCGCTTGACCCATACGCCAGCTTCAAGAGCATTTACGAGCAACGGCGCGCGGCGCAGATCAAAAATCTGCATAGCGGCGATGATTTGCTGACCCCGTAACCCGTAACTGGTGGTGCGTCGGCGATCGGTTTTCACCTCTTTATTCTCGGAGTTTTTCGCATGAAACGTCTTATTGTGGCGACCATCGCGGCGTTAGCACTCGGTGCGGTCACCAGCCAACCGGCGTTGGCAGCAAGCCCTCAAGCCGCCAAGCAATTCATCGATACGCTCGCCAGCCAAGTGCTCGACATCGTCAAAAACGACGGCCTGGGCAAAGCCGATAAACAGGCAAAAATCGAGAACCTGTTCAGCGATAAGGTCGATGTCGATTTCATTGCGAAGTTTGTGCTCGGTAAACATTGGCGCACCGCCAATGCCGAGCAGCAACAAAGCTACATCGCGGCCTACCGCCCATTCATCATGAAAAACTACGCGGGCCGCCTCACCCGCTATTCGGGCCAGACCTATGCCCTCAAAAATGCCCGCGCCGATGGCGACGCCACCATCGTCACCATGGAAATACTCGACCCCAATGGTCAGAACGTCAACCTTGATTACCGCTTGGCGGGTGCTGGGTCGAACTTCAAAATCCTCGATATTTCGGTCGAGGGTGTGAGCCTGCTTTCCACCCAGCGCTCGGAATTCAACGGCATCGTCGAACGCAAAGGCGTCGATGGCCTGATCGAAGCCCTCAAAAAGCAAGTCGCGAAGAAGGGTTAGGACTTACGCGCACCTCCCGTTAATAATGATAGCGGCATTGGGCGACCAGTAATGCATCACCCTCGACGCGGTACACTAAGCGATGTTCTTTGGTGATACGCCGCGACCACCATCCGCTGCATTCGTATTTCAATGCTTCCGGCTGGCCCGTGCCGCTATAGGGTGTTCGCATGCATTCTTTGATGAGATCGTTAACTTTTTTCAGCATTTTCCTGTCGGTTTCCTGCCAGTAACAATGCTGTTCCCAGCCGGTTTTGGTAAACGAAACCAGCATTATTTTGCCAAATTATCCAAATCATCAAGCGCGACGGTAACCGTTTCACCGCGCTCATACTCGGCGATGGATTTAAGCAGCTGCTTTTTATTGGCGGGGCTGCGCATCAAGTATTCGGTTTCGGCGTAACCCGCAAAATCCTCGAGCGACATCAGCACCGCGGGCGGCTTGCCCTTGCCACGGGTGATGAGCAGCGGCGCGTGATCCGCATGCACCTTATCGAGCATGGCAGTAAGATTTTTGCGTAATTCACTGTAGGAGGTATGTTGCATGTGGCTATTGTACGTAATTTTGTACCTATCGTCAAGTGCTACGCCGCCAGCAAACTCTTATACCGTATCCGCTTGGGCTCGACCGAAGCCACACCCAGGCGTTTTTTCTTATCTTCCTCATAGTCGGCGAAATTGCCCTCGAACCATTCCACATGGCTGTCGCCTTCAAATGCCAGAATATGGGTGGCGACCCGGTCCAAAAACCAACGGTCGTGGCTGATGACCACGGCGCAACCGGGAAACTCGAGCAGCGCTTCCTCGAGCGCGCGCAGGGTCTCGACATCGAGGTCGTTCGTCGGCTCATCGAGCAGCAGCACGTTCGCCCCGGTTTTGAGCATTTTGGCGAGATGCACGCGGTTGCGCTCCCCGCCTGAAAGCATGCCGATGGTTTTTTGCTGATCGGAGCCTTTGAAGTTGAAGCTTGAGCAATAGGCGCGGCTCTTCATGGTGATTTTGCCAAGCTCGATATTGTCCGCCCCGCCCGAGATTTCTTCCCACACGCTCTTTTTATTATCGAGCGAATCGCGCGATTGGTCGACATAGCCGAGCTTCACCGTCTCGCCGACTTTGAAGCTGCCCGCGTCGGGCTTCTCGGCGCCGGTAATCATGCGGAACAAGGTGGTTTTACCCGCACCGTTGGGGCCAATAATGCCGACAATACCGCCCGGCGGCAGGCTGAAGCTTAAATTATCAATCAGCAATTTATCACCGAAGGCTTTTTTCAAACCCTCGACCTCGATCACCTGATTGCCCAAGCGCGGCGGGGCGGGGATGACGATTTGCGCCGTCGCGCTGCGCTTATCCTGCTGCTGGCTGACCATTTCCTCATAGGCCTTGAGCCGCGCTTTCGATTTCGCCTGGCGCGCTTTGGGCGAGCTTCTCACCCATTCCAATTCCTCTTTCATCGCCTTCGCGCGGGCGGATTCTTCGTTCGATTCCTGTTTCAGCATTTTGGATTTCTGCTCGAGCCAGCTTGAGTAATTGCCCTCAAACGGCTTGCCCTCGCCGCGATCGAGCTCGAGCGTCCAGGCCGTGATGTTATCGAGGAAATAGCGGTCATGCGTCACCATCACCACCGTGCCCGGGTAATTGCGCAAATAATTCTCGAGCCAGGCGACGGATTCGGCATCCAGATGGTTGGTCGGCTCATCGAGCAGCAACATATCGGGTTTGCTCAACAGCAGCCGCGCCAGCGCCACGCGCCGCTTTTCACCGCCCGAGAGTTTATCCACCGCCGCAGCACCATCCGGGCAGCGCAACGCATCCATCGCCACTTCGGCCTCGCGCTCGAGATCCCACGCCCCGGCATGGTCGATGGCATCCTGCAATTTCGCGGCTTCATCGGCCACATCATCGCTATAATCGGCCATGATTTCGTTATAGCGATCGACCAGCGCTTGTTTCTCGGCCAGGCCCTCCATCACGTTTTCGATGACGGTTTTGCTCGCATTAAGTTTCGGTTCTTGCTCCAAAAACCCGACCTTAATACCCTCCGCCGCCCAGGCTTCACCGTTAAATTCGCTGTCCTGCCCCGCCATGATGCGAAGTAACGTCGATTTACCCGAGCCGTTATGGCCGACAATGCCGATTTTCGCCCCCGGAAAAAAGCTTAACCATATGTCATTCAACACTTTTTTACCACCGGGATAGGCTTTCGATAAGCCCTTCATGACATAGACATATTGCACGGACATGGCGCGTTCCTTCACGGAGTGTTAACGATTGGCTGCTATCCTTACCCATGAACAGTAATTTTGGCAATCATCGAGTGCGTGGTATATGAGCGGTGCACATGGTAATGAAGCAGGCGATCGACGGTCGGGCGCGGTGACAAAAACCGATCAAAATCAGCAAAAAATAACAAAAAACGAGTAAAAAAACGTCAAAACCTTCATGAAATGGTAACAATTTCAGGGTAATTTGATGGTGAAAAGTAGCTTTTTGAGGAGATAAATGTGAGTGAAGATGATCCTTTAAAACGTGGTGTTATTCCCCCGCCTCCACATACAAAACATACAAGAACTGATAAACTAAAGCCACCACTCATAGTCGAAATGGTAGACTTGGGTAAGCCATGGGTTTACGCTCATAAACTCTCAAAAAAAGGCGTCACTCAAGAAGAAGCGTGTGTAGAGGCTATCTGTAGCCGTTTATCGAGTAATACGTTGAGTGCTACAGCGACTAGGCCCCTTTCTGTTGCATTAAGAGCTTTTATTCAGCAACTTCCAGATTACGCACCCCCAGCAGATGCTGAAACAGAGAATTCTCAAGGTGATAAAAGCGTAGTATTGACCGCTGAACAGCAGAGTCAAAGAAAAAAAGCATTGGAAAAATTTTTGTTACCTAAGTCACACGAAGTTATGCGAAAAATTCTGCTAACAACAGAATATGACCCACTAGAGTCTAAAGAAAACTTCCCAAAGAATTGGTCTGATTTTGAAAGCCGCATGGAACTGTTTAAAGTAGAGCTAAAGAAAAGCATGCTGAACCAGATTAAGATGCATAACTCGCTAACACATCCGTATCTTGGCGTTACGATGGATGATGTAGACGCGCTTTTCAAACCTGCAAATGAACAGCCAGACCCAATACAAAAAATGTTAGATCACATAATAAATAAAGTAATTAAAGAGCCTCAACGACGCTAACCCCTCCGTCCCCTAAAAAACTCCGTCAATAGCGCGCCGCACTCGGCTTCCATCACCCCGCCGATGATGTCGGGCCGGTGGTGACAGGTGGGGTGGCTGAACACCCGCGCACCATGCTCGACACCGCCGGATTTCACGTCATACGCCCCGAATATAATTTTGCCGATTTTGGCATGGGCGGCAGCCTGGGCACACATCGCGCAGGGCTCGAGCGTCACCACCAATGTGCAATCCTCGAGGTATTTTTGCCCGAGGATTTTCGACGCGGCGCGGATGACGAGCAGCTCCGCATGCGCCGTGGCATCGCCCAGCGCCTCGACTTCATTATGGGCTTGCGCGACCACCGCCCCATCCGGCCCCATGATCGCCGCGGCAATGGGCACTTCGCCAAATTCGGCCGCCACTTTCGCCACCGCAATCAGTTTAGGCATGATTGTCATAAAAACTTCATGCCTGTTTTGTGCAAAAAATGCTACCGTAAAGGGATGGAAATAAAAGCACCGCGCAATGGCTTCGATCACGTATTACCCACGGTGCCAATCCAACGCCGGAATCATCGCGATCCGTCACCTAAAGGTTCCCAGACCCCGTTTTTGGGCGGAGTGAAAACGAAGGTGGGTGCAGCGAGGCAACGCGATCGGATTTTAGAGGAGTCAGCGCAGGAGCAGCTAACTGCAGAGGTGTATGACAGCACCGGCAGGCTTTACTGGTAGTCGTTCGGTTTAATGTTTGTGCAGAAATAAAGGCGACGGCTTTAGCCAGCGATCCTACTGGTCCTCCCCCCGCACCAGGCGCACGACGACGCGGCGGTTGAGGTCTTGGTTCGCCGGAATAATACTGCCCGCGGCGTCGCGGTTGGGGGCTTTGGGGTCGCTCGCCCCACGGCCAATGGCTTTCAGTTTTTGCGGCGGGAAGCCTTTGGCGACAAGGTAGCGCACCACATTGGCAGCCCGCGCGGCGGAAAGCTCCCAATTGCTCGGGTATTGTTCGGAGCTGACGACGGAATCATCGGTATGGCCCTCGACTTCGATCATCACATCAACCTTGGCCAGCGGCAGGGTTTGCGCGGCGATCAACTCGAGCATTGGCAAGGCATCGGGCGTAAATTTCGCCGAGCCAGGCACGAAAAATGCGCCCGAAGAAAGCTCAACATCGATGCCTTTTTCCGTCGTGGTCGTGGCCATGAATTTGTCAAAGCCGCTGGCCCCCAGCGATAGCGAAAGGCTGGTTTTGAACTGGTCGTAGGGGTCCGCCGTCGGGGCGACAACGGCCGAATAAAACCCCTTGCCGCGCAAGCCCGCGGCAAGCCCCGCAAGCTGTTTCATGTCCGGCGCGGAAAAGGCAAACAGCAGCACGAAAAAACACATCAGCAGCACGCACATATCGGCAAAGGTAATCAGCCAGCCCTCGTCCTCGGGCTCTTCGCGCGGGCGGCTCAGGCGAGTGGGTGACAAACTCATAGCGCGGCCTTACCGGCAACGGCGGCACTGGCCGCATCCGCCAGTGGGGTGGTCGAGGGCGCGGCGGCACCGCGCAATTGCTTGTCGATGTTAAAATGGTTTTTCGGCTCGAGGAACGAATTGAGACGATCTTGCATGAAGCGCGGCGATTTTTTCTCGGCCAGCATGAGCAGCCCCTCCACCACCATCAGGTTACGAAAACGCTCGGTCTCTTCTTTTTGCATCAGCTTATTGGCGGCGGGAATAAACACCATGCGTGCAAAAAACACCCCATAGAGGGTCGCGACCAGGGCAAGCGACATACCGCCACCGATCACCGCCGGTAAATCCTTGGCGCCGCTACCCATCGTGTTCAAAATCGCGATGAGGCCGACGAGCGTACCAATCATCCCAAAGCTCGGCGCGCTCGCCCCCAGATTACGCAACACCGGCACCGCCGTGGTTTTATGCTCAAAGTCCGACTCCACGGCCGTTACCATCATCGTGCGCAGTTCGGTGGGCGTGTGGTTGGTGACGACCAGCTCCATGCAATAGCGTAAAATCGGGTCGTTCACCGCGACGGTTTTGATTTCGTTTTCAAGCGCGGGCAGGCCCTTTTGCTGAACCAGATAGCTCCATTTAATCAGCCGCAGAATTTCGGTATTGAGGCCCTCACGCGTCGATTTTGGCTTTTTCACCATCCAGCCGATGGCCTTAAAGGCGGTCAGCACATCCTGGCTGTGATAGCCCATGAAGGCGGCGGCAATCGCCCCACCAAATACGATCAGAAACGCGTGCCAGTCGAGGTAAATCGCAGGGTTCGAGGTCGCGAGTGCAATCGCGCCGATGACCAGAATCAGGCCGAAAATAACGCCAAGTAGGGATGACAACGACATAGAGATACCGTAAGTAGTGAATCGTGAGGGTGCATCGTACGATACCTATTTCATCGCGCAAACTCCAGTGAAAGCGTGTGGCGACCACGCAGGTGGTGATTTGCACATGACAATTGAAGTAATTACGTTACCATAATGCCATGGCACACCCACCCACCAGCCCTCACCCATCATCCGCGCCCATCATCGGCTTCACGCTGGATTACGAAGACGGTGCCGCAAGCGGCGGCAGCTATTCGAAATATCCGTGGTATGCGCTACGGGATAATTACACGCATTCGGTCGCCCGCCATGGCGCGGCACCGATCGCGTTGCCGCACGAAGTGGCGATGGTTGAACGCTACCTCAACATGATGAGTGGGCTCGTCATCACCGGCGGTAATTTCGATGTACCGCCCGAAATGTACGGACAAAAAACCGCGAGCGATACCGTTACCACCAAGCCGCGCCGCAGCCAGTTCGAATGGGCGATTACCGAAGGTGCGCTCAAACGCCATATGCCCATCCTCGGTATTTGCGGCGGCCAGCAACTCCTCAATGTCATTTTGGGCGGCACGCTGATTCAACACATCCCCGATAGCGTCAAAAACCCGCTGGCGCATGAGCAGCCCAACCCGCGTCACGAAGCGGGGCATGAAGTCGCGATTGTCGCCAACACCTTGCTTTACCGCATTGTGGGGCAAGGCACGCTGGCCGTGAATTCGGCCCATCACCAGGCGGTTGCCAAAACCGCCGAGGGCGTCATCGTCAACGCCCGCGCGGGGGATGGGGTGATCGAGGGCATCGAATACCCCGCCCACCCCTTTTGCCTTGGCGTGCAGTGGCACCCCGAATTTTCCATCACCAAGGCTGACGATAAAATCTTCGCCGCGTTTATTGAGGCGGCGCGGGTGTATGGGTCGGGAAACAGTCATGCGTAAGCGACGCATCGAACGCCGACTGACCTCGGAAGGCGAGTTATTCAAGCGCATTCTGGCCGATAGCTGGCATCTCTTGCACCCAGACATTCAAGCGCGCTTTGCAAAAAAACCCCGCGTTGGCGAACCATTATTTTACGAAGGCACACTGAGCGAGCTATCGTGCAGCTTCTGGGGCAAGCTGCTTGGTCGACTGACCATGCCTTTTGTCAAAGGCGCGCTGCTTCCCTTCACGGCTTATAATTTTCCAGTCGAAATCCAAGTCTACTCGAAAGAAAACCTGCCCTATATCTTTAAGCAGCGCATTTATCATATCCCCAACCGCCGCCCCATTCAATTCACCTCCTACATGCGCGAAAGTGAAAAAGGTGAGGTACTTGAATATGTCGGGTGTGGCTTTGGCATGAAGCTGAACGTTGCGATCGTCGAGGGTAATTTGCATTTCCAAAGCGATGGCTATTTCTGGGATATTGGCCTGTGCCGTATTCCTATTCCGGATATTTTTTCACCCGGAAAAACCTACCTCACTCATCGCAATAAAAGCCCCGAGGAGTTCGAGATTCGTATTGATATCGAGCAAAAAATATTCGGCAAAATGTTTGTACAAGCCGGTGTATTTCGTGAAATTGATCCGCCATTACAACGAGGTGTGGTATGATGGAAATTGTTTTATGGATGCTGGTGGTCCAAGGGGCCATCGGTGCGTTTGACGTATTCTATAATCATGAGTGGCGCGCACGTTTACCTGCGCAGCCTTCCGCCACACTTGAGCTAAAAATTCACTCGGTGCGCGCCATACTCTATGCGATTGTGTTCGCTGGCCTTGCCTGGTTTGCATGGCATGGTGCCTGGGTCTACGCATTCATCGGCTTGATTGGTATCGAGATTATACTGACGCTTTGGGATTTCGTGGTTGAGGATAAAACCCGAAAACTCACCCCGCTCGAGCGGGTAACCCATACGGTGCTCGCCATGAATGGTGGGGCGTATGTTGGTTTTCTTCTCTATATTTTTGCGACGGATTGGATCCACCAACCAACTGCTCTTGAAGCCGTCAACTATGGCTGGATGTCGTGGGTACTAAGCGCTTATGCCATTGGCGTTTTTTTCTCCGGTGTTCGTGATGGAATTGCCGGTTTGTGCATGGGTAAACACATCCGCGTGGTACCGTGACCCCTGCTAAAGAGCGCATTGCGAAATTCATGGCAGCGGCCGGGCTATGCTCGCGTCGTGATGCGGAAGCGTGGATCGCTAGCGGCCGGGTGATGGTGAATGGCACACCACTGACCACGCCTGCGACATTGGTGGGGGTGGATGATGAAATTATCGTCGATGGCAAGCGTATCAAACAAAAAACCGAAACGCCGCGCCTGTTTGTGTATCATAAGCCGGCAGGCTTAGTGGTGAGCCATAAGGATGAACAGGGGCGGGCTACGGTGTTCGACCATTTGCCGCGGGATTTACCGCGTGTGATTTCCGTCGGCCGCTTGGATTTGGATAGCGAGGGCTTGCTGTTGCTAACGACGAGTGGCGCGCTGGCACGCGCCATGGAGCTACCGGCGAATGGCATGAAGCGCGTCTACCGTGTGCGCATCCGCGGCATGGTGATGGAGACGCACCGCCAGCAGCTTACGCGCGGTGTACGGGTTGACGGCATGAAATACCAGCCCATCGAGATGCGCGTCGAGGGTACGAAAGAAGGCCGCAACCAGTGGCTCACTCTCACCTTGCGCGAGGGGAAGAACCGTGAGATCCGCCGCATTTTCGAGCAGTTTGATCTGCCCGTCAGCCGCCTGATTCGTATTCAATATGGCAATTTCCATCTCGATGATTTAGCGCCCGAAGAAGTCGCCGAAGTGCCGCGCGACGATGTGATGAAGCTGATGGAAAGGCTTGCCGTGAGTGGTGGGCAGTGAGTAGTGAGTGGTAGACTGTCATCTAACGGCTGGTCCCGGACTCGAACAACGTGAGAGAGGCGATCCCAAATGCAATCATGAGACAATCTCCTGCCACATGCTGAAATCTTTTTTCATGAAGGGATCAAAGCTTGCTGCGGGAGATCCCGGTATTTGCTGAAGAACAAAACCGAGATGACGCCCCCCCTTCACCACCCACTACTCACCACTCACGGTACTCGATGCGTATCATCGCCGGACAATTCAAAGGCAGAAAACTCTTCACGCCAGAGAGCGATGCGATTCGCCCAACGAGCGACCGGACGCGCGAATCCATTTTCAATCTGCTCATGCATGGGGCGTATGCGGGTGAAAATATCATCGGCTGCCATGTGCTCGATCTATGCTGTGGCACTGGGGCGCTGGGGCTTGAGGCACTCTCACGCGGGGCACGCATCGCAACCTTCATCGACAAGCATAAGCTCTCGATCGAGTTGGCCAAAAAAAATGCCCTGCATTGCGGCGTTACCCAGCAATCGTTTTTTGTGCAAGCCGATGCGGCGAATCTGCCCCCCGCGCGCGAGGCCGCCCATTTGGTACTGATGGATGCACCCTACGCCACACCACTGCTTGCGCCCGCTTATGCCTCGCTCGTACGCGGTGGCTGGCTTATGCCAAGCGCACTCATGGTCGCTGAGCAGGAACGTGGCGCGAATGTGCCCACGCTCGACGGCGCCACCGTGATCGATGATCGCCAGTACGGCAAAGCGCGCATTGTGATCTATCGGTGCTAGGCGCTGGTGCCGGTTGCAGGAATTGAACCCGCGACCTTCGGTTTACAAAACCGCTGCTCTACCCCTGAGCTAAACCGGCACATGACTGCCACTTAACGGATTTAGTGGGTGGGTGCAACCTTCGATCGAGGGGCCGGCCATGCCCGCGATAACGAGGCGTTGCGGCCAAATACGGGGTGTCAAATCACCACAAAAACCTAACTCGCTTGCGCCGCAACCGTTGGTTTGGGTGCATTGCCAAACAGCCGCATCAGCGTGAAAATTATCGCAATCGTGGCCACATATACCATGAGTTGCATCAGCGTGGGTTGCGCACTATAGCCGATCAAGGTGTGCAGCATGGTGCCCACGAGGCTGTCATCCGTTAGGATATGGGAGCTATCCCACACCACTTGGCTGAAAGCGGTGACGACCTGCGCCTGCTCGAGCAGTACAAAGGCCTGCGCTGCCATACCCGCGGCGAGCAGGGCAATTAACCAGCTGGTGACCGCAAACAGACCACGGGTCGGCACGCGCAGCAACCCACGATACATAATCAGGCCAAGGATTGCGCCCAGCACAATGCCAAGCGCCCCGCCAAATGCGAGTGACGCGGCGGATTCCTTGCCCGAGACCACAATGCCGTAAAGAAACAGTACCACTTCGGAGCCTTCACGCAGCACCGCAACCGCCACAACCACCGACAGAGCGAACAGCGAGCGCTTACCCGCGACAATGCTAGCGCCAACCTGCTTGAGCTGTGCACTCAGCGCGCGGCCATGGCGCGCCATCCAGACGTTATGCCAGGTCAACATCAGCACCGCGAGGAGCAGCACGCTGACATTGAACAGCTCCTGCCCTACCCCATCCATGGCGCTGCTGATGGCACCGGCGAACAGCGCCACGATACACGCGCCGAATAAGCCCGCCAAAACGCCGTAGGTGACCCAGACACCGCGCAACGGCACGCCGCGCGTCGCGCTCATCACAATCCCGATGATGAGGCCGGCCTCAATCATTTCACGAAAGACGATCAGCAGGGTTGCAAGCATGGATTTCCTCGAGTGACGCGGCGAACGGGGTGGGCGGGGTGAAGCTTATTTCACCGTAATGGTGCCTTTGGCTTTATCTTCGTTGAACTCGTCAACGTAGCTATAGACGCCGGGCTTCAATGGGCCAACCACAATCTTTGCCGAGCCCCCACCGTTGATCACTTTCTCGCGCTTGAGGCTGTGGCTCTCAAATTCCGCCGGGGCCGTGCCGAGATTTTTTACCACAATGCTGACCTTTTTATCCGCCGGAATCACCAGATCGCTGGGCGTAAACTGGTTATCCTTCAGGCTAATCGTGTAGTCGGCGGCGTGGGTTGCGCCAGCAAACAGCAGGGCGGTAGCGAGCGCAAGCATCGAACGAGAAACAAAATGCATGGTTAGAATCCTTGATTGGTTACGCATAGGAGTGGCGTGCGTTCTTAACGCCAACATCCTGGTTATAGACAAGGCACAAGACCTTCGAGGTTAAAATGATAATCATTCGCAATTGCTCTGTCAACCGGTTCCTAACCGCCGCTGAGATGGCGGCTGAACGATGCTTACGCCAGTAATTCCTCGATCACCCGGTTGAGCAGGAGGCACCCGGCGGCGGTCGCCCGCAGATGGGTCGGATGCCGCGTACTCGTACTGAGCATGCCCTGCGCGACCAAGCGCTCGACGCGCCCATCCACCCATAGGCGCTGTAAATAATGGATGACATCCGTTGGCGCATCACGCCAATTGACCCCGAGATGCGGCAAGCGCAAACCCATGAGCATGATTTCTTCGGCGCGTTCTTGGGTGGTGAGCGAAACCTCTTCCTCCACCCCATGGCCGAATTGCTCGGCGGCATGAAGCCAGCGCTCGGGCGATTTGAGGGCACGGGTCGCCAACCGCTCACCCGCCACATCCACCCGCCCATGTGCCCCCGGGCCAATCCCGATATAAGAACCGCTTTGCCAATACGAAAGATTATGGCGGCTTTCCTGCCCATGCGCCGCATGGTTGCTGATTTCATACGCCGGCATGCCTGCCGCATCCATAATCGTTTGCGTCAACTGATAGAGCTCAGCGGCAAGCGAATCCTCGGGCAGCGCAAAGGATTTGCCAACATGGTAGGCATGGTGAAACGCCGTGTTCTCCTCAATCGTCAGCTGATATAATGACAAATGCCCGCGCGCATGGGTGAGCGCTTCGCGTAGTTCACGCTCCCAATCGGCAAGGGTTTGGTTCGGTAACGCATAGATGAGATCAAACGAATAGCGTGGAAATAGTTTGGCGGCCAGGGCGATGGCATCGAGCGCCTCGCGCACCGAATGTTCACGCCCCAAAAACGTCAGTGATTCCGGCCGTAAGGATTGCACCCCAAGCGAGACACGGTTGACACCTGCCTGGGCGAGTGCCGCAAACTTCGCCGCCTCCACCGAGGTCGGGTTCGCCTCAAGCGTGATTTCACAATGCGCATCGAGGCCCCAAAGTTTTGCCGCCGTATCGATGATGGCAGCCACCGTTTCAGGCTCCATCAGCGAGGGAGTGCCCCCACCAAAAAAAATGCTGCTGATTTTTTTGTCCGGTGTGCGCGCATGCCAATAGCCCATTTCGCGCAGCAAGACCTTGCGCCAGGCGGTATGGTCGATCCCATCCCTCACATGTGAATTAAAATCACAGTAGGGGCATTTCTTTTTGCAAAACGGCCAGTGGACGTAAAGCGCAGTGAGTGGTGAGTGGTGGGTGGTGGGTGGTAAGTGGTAGATACTTGGAAAAGCGCCTGATCGGGCAGAAACAATGCCGTTTGCAGCAGACTCATTGGCGACTGCCTTACTATCGTTTGCTTGGATTTGATTATCAGGCACGCTATACACCACTCACCACTCACCACTCACCACTCACAGAGCTATGGCATTCGACGGGGCAGAGCAAGCCGCAATCATCGGGCTGATGCACGGTAAATACGACCAGCTACTCGTCATCGAGCAGGAATGGAGTATTCGCTTGCATGAGGGCGACTGGCGCCCACGCATCGAGCATTTTCATGACGCCGTGCGCGCCCTTACCTCAGGCTCGGCGGATGTGTATGCAAAAAACAGTCGGCTATCGGTCGAGAACCTCGCCTATGATTTAGGTCAACTGCGCGTGATTCAGCAAAAACCCGTCGGGCTCATCAACCGGGCGACAGAAAAATCGGCGAGCACCGCGCTCGTCAAGCAAGGCGAGGCCGGAGCCGGGTTTGTCAAAATGCCGCCGCAAGCCGTGCGCGCTCAGCTCGTCAGCCTTTACCGCGATTATACCGTATTTTTTGCGGCATTGTTCGCACAAGTGGCCGACCTCAACTTCAAATCGCGCAGCGAGGCGATGGATAGCACCGTCACCGATCTCGATCGTATCGAGCAGATTCTTGCACAGCTGGTCACCGGGAAAATGACCTCCGCGCAAGCGATGGGCGAGATGATGCATGTCGAGGCCGATGATCTGCGCGAGCGCATTCAGGCGATGCTTGCGAAAAAAAACCTGACCGCGCGCGAGAAGCAAGAAGCGCTCGCGATGATTGCGCAGATCGAAAAAGGCCTCAACGCCGAACAAAAAAAGCTCGAGCAGTCGCATCTGCATTATGCCACCGGCCAGCTTGCGGTGTATGAGGACGCCAAAGAAACCATCAAGCGTATGCAACAACAAGGCTTAAACCTCGCCGGTAAATTTGTCGAAAACGCGATGGGTCAAGCGGCAGGCAGAGGCAAGGGGCGTGGTGTTTAGCACAAAAGGGACACAACAATTATTGTGTCCCTTTGTGTATTCCCTTTTGCACCCTCCCTCGCTTTTGCGCAGGGCCTAAAAGTTAGTCGGTGTCGGGGAAATCACTTGCATAGTCCCAGCATCTACTTGGATGACTGCCAGGCCGCGTTCGACCGTACCGTTGGCGCGCAGGCGAAATACGCCGTTGGCCGGGCCGGCGAAGCCCGCGCTATTGGTCAGGGTTGGCGTATCGAACGGACGGCCCGAAGTGGCGAGCGTAACCGCAAGCGCCACCGCATCGTAAGCGAGGCTCGCGATACGCGGCGGGGTGGCACGATAGGTTGCGCGGTAACGCTCCTCGAACTGAGCCGTGAGCGCCGGTGGGCTTGAGGCAAACCAGGCCGAATCGAGATTAACGCGGCGCAGCAGCTCCGCATCGTCCCACAAGCCGGTACCGAGGAATTTCACGGTGGAGGGCTTCACCCCGCGCGCGCTGAGGCCGCGCATAATGGTGGCGAGCGCCGGGCCGGCCTCGGGGATTAAAATCGCGTCAAACGTCGGTGGTTTTCCCGGGGTAATCAGCTGGTTGAGCGCTGCATCAATGCCGTTGCCGGCCGGGGTATATTTCGCCTCACGCACCAGCGTCTGGCCTTGCTTTTGCGCCGCCTCACTCGCGGCAACACGCACCGTTTCGCCAAGCGTAGAATCTGGCACCAGCACGGCAATGCGCCCCTTGCCGTTACGCAGGGCATAATTCACGATTCGCGTCGTTTGCTCGGCGGGTGAAAACCCAAACATATAGGTGCCGGGGCTCGCCTGGGTGCGGGTATTGCTCAGGCTCAGCACGCTGATATTTTTGGCACGCGCCGCCGCGGCGGCAGCACTCGTCGCATCCGCAAATAAGGGTCCGATGATGAACTCAGCGCCTTGGGCCAGGGCGGCCTCCATCGCCCGGGCGGCCTGTTCGGGCGTGTCGCCGGTATCCTGCGGCAATAGCTCGACACGCACGGTTTGCTGGCTGAGCGACAGCCGCGCATATTTATCAAACAGCGAGACGGTCGCCGCATCCTGCAGCGCACGGCCCAGCTCGGCATGCCGACCGGTCAACGGCAGCAGCAAGCCAATCCGCACGATATTACGATTGCTTAAACTCGCCGCATCCGCCGCAGGTGCGATCGCCGATGATGTGGCATCGGCAGCAATTGGTGCATGTGCCGGTGTCGCCAGTGGCGCATTGGCGGTAATCGGCGCGCGCTGGGTGGTGGGCCGCGGGGGTGTCGGCACCGCACAGCTGCTGATCACCAGCGCAATTGAAGCCAGAATCATTGCGCCATTTGAAAACCCTGCGCGATATGTCATACCTTCTCCATGGCGGTGGCGATCCCCACCCGCTGTTTGATTCCTGCGTGAGACACACCATGCCTTCTAGCAAAGCGATTGTAAAAAGCCAGCGCGCAAGCGGCGAGTTATTTCTGGTCTCAACCCCAATTGGCCATCTGAAGGACATCACCCTGCGCGCGCTTGAGGTGCTGCAAACGGTTGACCGCATTGCCTGCGAGGATACCCGCACCAGCGGCGTGCTGCTCAAGCATTACGGCATCAGCACGCCATTATGCGCCTATCATGCCCATAACGAAGCTGCATCGGCCGCCAAACTCGTCGCCCAATTACTCGCCGGCGAACACATTGCCCTCATCAGCGATGCGGGCACACCACTACTATCGGACCCCGGCGCGCGGCTGGTGAAAAGTGCGATTGCGGCGGGTATCCGTGTCACCCCCATCCCCGGCGCGAGTGCACTGCTTAGTGCACTCACCATCGCGGGGTTGCCGGCAGAATCCTTCACCTATGTCGGTTTTTTGCCAAGCAAAACCGGGGCACGGCGCAGCATGCTCACGTCGCTTGCTACCCTGCCGACCACCTTGGTGTTTTACGAAGCGCCGCACCGCCTATGCGCCACCCTCGTTGCCATGCAGGAAGTATTGGGCGGGCGCGAAGCCGCCATCGCCCGCGAATTGACCAAGCGCCATGAGGAGTGCATACGCGGAACGCTTGCGGACCTTATCGCCCATTTTATGGCCACCGCGCCACGCGGCGAATGCGTCATCACCGTTGCTGGGGCCCTGCCACCCGCCGCGACGGATGATGCCATGCTCGATGCGCAATTGCGGGCGCTCATGGCCGACCATAGCCTGAAAGAAGCCGTCACGCGGGCGACACTGCTCAGCGGGCGCAGCAAGCGCGACGTCTATGCCCGCGCCCTCGCCCTCAAGGATGCACCGTGAGGTCAACCATGAAGCGCAAGCGCAGTTATCGGCGTGGGCTGATGGCCGAGTGGTTCGCGCTCGCCTGGCTGATCGCAAAGGGCTACCGCTTCGTTGCCTGGCGCTACAAAACCAAACTCGGCGAGATCGACCTCATCGTACGCACCCGCCGGCATCTCGTCATGGTCGAGGTGAAAGCCCGCGCCGATGCAAGCGATGCCGCCCATGCCGTGCATGCCACCAACCAGTCGCGTGTGGTGCAATCAGCACAATGGTTCCTTGCCAGCCATCCGGCATATCAGCATTTGCAGGTTCGGTTCGACGTGGTGCTGATCGCATGGTACAAGCGACCCAAACATCTACGCCATGCGTTTGGCGATGATCATTAATCAAGGGTTGGAGTGTTTATGACACGTTCATGGTTATTGCTTGCTTGTCTGCCGCTGCTGCTTACGGCCTGTGGCTCGTTGCTACTCACCGGCGGCACTACGGCGGGCGTTTCGATCGCCGAGAACCGCTCTATCGGTCGCTCGGTCGATGATACGGTGATTTACACCGACCTGACTAACCAGTTTTTACAAGCCGAACAGGCGGAACTACTCGCCAAAGTCACCTTTAATGTGCGCTTCGCGCGGGTGATGCTGACCGGCAATGTCGAGCGCGAGGAAGACGCGCGCCGCGCGGTCGAGCTGGCCTGGAAAGCCAAAGGTGTCACCGAAATCATCAACGAGCTGGTCATCAACCCCGATGCAAATTTGCTTAAAACCGCCGGCGATTCGATCATCAAACGCAATCTTGAAACCCGCTTTCTCATCACCAAAGATGTCTGGGTCATCAACTACTCGATCGATGTGCAAAACGGTGTCGCTTACCTGATTGGTCGGGTGAAAGATAAAGCCGAGTTGACCCGCGCCCTGAACGTGGCCCGCACCACCCGCGGCATCAAACGCGTCGTCAGTCATCTGCAAATCAACCCGGATACGCAGCACTCGAACTATGGCTTTGGCACCGATGCGCCGACCGATCCGAACGATGACGCAACCGGGCTAGAGCCATCACCGACACTGGCGCCAGTGTCCTCGCCGCAAGCCGGGTCAAGCAGCGGCGGCGACATTTACACCGGCCCGGTCTATAGCGGCGGCTCCATTTCAAGCAGCCCGATCGAGGCGCCCGCAAGCAGTGGGTTGCCGCGGTGAAAATCGCCGTCCAGCTGGATCACCCGTCGACGCTTAATCCGCTCACCGACACCAGCTTGATGCTGATCGAGGAGGCTGAGCGCCGGGGTCATGCCGTCAGCTTCTATGAAGCCTCGAGCTTGAGTTGGGTCGATGGCGTGCTACGCGCACCGCTCGCACCCATCCATGTCGATTACGAGACGAAGCCCGTCTATACCATCGGCGACGCCGCGCCGACCGCGCTTGCAACGATGGATGTGGTCGTGATGCGCCAGGACCCGCCGTTCGATATGGGCTACATCACCGCCACCCATTTGCTCGAACAATTGCCGCCATCGGTCGCGGTATGGAACAACCCGGCGAGCGTGCGCAACGCGCCCGAAAAACTTTCAGTTTTGGGCTTTCATGCCTTCATGCCGCCCACCCTCATCAGCCGCGATGCCGATGAAGTCGCCGCCTTTGCTGCCAGTCATGCCGCGATTGTCGCCAAGCCGCTTTATGGCTATGGCGGGCGTAGCGTTTTCAAATTCACCCGCGGCGACAGCAACCTTGAGACCCTGCTCGAGCAATGGTCGTCGCAATCGCGTGAACCGCTGATGTGGCAGGAATTCCGCCCCGAGGTCCGCCATGCCGACAAGCGCGTGCTGTTCATCGACGGTGCGGTCGCGGCCGTGTTTGGCCGCACCCCGGAATCTGGCTCGATCCGCGCCAATATGCGCGTCGGTGGCCAGGCCGTGGTGGGGGAACTGAACGCGGCACAGGAGAAAATCTGCGCCGCCCTCTCGCCATTTTTGCGCACCCATGGCCTCATGCTCGCCGGGGTCGATTTGATTGGTGATTACCTCACCGAAATCAATGTCACCTCGCCGACCGGCTTACGCGCCGCCCAGCGGCTTTACGGCGTCAACCTCGCCGCCACCTTCTGGGACGCGGTTGAGCGTAGGCAGGGTTACCCCGTCGGCGGATAGAACACCCAACAATCATGAATGGGTTTCCGTGTGGCTGCCAGAAAGTTGCGGATAGGTTTTGACCGTTATAAGGATTTTCGTGCGTTCTGGTTCTGTGATGCTCGGTGGCTGCACGGGTTCAGATGCTCGATTTTTGTGTTAAATCCATCGCGGCCACGCATCGCATCGGCGACGCGTCCACGATGGCAGTGGTGATGGCTTGCTTCAAAACAGGTGATGGCAATGCGCCCACGCTCGGCGAGCAAACGTTGTAGCTGGTTGAGTTTTGCCGTTTGCTGGCGCAGCGTGGTCGCTTCATACTCACGAAACAATGCGGCGTAATCCGCATCGCTGTTCAGTTCCTGACGCTTTTCAGATACGATACCAAGTTCGGGGATGTGCAGATAGTCGATGCCGACACGCGCCAACCCCTCGCGCAGCTCCTGCTTCGAGAAACCGAACTTCTTACTGAGCGGGTTTTTGCGGACATCGACGAGCAGCCGCACACCTGTACGCAGCAGGCAGTTGATATAAGCCTCGGGCGACGCACCCTCATAGCCGATGGTGAAGAAACGTGGCTCTGCGCTTTCTGGCGGCGTGGGTAGCGATGACATGTCGGGGTAGTGGCTGGCGATATGCACGGCGACCGCTTCATCCGTCTGTCCCGCCCACTTCGTTTTGAGAGCCTGAATGGCGACCTTCTCGAAGAAATCGAGGTCAACCGCATAGCGTGGCTTGCCTGCGATTGCTGCCCAGTGCGGCGCATCCTCGATGAGTTTTTTGTGGATGAGGTAGCCCTTGTCATTCGCCGCTTGCAGGGAATGAGGGCCGCTTGCCGAGGGGATGAACTCGTAATACTCGTCGCGCTTTACTTCCTCGATGCAGTAGAGAAATAGCAGTCCTTGCAGCCGCGCATCCGGAATCACCCCGCCCACTTCCTGCGCAATGCTGAGCAAAACCTTGATGCGGTGGATGATTGCCATTGAGTTCCTTCTGCGCTGATAGGGAGAACTTACCCCACATCACGGCTACCAGGAAGGGGGCGGAGGCAGATTTTTCCGCCACGCAGTTGCTATGAGGACAAGCTGTTGAGATACATGGCGGTCTCGGCGCGATTCGAACGCGCGACCTCTACCTTCGGAGGGTAGCGCTCTATCCAGCTGAGCTACGAGACCGTATTGTGTAGCGCGTCACTAACGGCTACACTGCCCGAATGCAATAACGCATAGCGATCGGCTTCGCAAGCCTATAGCCGAACGTTGCGCTTCGTTTCGATTCGGGCTAACACTGCCCAATAAGCGAGATCATCGATGACCGTTCTATTAAAAGTAGCGATTGCGGGAGCGACGGGGCGCATGGGTCTGGCGCTGCTCAAAACCCTTGCCGCGCACCCAACGCTCGAGCTCACGGCCGCCGGCATCCGCGCGGGGACGGAATCGTTCGCCCGGCAGCAGTTTGAACAGGTTGGCCTGAGCTTTGCGACCGAACTGATGACCGACCAACCCGCCAAATTATTCACTAGCGCCGATGCGGTGATCGATTTCACCAGCCCGGATAATACCGTGGGCCTGGCGGGCCTGGCTGCCTTAAATAAAAAAATTCTCATTTCGGGCACCACCGGCATGAATTCGGCGCAAAAAGAGGCGTTGATCCGTGCCGGCGAATCGACCCGTGTCGTCTGGTCGGCCAATATGTCGGTGGGCGTCAATTTACTCATGGCGCTCGTGGAGCATGCCGCCGCCAAACTGCCCGATGCCGATATCGAGATTTTGGAAATGCACCACCGCCACAAGGTCGACGCCCCCTCGGGCACCGCACTGGCGCTGGGCGAAGCGGCGGCACGCGGCCGCGCCATCTCGCTCAATGAGGTGGCCGTTCGCACCCGCGATGGCCATACCGGCGCACGGCGTGACGGCACAATCGGCTTTGCGACGCTTCGCGGCGGCGACGTGATTGGCGATCATACGGTGATTCTCGCCTCAAGCGGTGAACGGCTTGAACTGGCACATAAAGCCGGTAGCCGCGATATTTATGCCCGCGGCGCGCTGGTCGCGGCCGAGTGGGTTTCGGCCAAACCCAATGGTTTTTACACCATGCGCGATGTGGTGAGATTGTAGCATCCGGCATTCAGGGAAAGGTAGAGCGTTATCCGTTGTTCGCTGTTCGAAAGAAGCGCCAACCGAAGGAGATACGCACCGCCGCCTCAGCAGGCTGCCTTTCCTGCCGCGCGCACGGTAGCGGGGACATAATCACCCAGGGTAGCGCCACCGCTCGCTCATGGCATTTCGCCGCATCCATGGGTATTTGTGTCCCCGGCGCTTTGTGTCTCCTACCTCGAATCATGGATAACGAATATCGGGTAACGACTCGCCCCTTCCCGGTACGCCGCACCCGTGCTAGGTTGGTGAATCACCCGCCTCATACCCATGTCCCCAATGTCCCAAACTTGACCATTGAGTAAGCCTAAGCCATTGATAAATATTGATACATAAAAATAGACGGGACATGAAAAGCTTACCAGACTTCCTTCCCTGAATCCCGAATCCTGAATCCTATTTACTGATGCGTAAGTTTGCCAGCGAATCGCCGATGGTTTGGAACACGTTGCGCAGCTCGGCATTGGTTGGGGCGAGGAAATAATAGGCCGGCGATGTCGCACAGGCGCGCAGCAAATTACCGTTGACGCTGGTAGCACTATTGAAATTATTAGTGTCGTCCTGCCCAAAGCCGATCGTGTAGATAATCACGCCGTTGGCTTTCATCGCGTTGCACACGGCCAGCGTACGATCATCGAGCCGCTTCTCGGCGCTCGCATTATAGCTCGATCCGTTATTCAGCGTTTGGGTGGTGCCGAGCTGGTTATCGCTCAGAAAACCATAATTCGTATAATTACCGCCAGCGAACGAGTTCATCCCATCCGTCATCAGCACCACGACCTTGGTCATCAGCGGTGTATTATAATTCAGCGGCAGATTATTCGTATCCATCTGCCCGCCCCACAGCCCGCGCCAACGCGGCGAAAGCATGCGGTAGCCCCAGACCAACCCGGTGTTAATGAAGGTGCTGCCCGCACCGGTCATCGCGTTCACCGCTGCAACCACGGTCGATTTTTCGGCGACCATCGGCGTTACTTGCTGCGGACAAATGCCGTTTGGGCCTTTGTTAGCATTCACCGAACTATTGAAACTATAATCATAGGTCAGTCGATTGCGGTTCGAGGCAAGCACGGTACATTTCCAGGCATTAAGCCCGCCGCTGCAGCTGCCACTCACCCCCGTGCCGGAGGTTGGGGTGGTGACGGTGCCGGTGGTGCGCGCATAATAGGCCGCAAAAGGGTTGGTGGCGGGCGGGTCATCCGACGTGTCAAACGGCGCCGACCGCGCGGTCACACAGCCGCGCCAGGCCTGGGCAGGTACGCCCCAATCGAAGCTGTTGCTCGTGATCCAACTTGCGCGCGCGCCCACATTCACCGCCTGCGAAAACGGCACCACCCCCACCCACACATTCTCGACCGTGTTTTTATTCGCCCCGTAAATAATATCGAGCAACCCGCCAGCACCCGCAATCGACGATTTCACCGCCGCTAATTTGCTAACCGAACTGTTGCCGCTATTGACCGGACTATTCATCGAGCCGGTCGTGTCAAGCACCAGCAATAACTCGATACCACGATTGGCGCGGGTCACTTCGGTCGTGGCATCAAGCGTCATACTGGTTTTGCCAAAAATTTTCATCATCGCCGTGGGCAGGGTCGCCGTCGCGCTTACGGTGAGAATTTTCTGATCGTTGCTGAGTACCGCCTGCACCGTCCCCAAGGTTGCACCAAGGTTATGCTGCGAAAAATTGAGCGCCACGTATTTGGTCGCAACCGCAGTAAGGTCGGCACTGTTGAGCGTTGCCCCAGCGGCCAGGCCCGCCGCATCGACCGCATTTTGCAGCTTGGCTTGCACCATTTGCCCACGACCAATATCGACCGCGACCCCCACCCCGCCGACAATCGCCATCGCCGAAATGGCGAACATAAACATCACGCTACCCTCGCGGGCCTTGATGAAACGACAACGCATACACCCTCGCATCTCTCACGCCATCGGCGCGATCTTTTAAATCGGCGCGTTGAGTAGCGCCCCAAACCGGGGCTTATAAAAGGCCCGGCGGTAAATGGTTTTGGTGCCAAAAAAGCGGTTGGTCAGCAGCGGCGAAAACCGGTAATAGACTTCAGCGGCGATCACATTTTCGCGCTCATCAAAAGTGAATCCCGCCGGCACCACCGCGTTCGCACCCACATTGCCCAGCTGGCTGGTCGCGTTCAGCGTCCCGCCACCTTCGTAGCGCCAGTTGACGCTAGCCACCGTGGTCTGCGGCGGTGTGGCCGGCGGCCGATAAAGCGAAGTGACAATAATCCGACCATTGCTGTTCATGGCGTAGGGGTTCATGATATCCGAGGCCGCGACCATCACCTGATCGAGGGAACTGCGCGTTGCCACCGCCGATTGTGCGCTTAAATCCGCAACCGCGTGCGATAATTTCTCAACCTTCTGGATGATTAATAAATAGCGCGAAATTTCAATCGTACCGTAAAACAAAGTAATGAGCACCGGCAAGGTTAAGGCGAACTCGGCAATGGCGAGGCCGCCCTGGGCGCGCTTAAATCGCCGCAGCCATGCCATCGCAACGCGCGCTGTATTAGTACGGCTCATTTTTCACCACCGCATGCGTGGTAATGATATAATTACCATTCTCGCCCACCAGATTACTGATGATCGGCGTGGCAATCGCCCAGGGATAGGTAACGGTATACACCACCACATCGCCCGCACTGCCATAGCCCGAGGCGCCCATATCCACGTCCCACCGACCGTTACCGTTCACGTCGGTGTAGCTTTCGTTGCTATCGCGGTTGCCGTTACCGTTGCTGTCGATGAACGGCTCGGGGTCGTTGATCTGGTCGTATTGCTTGTAGAATTTCGAGGCGACGCCAAGCAGTTCGGGCTTCACCAAACTGCCCGCCCGGTTAGTGATCGCGGTACGAATCGTTTGCTCACGCGTCAGGCCCGGTGCCGAAAATCCGGTTTTTCCAAGGCGCGAGGAAATGGCCGTTGCGCCCTCCATCACGGTCGAGACCATCATGATCAGCGCGAACTCAATAATCGCCGAAAGCAGCAACAGCACCACCGGCGCGATGATCGCGAACTCGATCGCCGTGACGCCATTGGTATCTTCGCAAAACCGCCGCCGACTCCGCTTGACGTGCATGATTTACCCCCAGGCGCATTCTAACAAACGAGGGAGCCGACGTCAGCAAAATAACAGTGCTAACGCTTGGATTGTTCTATTATTTTTAGATTAATTTGATCGATATATCCGATCGGAATTTCAACTGGTCGCTTCGGAGATTTTGCGCTACTATCCACCATGGAGGTTACCATGCGCCATCAATTCCTGCTGATGCTCGTGCTGCTATGTTCGGCGTGTGCGTTTGAAACCGGCGAAGTCACGGCGGTGGATCCGGCCAGTCTTGGCGCCAAAACCAGCCGCGAACAGGCGCTGATTTTTGCCGCCGATGGTGCCTTGCAGCAAGGCAATGCGGTGGCTGCCGAGCGTGACTACCTCGCCGCGGCTGAACTTTCCAAAGGCCATATCGATGCCCATCTGGCGCTCGCCCGCCTCTACGATCAGCAACATCAACCCGAGAAGCACGACGCCATTCTCACCAAAGCCCTGGCGTTTCAACCGAATCATCCGCTTGCCAATTATCTGAAGGGCAAACGCGCACTCGATACCCATCGCTATGAGGAAGCGTTAGCCGCCTTCAACAACGGTCTCACCCAGCGTCCCGATGATATCGACCTCAATCTAGGCAAGGCCATCGCCCAGGATATGCAAGGCGAGCACGCCGCTGCCCAAATGGTTTATCTGCGCACCATGCGGGTGAACCCGAATGCGGATCTGGGCTTTGCCAAAAGCAATCTCGCCATGTCGTATTTACTGAGTGATGCGCCCAAAAAAGCGGTCGAGCTATTGCGCCCGGAAGTAAAAAAACCGAACGTCAGCAGTGTCACCCGCCATAACCTTGCCTTGGCTTACGGGGTGCTTGGCCGTCATGCCGAGGCAAAGAAATTGCTACGCGGCGAGATCGACGAGGAGACTCGGCTACTCGCCGTCGCTCGCCTCAAGGAATACATCAAAGAACGGTCGAGCGATATGGGTAGCACCGATCTCGTACCGAGCATTACCCGCCCGGCGACCGATACTGCGCCCAAAACCCCGCGCTTCACCCCCGCTGCGGTCAAGAAGCCGGATACTATCTAAAAATTATCCATGATGCTGATGACGGCCGGGGCCATCACAATAATAAACAAGGTCGGCAGAATAAAAATAATCATCGGCACGGTCATCATCGCCGGCAGGCGCGCGGCTTTTTGTTCGGCAGCGAGCATGCGCTGCGTGCGAAACTCTTTCGACAGTACACGCAGTGCCTGAGCGATCGGCGTACCGTATTTCTCGGTCTGGGCGATCACGTTCACAAAGCCACGAATCTCGGGCAAGTTCGCCCGCTCATGAAGATGTTTGAGCGCCACCGAACGGTCGGGCAGAAAGCCAAGCTCGACCGAGGTTAAGCCAAATTCTTCGGCCAACTCGGGGCTGACGCGCGCAAGCTCCTTCGACACGCGGTCAAGTGCGGCTGCCAGCGAAAGCCCCGCTTCGGCACAAATCATCATGAGATCAAGCGCATCGGGCAGGCCTTTGCGCAAGGCGGCGTAGCGTTTCGATCGCGCATTGGCGACAAGAATCTCGGGAAGCCTTGCACCAAAATAGGCAATGCCCAGCACCTTGAGCCAGCCGACCGACTGGCTGACGGAAAACGCATTCGACCAATCAATATTGCCGACCAGCAAGCCAACGCCAAGGCCCAGAAACGGCATCACCAGCTTGGCAAAAGCAAACACGATGATCGCATCTTTCGAGCGATAGCCAGCATTGATGAGCTTCCCCTCGAGCTGATCGACCTGATGTTGCTGCAGCAGTTTGAGCGTGCTCACCACCTGGCGCACCAGCGTCATCGTCGAGCTGTCGCCCGGCCGCGCACGACGGCGCGTGGGGGCGGTGATTTGTTCTTTGAGTTCGGCGCGGCGCTGCTGAATAGCACGAATGCGCGGCGCATAGCGATCGGACGTTTTGGCAAAAAAGAACCAGCCCATCGCCACAATCACGACGAGCGAACCTGCGATCAACAGTTGATCGACATCCAAGCCGGATGGTAACACGCTATTCAAGGTCAGCGGTTGCTGAGCTGCATCGGCCATGGGTTATATCTCAAGCTGGGTCATGCGTTTCATGATAAAGCCGCCGATGCTCAAACTACACAGAGCGCCAATCAGGGCTTTATTGCCGCGCGCATCATCGAACAGTGGCTGCAAATAGGCGGGCGAAATTGCCATCAGAATGCTGAACACAAAAAATGGCAGCGCGCCAATAATATACGCACTCGCACGGGCCTCCGAAGAAAGCGCGCCGATCTTGAGGCGCATCATCTGCCGTTGGCGTAGCATATCGGCAAGGTTATTCAAGATTTCGCCAAGGTTGCCGCCCGTCTCGCGCTGCAGAATAATCGTCGTCACGAAAAAATTAAATTCGGTGAGGCCGAGTTTTTTTGCATTCTCGCTTAGGGCTTTTTCCATCGGCATACCGAGCTGGGTTTGCTGCGCGATAGTGGCAAACATATCGCCCATCGGGGGTGGCAATTCTTTCGAGACCGTGATGAACGACTCCGCCACCGGTAGGCCTGCGCGCAAGCCCCGCACCATCAGGTCGATCGCATCGGGGAAGAGCTTTAAAAACAGTTTCTGCCGTTTTTTGATTTTACGATTCACCACCAAATGCGGCAGCAGGATACCGAGCATCAACCCAAGCGGCAACGCAACCAGCAGCGACTTGCCACCGATGAGCAGCAGCAGCGTGACCCCTGCGGCAATAGCACCCATGATGCTAAGAAATTTCTGTGGCGTTGTTTCGTTTAACCCCGCCACTTCAAGCCGTCCCCGTAGCTTGGCAATGCTTTGCATGCTGTCTAAAATCTGGCCAATCACCGTGCCTTCGCCGGGCCGTAAACGCCGCAGCGAGAGGGCCGCTCCGGGCGTTTCACTGCCTGGTTTTTTATGCATCACCCGCGCCAGGCGCGCTGCTTTTTTCTTACTCGAGGGGCTGCGCTCATTCAGAAAATAGGTCAGTGCCATCAGCAGCCCCAAACCAAGCCACAAAACGGGATGGGTCAGAAGATTCATCATCGCTACACCAACTCGAGCAGGGCTTTGTCCAGTCCGAAATAGGCGGCTTGACGCGTGAAATTTGGCCTGAGGCCGGAGGACTGAAACTCGCCGATCAGCTTGCCGTGTTCGTCCTCGCCATGAAACACGTAGGTGTATAAATCCTGCGTGATAATCACTTCACCCTCCATGCCCAGCACCTCGGTGACGTGGGTGACGCGGCGGATACCGTCGCGCATACGCTGAATCTGCACAATCAGCTGCACGGCGTTGGAAATCTGATGGCGAATGGCATGGCTAGGTAATCTCATGCCGCTCATGTTCACCATGTTTTCTAAGCGCGTCAGCGCCTCGCGCGGGTTGTTCGCGTGCAGCGTACCCATCGAGCCGTCATGGCCGGTGTTCATCGCTTGCAATAAATCAATCGCCTCGCCGCCACGCACCTCGCCCAAAATAATGCGATCCGGGCGCATCCTCAGCGCGTTTTTCACCAGATCGCGCATGTTGATTTCGCCGTCACCTTCGAGGTTGGCCGGACGCGTCTCAAGCGGCACCACATGCGGCTGTTGCAGCTGCAATTCCGCGGCATCCTCGATCGTCACCACGCGCTCGCCATGGTCAATCATACGGCTCATGGCGTTGAGCAGCGTTGTTTTTCCCGAGCCCGTACCGCCCGAGATAATGAGATTCAGTCGGCATGCCCCGGCAATTTTGAGCAGCTTGCACACATCGTCGGAAATGTTTTTCTGACTCGCCATAATATCGAGGGTGATTTTTTTCTTGGCGAATTTACGAATCGAAATGCTGCAGCCTTTGAGCGATAACGGCGGCGCGATCACGTTCACCCGACTGCCATCTTTAAGCCGTGCATCGCAAATCGGGCTTGATTCATCGACCCGCCGGCCCACCGCGGTCACAATCCGCTGGGCGATATTCATCACATGCTCGTTATCACGAAAGCGGACGGACGAAAGCTCGAGCTTGCCCTTGCGCTCAATATAAACCTGCTCGGGGCCGTTGACCATAATATCGGTAATCAATTCATCCTTGAGCAGCGGTTCAAGCGGGCCCAAGCCAATCATATCATCGACAATCTGGGTGGCAAGCAGCTGCTGTTCGCCCTGGTTGATGGGGAGCTTTTGCTGCATCACAATTTCGCCGATGATGTCGATAATCTGGTGACGCAATTCGACCAGCGGCATACGCGAGGCGCTCGGCAGATCAATCTGCTCCATCAGCCGCGCGTAAATCAGCTCCTTGGTTTTGCTTAACGGGTGCTCAACCCACGCGGTATCCCCCGGCTCGACAAAGCCACCGGCCAGTCGATCCTCGGGCGAAGCCGCCGCCGTTGCGGGTGCCAATGGCTCAGGCACCGCCATGAGCGGTGCGTTTGGTGCAGCATCCGGGCGTTGTGCACGGCCAAACATCTTACTTCCTGCCCATCAGCCGCGCCAAAAGCGAGCTTTTAGTAGTGGCCGCTTCCGAAACGTCAGAATTCTGGGGCGCTTCTTCGCTACCCAGCAGCTGCTGCGCCAGCTGGCGTATGCTCGTGATGACCGCATCGGCTTTCTTGCCCTCGCTGAGCATCTCGCCGTTCGCCGTGGCAGCAATAATCTCCTCCACAAAGGCACATTCGGCGACTGCAGTTTGCCCGAAATGCTTCGCAAATTCACTGCTCGAAATTTCGTTGGCACTGCTCATACCAATACGATTTAGCACCAGCAACGGTGCCGGGCGCTTGGCATGATCGACGAGGTAATCCTTGAGGCGCAAACTATCCCTCAGCGAGTTCAGCTGCGACTCGGCGACAATCACCACCCGATCGGCAACCGTGAGCATGTGCCGGGTGAGTGGGTTCATCTGGCGCGGCAGGTCGACCACCATGCTCGTAAATTTTTCCTTGAGGGCCGCGACCATTATTTCGCCGGCCTGTTCATGGGTAACGATCGGGTCCATCAGCGGCTCTTCCGCACCAAGCACACTAAGGTTGGTAAACGGCTTGATCATCACCCGTTCGAGAAACAAACTATCCACCCGGTCGGGTTTCTCAAGCGCATCACGTAAACCCCGGCTTGGCTCGAGATTAAAAGCAAGCGCGGCACAGCCAAAATAGGGATCAAGGTCGACCAGGGCTGTCATGCGGCGATGCTCGCGTGCAAAAATACTGGCGAGATTCGCGGCAATCATCGTCGTGCCCACTCCGCCACGTGCACCAATCACCGCAACGATTTGCTGCGATTGATCGCCCAACGCATGATCTTTATGAGGTTGAGTTTTGGCCCCTTTGGCCAGCAATTGTTTGAGCTCATCCGCAGTAAATGGCTGCAGCAAATAGCCATCAATGCCAAGATCGTTCAGCCATTGGTAAAAGCGAATGCTGTCGATGCGCCCCGTCACCAGCACGCGCGTATGCGGATTAACATGGTTCGCGAGCGCATCAAGCTGTTGGGGTGCGGCATCCGCATCGTTCACCTCAACGATCAGCATCTCCGGCGAGGCCTCCTGCGCAAGATAGGCCGTCGCACTCACCACATCACCCACCACCACATGGCGCGCTGTTAGGCCGAGCGCCTCGGCAACCGGGTTCACTACTTCGCCAGCGCTTGCGCTTGCAAACAGCATCAGCTGCGTTGTTCCAAGAGTGCCGGATAGGGGATGCTGTTCGCTCATTGCGCCGTGCCACCTGTTTCGCTGGTTTGCAACGGCACCAACGGTGTTGGAATTTCGCCGGCGCGATAACGCTCGATCACGCGCGTCGTTGTCGCGGCATCAGGGCCCGGCTCGCCATGACCACGCTGAAGATCATTCGGATCTTCAAGCTGCAGGGCAGCGTTGGTGTTCACCGCACAGCCATAATTACTATGCCGTTCGTTACGGTAATTATAGGTTTGCGTCTGGCTCCAATCCGGGCAGGGGTAGGGCAGCTCGAGGGTGCCGGTGGTGGCATCCACGCGTGCCGCTTTCTCGCGCGGCGTAAAATTATTACACGCCGCAAGCATCAAGGCCACGGCGAGTATGAGGACGGTGGTGGTTCGCTGCATCATGCGTTTATCCTTTCTAACGCATCAGAAATCCGGCCTGGCCGCCAATCCCCGAAAAGGCTGCCGCCGGCGAATTGGGTGGCAATGCCACGGAGTCCGGCAAGGGTTCGCTCTCGCCACTTAAGCGGCCCAGCAAAATGCGCTCGGCATCGGTCGCCGGCACCAGGCCATCGAGTGGGGTAGCGAACTGCGAACCATCATCGACCGGCGAGACAATGAACGGCGTGATCAAAATCACGAGCTCGGTCTGGTCGCTACGAAATGCGCTCGAGCGAAACAGTGTGCCTAAAATTGGTACATCGCCAAGGAACGGGAATTTCGAAATGCTGTTCGAGGTATCGGCGCGCAGCAACCCGGCCACGGCAAAGGTCTGGCCCGAGCCCATATCGACCGTGGTCGAGGCCCGCCGCGTGGTGATCGAGGGCACCGAAACGCCACTCGTGGTCGTCACCCGATTTTCCTCCGACAGCGCGCTGACTTCGGGCAGCACCGTCAGGCTGATTTTATTTTTGCTCAAGACCACCGGCGTGAACTGCAAGCTTACCCCAAACTGGCGGTATTGAATCGTCACCGAGTTATTTTCGCCCTGCACCGGAATCGGGATTTCGCCGCCTGCCAAAAAGCTCGCCTGCTGGCCCGAGCGTGTGGTCAGGTTGGGTTCAGCCAGCACACTCACCAGACCGTCATTTTGCAAGGCATCGATCACCGTGTTGATGCTGGCGCTGCCGCTATTGAAGCCCGCAACCAGGCTGTTGTCGCCCGCCAGCGAACGGGTGAAGCTATTGCCAGCCGCACCCCCTGTGGTCAAAGCGCCGCCGATCACGTCGCGCCCTTGGGCTAGGCCAAACACAAAATTGCCGGTGTTGAGAATACTCTCCCAGTTAATGCCAAAGCGCTTGAGCTCCGAGCGTTTCAGCTCGACCACGCGCACCTTGAGCATGACCTGATCCGAGCCGCTCGTATCCATCATATTGATGATCTGCTGGCGTTCATTGCTCAAAAACCCGCTCGCTAAGCGCTGCAGTTTTTCCGACAAAACCGGCGAATCGACCTTACCCTTGAGCACAATCGCATTATCTGCCGAGCTTGCACTTACCTTGCTGTCGGGGTTCATTGCCTTGAGCGCACGCGTCAAACGGCTCAGGTTGTGGGTCACATTGACGGTACTTTGCAAAATCACATTATCCTTGCTGTCGACGGCCAGAATACTGGTTTCACCCACCCCGCGCCCGGCCACCATCAAAAGCCGCGGCGAAATCACCTGCACATCGGCAATCGCGGGGTCCGCAATTGCGACCGATGCCGCCGGGCTCGTGAGCTGTACCGGCGTGCCTTTATTGATCTCAACCTCGATCACCCCACCGCCGAGGCTACTGAAAAAATCACCATTATTGGCCGGCGCCGCCATCCCCGCAATCGGGCTTACCGCCAGCATCCAGGCGGCAATCGACGCCGTGATTCGATAGAGAGGATGATGCTTACGGTTCACGGCGCGGCTCATCGTTCGAGGGACCAAACTGAACATTGGTGCGTTCATTGCCGCGAATCACCACCACCTGGCGACCGGCGGCGTCTTCGGGCGAAATAATGCGGCTCACTTCGGTATCGCGTGTCATGTTCGGGGCTACTGCCACGCCGTCATTCGTCGGTGCAGACGCCTCGCCAAGGCCTTCGCCCGTATTCACACGCAGCAGATCATCCAGGCTTTCCGGCTCGTTTTGCGTCCCCGCGACGGCCTCAGCTGGCGCAACCGGCGGTGCTTTTTTGGCCGTGGCTAAGCTACGTAGACTAAGCGAGATTTTGCCTAAATCCTTGGCCAGGTTAATTTCCTCGGCTTGCTTGGGGGTCACTTCAAGCGTTACGGTTTTGGCCAGAACGGCTTTGTTCTCGGGGTTGTCGAGCATCTGGTCGACGGCAAGTACGCGCACATCCTCAACGAAGGTTTCGCTCGCGCGCGTCTGCACCGATTGGCGCGACACCGCATGGGTGAGGATGAGATCGACCCGATCACCCGGGAAAATAAACCCGGCATTGCCGGTGGTCGAATCGACCGCGATCGAGACCGCGCGCTTGCCGCCATCGAGCACCGCCGACATGAAGCCGCCCTCGGTCGAGCGCACCAGCTGGTTTTTCAGCACCGGCTCGCCTTTTTGAAAGGCCCGTCGCGCCACCGCCCCGTTAAAATCCTGAGGCTTGCTGTTGAGGTTGGTCAGCATCGATTCGGTGATGTTCGCTTTGGGCCAGTCAACCATCGCCAGCTGGGCATCGGCGCGCACAAAGGCCCCGGCAGGGATATCCGTTGTCGTCACCATAATTTGCGAAAGATTTTGCGGCGCCGAATCACCGCCACCACTCAGCAGCGAGGCCATCGCACCCAGCACGATCACCGCGGCAAAAATTATCATGATGCGTTTATTTTTTGGCATAAGACCCCTACTCCTATACCATAGAGCGGTTACGCGCGCATCGAAAAATAATGCCTAGTGGCAAGATAATCGGGTGTATTTTCATTGTATTTTATTAAACCGCGGCCAAACAGTCACAGCCTATGCACGGGCAGTCGCAGCAGAAGGGCGCATGCGCTCGGGCGCGCCGAACAAATAGCCCTGGAACATATCGACATTCGCCGCCACATACTGCTCGTACTGCTCGGTGTTTTCGACGCCTTCGGCGAGCACGCTGACCCCACGTGCATGGCAGATCCGCACAATTTCATGGCGCATTCCTTCGGCACGTGCAGGAGACAATCCGCGGCCAAATGCACCCCCAAGCTTTACAAATGCCGGGGAAATCTCGAGCAATAGGGCATCCAGTCCTTCATGGGCGAGCACATCATCGAGCGCCAGGGCAAACCCGCGGCTGCGGCAATATTCGGCGATGGATTTGAGCTTGGCCATATCCTTTGCGTAATCCCCGAGCGGCACATCAAGCACCACTGCGCCGGGGCGCATATGAGCACGGCTGACCGCCTGACTCAAGCCATCAAGATACACTTCGGGGCGATGGACAAAGCCGGTGAGGAAGTTAATGAACAGATAGCCCTCAAGGTCGCTTGCCACATAGGCATCGATCGCCTGTTTATGCAGCAAGCGGTCGAGCTGGTATTCCACTTTCAGGACACTGGCGGCATGCATAATCGCCCCACCGCCGATTACCGCGTTATCCGCCGCCTCGATGCGCGCGAATGCCTCAAACCCCACCTGCTTACTGCGCCGGTCGACCACGCGCTGCATGTAGCAGCCTAGCTGGCCGTGGCGGATTGCCTCAATCAACCACAGATTCGCGGCCACTGCCTCCAGCTGCGGCACTGGCATCAATGCTGCCATCACTTGCTCAAGTGGCGGCAGTTCCTCCGCCGCAATCACCGCCGCGCGATAAACCGTTGTGGCACCGAGATGCTTCGTTAGTTGCTCGTGGCATGCCAGCCAGGCCACGTGCCAATCCGCGCTAGTCTTTTGGGCGGCAAGTTCGGCCCGACGCGCAATCGGGGAGAACCCCTTGAGCGAAGACGCAGCAGCCCCTTCCACCACCAGCCAATAGGACGATTCCTGCGCCCAGACCGAGAAGAATGTCGTTGACTCAACCAGAAAACCCTCACCACGGTTACGCCTCACAGTATGCGCAACTTATCAGCGAATAGCAAGTTGCCAACTTGCCGCAGTTGCGTCAAATATCATTCAATTTTTACGCATGGTACGCCCTATATGATCCTTCTTGATTCCGGCCTTGGCGGTATTTCGGTGGTACGCGCGCTGCGCCGTGCCGCGCCCGACCGCGCCTTCATCTATGTCGCCGATACCGCCGGCTTCCCCTACGGTGCGCGCAGCGCCGCCGACATCTCCGCGCGCGGCCATGGTATCGTCACTTCACTCATACGCCAGCATCCAAACTGCCCAATCGTGGTCGCCTGCAACACGCTTTCGACCCTCGCGCTGGCATCGTTGCGCGGCGCATTTTCAGTACCGTTTGTCGGTACGGTGCCTGCCATCAAAACCGCGGCCGAGCGGTCGATCACCCGCCGCTTCACCCTGCTTGCCACCCCCAACACTGCGTCGAGCGATTACAGCCGCGATCTGATTCACGCGTTCGCCAGCGACTGCGTAGTCGATGGCTACGGCGCGCCCAACCTTGCCGCCATGGCCGAAGCAATCATGCGCGGTGAAACCGTCGATGATGAACCCTTGCGCGCGGAACTCGCGCCCGCGTTTTTTGACGACGCGCGCGGCAAAACCGATAGCATCGTACTCGGCTGCACCCATTACCCGTTGATCAGCGAAACCCTGGTACGGCTGGCCCCCTGGCCCGTCACCTGGATTGATTCGAGCGAGGCGATTGCCAAACGCGCCTTGTCACTCAGCGATGCATCCTGTGCCAGCACCAGCATTGCCTACGTCACCGCCGAGCATGACATTACGCGCTACCGCGACGTGTTCAGCCGTGAAGGATTTACGGAGGTGAAAACGCTCGCGTTTTAATAAAGCGTAGCGGGTTCACCGCTCGCAGCAACATTTCCGTCACCGGCGGTGGCTCGCCCGTCATATCACTCGCGATGATTTCTGCCGCCATTGGCGCACTGAGCAAGCCGCGCGAGCCAAAGCCCGTCGCCACATACAGCCCGGTATCGATCGCACCGACATAGGGCATGCGGTCCGGTGTCGTCGCGCGGATGGAACTGCGCCCACCGACGGTTTTTATCTCCGCTAGCGACGGCATGATCGCCGCCAGCGCCGCGCGGTTTTCATCATGGCGTTCGGCCGTCACCGCATCCATATCCGCGCGGTGATAGGTAGCCCCGACCAGCAGGTGTTTTGCGAGCGGAATCACATACCCCTTGTGACATAAAATGCTGCGTAACCCGGCTGCAGCATTTTGTGCCGCAAATTCGCTCACCTGACCACCGACCGCACCCAGCGTGAGGCCATGATCCGCCAGCAATAGAGCGCTTTCATACGCAGCGGTGATGCAGCAATGTTGCGTTACGAGCACCTGCCCATTCGCGAGCATTAGCTGCCATGTGTCCCCCGCACGGGCGAGTGATTTCACCGCCGTTTGTTCGCGCACCGTAATATTCTTATGCTGCAGCAATGCGGCACAAAGTTGCCCGGGGTTCAGCCAGCTGCCTTCAGGGAAATAGGCACCACCCGTTTGCAGTTCAACGCCCGCTTGCGCGCTTGCATCCTCGCGCTTCAGCCAACGCACAATACTTGCATCCAGCCCATGGGTTTCATGCAAATGCTGCAGCAACTGTTCCTCATCCGTATGGCGTGGCAGGCGCAACATCCCGCAGGTTTGATGCTCGAATTTCACGCCCTGCGCCTGCCAATGCTGCAATTGCCTAAGCGCATAGCTATAGGCGGTGAAATACCAGGCGCTCGGCGTGCCCCAATGCTTGGTGATTTGCGGAAACAAGACCCCCGCATGGTTGCCCGAGGCGCCGCTTGCGATTGTACCACGCTCGAGCACGGTGACGTGATACCCGCGCTCGGCCAAGGCGCGAGCCAAAGTCGCCCCAGCGATGCCTGCTCCGATGATGAGTATTTTACAGAGGGGGGTATCACCCCCTACGCGCAGCTCATTCGACCGATCGTAATGTTCCGTGCGTAGCTTCAGCGATCCTGCATCCGCGATCCCTGAATCCTGAATCCAAAATCCTGAATCCTCTTTCCTGCCCACCAACATCTCACGCTTGTGACCAAAGCCTCGCGTTTTTCTCACGCTGAAGCCCGCGGCTTCAAGCCCGCGCCGCACATGGCTGGCCGCGGTGAAGGTGGCGAATGTTGCACCTGGCGCGCTCAGCGTAGCGATGGCCTCGAATATTTCCGGCGTCCACATCGCAGCGTTTTTGGCGGGCGAGAAACCATCGAGATACCAGGCGTTGACGCGTGAGCATTCGGGATTCAGGGTTCGGGATTCAGGGTAAGCGAACGCAGCTGACGAATGGGCCGTGACCACTTCTTTTCTTGCTGAATCCTGAATGCTGAATCCCAAATGCTCACGCAGCACCTCGCTCACATCGCCAAAGCACAAAGTAAGGGTTACTTGCCCCAAATGCACGCGGTGGATGCCCGGCAAACGCAACGGATACGCCGCGATAAGCTCCTTCGCCTCATCCGCCAATTCGGGATGCTTCGCGAGCAATGCCGTGAGCTGCTCGGGCGTGAAGGGGTATTTTTCGATGGCGATATAATGGAGGCGCGCACCCTGCTTTGCACTCGCACGAAACGCGTTCATCGTCACCAGAAAATTGAGGCCCGTACCAAAGCCAAGCTCGGCAATGGTGAAGTGAAATATTGATTCTGACGAGGGCGGTGGCTTCGCCTCTCTGCGCTGTAATACGGCTCCGAGTGCCCTCAAGCTCCCGCCCTGCGGGCTCGCTGACGCTACGCAAGAATCGTGATCCGGACGAGGGCGTTGGCTTCGCCTCTCTGCGCTGTAATGCGGCTCCGAGTGCCCTCGAGCTCCCGCCGCGGGCGGCTCGGCGTGGCCCACGCACAGATCACCATCCCCGCTGAGGAATATTTCCTGCCACCGTTTAGGCAACCCATTGCCCGCCAAAAATACATGCGCGCTTTCGGCCATGCCACCGGCGCGCGAGAAATACACATCATCAAAGACGGTCGATACCGGCACGCCATCGCGCCATTCAAGCGCAGGCATCGGCACATGGGCGGTGGGTTCGGTCATAGCGCCCTCTTACTGCGTCCACCAATACACGGCAATATACCAAAAGGGGGCCCGCACCCCCTTTCATCGCCACCAGCCCTTCGTGGTAAATAGGTTGCACCCGGGCTAAAACAGGCGTAAAGCGCTGGCCCAATGCGGGGTTTACCCTCGCGCAACCTTCGCCTTTGTGGCAAAAGGGCCGCTTATGCCGATGAGTTTCTCCAGTGTCAAACGCGCCCTGATGGGCAAGCCGCTTGACCCGTTTCGCGCCGATACACGCCACCATTTGGCGCTCGTCACGTTCTTTGCCTGGGTTGGCATCGGCGCGGATGGATTATCCTCGGCCAACTACGGCCCGGAAGAGGCATTCCTCGCCCTCGCCGGCCACACCCACTTGGCAATATTTCTCGCCATCGTCACCGCGTTCACCGTATTTCTCATCGCCGCCGCCTACACTCAGGTCATCGAGCTTTTCCCCAATGGCGGTGGGGGTTACCGTGTGGCCAGTAGTTTGCTTGGCCCTAAAACAGGGCTGGTCGCGGGTGGCGCCCTGCTGATCGATTATGTACTCACCATTGCCATTTCCATCGCCAGCGGCGTGGACGCCTTATTCTCGATGCTCCCCTCAGGAGTTCATGACTATAAATTACTACTGGCGTTTATGATGGTGGGCTTGCTCACCTACATGAATTTGCGCGGCATGAAAGAATCGGTGCGCTTTCTATTGCCCATCTTTTTGGGCTTTGTGGTTACCCACGCGGTGCTCATTATCTGGGGTATTTTTGACCATTCGGCGGGGCTAACATCGCTTATGCCCAATGCCGTCGCGGAAACAAAAACCATGGCCAGCGAGATTGGCTGGTTCGCGGTACTTGCCTTGTTTTTCAAAGCGTTCTCGCTCGGCGGGGGCACCTATACCGGGCTTGAGGCCGTCAGTAACTCGATGAATAACCTGGCCGAGCCAAAAGTACGCACCGGCAAAGCGACGATGTGGGCGGTGGCGTTTTCACTGGCGCTGGTTGCCGCGGGCATTATCACTCTTTACTTGCTGTGGGATGTGCAGAAAGTTCAAGGCGAAACCCTCAACGCCTCCGCATTCAAGCTGGTGACGGCGAATTGGGAGCTGTTTGGGGTTAATATCAGCGACGAATTTACCGGCCTTGCGTTGCTTTTTGCGGCAGGCCTGTTGTTTGTCGCCGCCAACACCGGCTTCATTGCCGGCCCGAACGTCATGGCCCTCATGGCGGTGGATCGCTGGCTACCCCACATGTTCTCGGCGCTTTCGAATCGCCTTGTCACCAAAAACGGGGTGCTGCTGATGGGCGGCATGGCCGTGGGGGCACTCTTTATCACCGGCGGCGAAGTACATTTGCTCGTCGTCATGTATTCGATCAACGTATTTCTTACCTTCACCCTATCGCTCGCGGGGATCACCCGCTATCGCTGGCGCGAGCGCAAGAATCCACGCATCTGGCACAAGCTTTTTATCGTATTTCTCGCACTCTTGGTATGCGCCACCATTCTGATGGTGACACTGGTTGAAAAATTCGGCCATGGTGCATGGAAAACCGTGCTGGTGACGGGCACGATTATTGTGATTGGGTTGCTGATCCGCCGCCATTACGATGGCGTGAGCAAGCGTATGAAAGAAATCGAGGCCGAGCTCGGCGGCGCTATGTTTGGTAATTCGAGCGGCAAACCCATGCCCGAAGAAAAACCGAAGATGGATCCGCGCCAGCCCACCGCGGTGTTCCTCATCGGTGGCTCCTCCGCGCCTGGTATGCACACGTTTTTGTGGGTGCAACGCCTCTTCCCCGGCGTCTTCAAAAACTTTGTGTTTGCCAGCGTCGGCGAGATCGATACCGAGGAATTCTCGGATGAGGCAAGCTGGCATACGCTGCGGCGCGACACCAAAACCATGCTCAAGCAATATGTTGATTTTTGTACGCTGCGCGGCCTACCGGCGACGTACTACCATGATTACGGCACGGATGTGATCGAGACCGTCAGCCGCCTGACCGAGCGCATCTCGGCGGATTTCCCGCAACCGGTGTTCTTCGCCGCCAAGCTCATTTTCGAGAAAGAAAATTACTTCACGCAATTGCTGCATAACCAGACCGCCTACATGGTGCAAAAACGCCTGCATAATAAAGGCCAGAATTTGATTATTATGCCGATGAAAATATAGGCACGAATTCGGGTTCCCGGTAGGCCACGGCTATGGCATACTCTCTATCAACCCACCGATCGTGGATGTTACCTAGTGTTACCTAATGTTACCGATATGGCCGTAAATAAGTGCTAACATTTTGATTTATATATACTCAAACAAGCGCCCGTCACATCGCGGCACCAACTACCGCGCGGCGATGCCCATCGCACTCAACGTACGTAGCGCCGCCACATTGCGCTCATCCATCAGGCTTGGCATGTCCGCCGTTTGCGCATCGATCGTGGTCGCGGGAACCCCGTCATGGGCGATGCACGGGCTCGCTGCCATCGCTACCCCACCCGTGGGCGCTGCAGCGCTGGCCGCAGCGGTTGGTGGCGTGGCGACCAGGCCCATCGCCGCATCATTCGCCGGGGTCGGCAACGAAGCTACCGCTGATGGATTAAGCGTTGCTGTATTCGCCGCTGGCGTTTCCATCGCCACCAGGCGATCATAGACCCGGTGCAGGTGGGGGATGTAATACGCCTCCCAGATCTGATTCAAACCCGGCGCGAGATACTGCAGCAGCTGCGGCTCGGCAGCATATTCCACCTGCTTGAGTTCGGCAAACCGCGAGGAGACCACTTCGCGGAAGCTCTCGTGGGGCCTGTCATAGCCACTTTTGGCGTAGCGCGCGCCCTCACTGTTCAGTGTTTCATGCGCGTGGCGCACCATGTACTGAAAATCATGCGCGCTGCGCACATACGGCAGCAAGCCCTCATCCACACTCACCCCGTAAGAAGCAAACGCTGCTTTGGCTTTCGCCACCACTTGCGCCTTGCTCGCATCGTCAGCGGCGGCCTGATACTCGTTCACGATCTGCTCAAATTCCGGGAATTTTTCCCTGAGCATACGGTCGAGATTGGCAAAGCGCACCGCGTCGCTTTTGGCTAAGGCATCGATGGTGGCGACCTCACTGGCGGTAAAGGCTTCGGGCCATAAATTATGCGCGATTTCATGAACGCGCGTGCGCATCGAGCCTTTGAGGTCGCCGCGTCCGGAGATAAAAATCCGATACGTACCCTTGACATCGCGCGCATCGTTCGCAGCTTTGACATGCAACCCATAAATGCCAGGATATTTCGCAATATCGTCGGCGAACATGTCGGGCGTGTAGCAAATCTCGTAGCCGAGCTTGTACATGATCGCGCGCTGGATCGGGTCGACGAGCTTTAGCGATTCCGCGACTTCACGCTGCATGCGCTTCGCCGCATCAGGCACTTCGGTCAGGCCATGCGCACGCTCGCGCAAATCGTGGATTTGTTTGGTGATGCGCGCTTCAATCCCGAGCGCCACTTTCTGATCAAGCGTCGCCGGTTGGCCATGAAGCAACTGGCGCCCCAAATGCCATTGCTCAATCAAATTCAGGCTGAAATCACGCGCGGCAACCGTATTCGTCAGTTCCTTTACATCCGCGACATAGGCCGCATCAAGACCCAGCAGCGCCCCCACCGCCTCGATCCCGCCCTTGAGCGCCGCCTCGCGCACCTGAAGGGGCGAGACGCCAATTTTATCTTGAAGGTCGCTTAGCACCTGATCGGGCGTGCGGGTATGGCTTACATAGGTCGTCAGCGGGTTGAGTTCACGCGCGCGGTTGAGCTTTTCGCGCATGAGCAAAAACATCGCGACACCATTTTTCAACGTCTCGGTGCCGACCGCGTCTTGCTTGGGTTTTTCGAGTGTATCGCGCACGATCGCAGCGAACGGGTGGAGCTTGTCGTCATAGAGCTTTTGCAAATCATCCGCGGCGCCAGTATCGACGCGCTTATTGAACGCATCAATCTCGTTGCGCAGTTTGGAATCCTGCGCTTCGAGCGAAACCGGCACCAGCTGCGAGAGGTTGAGCGCAATCGCCAGGCGTTTCGAGGATTCATAAAACGATGGGTGATTGATCGATTCGGTCAGATGCAGTTTTTCGCGCAACGCCGCTTCGTTCTCAGGCGCCAGCTCGGCCGGGTGCACCACCAGATTGCCGCTGACAAAAATCGAACCACCCTTCACATGAATACGGTTGGCCGCGATGAAATCATGGGGGTTCACCCCGGGCGTACTGTCGGTGATCGGCACACTTGGTATGGTTCCAATCGGCGTCACCATTAGCCCCTCGCCATCGCGGGTTGCGGCTCGGCATCCTCGCGCGCTTGATCGCGCGCGGCACTGCGTAGCCGCGTCATGGTGTCGAGCATTTTATCGCCACTGATGCTGGTTTTCGGGGCACTTTCGGGGGGAGTGCTGATCAGCAAACTCGCCGCCGGGGGCTCTTCGAGCTGGCTTTCGGGTGCTTCCGCCATCGCGGCAGCCGGTGCCGCCTGTGCTGATTGCGCGGGTAGTGGGAAGTTTTTGGGTTTCTCGCGGCCCACCTCCTGCTCTACCGCCACCGCCACTTGCGTCTCCGGGCTATCTTTACCACGCCCGGTTGCCGCTGCGATTTTTTGGGCGTTATTCTTGGCGTTGAAATCCGAATCCAGCATCTGTGCTTTTTGGAAATAACGGCAGGAGAGATAGGTCGCCGCAATACCACACCCCGCCATTACCAGCGCGACTGGCCAATTGATCACGGCGGCTTTGGCTGCCACCACAATCAGCGAATTGCCGACGGTATTAAGCACCGCCAAGAACGAACCGCCGGCGAGCGCTGCCATGAGCTGCCCTAAAAACTTAAAACGCGTCGAACGGGATTTATACTCCTCGTACGCTTGGGGGTCGAGCGCGTGATTTTCGTTGCCTGGCTGAGCCGTCATTTTTTTAGTTCTCCACCCTCCCATTCTAGCGATTTACGCCCAAAGTAATGTGAAGATTATGTGAAGATGTAAGGGAGGATTTAGAGGTTTAAGGGTTAGGACAATCCCTTAAGTGTGTCGCCTACACCCCTTCCTTCTGCCAGATTAGCGTTACCCAATCCCCGACCAGAACTCGGCCGGTCAATTCCAACTCAAGATGCTGATAGGCATTGATAATAGTTTGCTCATTGGCCATCAGAATACCCGCCAAAATTAGCACCCCGCCAAGAGCCAGATGGCGCTCGGCCGCTACAGCCAGCGCGAGTAGCGGCTCGGGCAAAATATTCATCACGATAAGGTCAAACGGTGCGCTGGCCGCAATCACCGGGTGGGCGAAGCCCTCAGCATTAAGCGCCGCGACTGCGGAAGAATCAAGGACCAGCCGAGTACGATTCTCCTGCAGTGTTTCAATAGCTTGAATGGAGTTATCCACTGCCAGAACCGGGCAGCAAAACCGCGCATGAATGGCAAAACTGAGGATGCCGGAACCGGCCCCTATGTCGCAAGCGCTGCCGGGTGAAAATTCTGCAGGGTCGATCAAGGCCAGCGCCTCGAGCACCCCGCGGGTGCTGGGATGGCTGCCATCGCCAAACGCCTGCGGGCCGGATTCAAGGATCACTTCATTCACACGCGCCCCTCGAGGCATGCACGGTCAACCGTTATGCAGCGCTCGCCGGCTCATGCATGGCAAAAGCGTCATCCCAGGTGCCTTGGGTGGCGGCTTTGGCATATTCCGTCACCCGGTTTTCAAAGAAGTTGGTGTGCTCAACCCCGTTCATCAAATCATCGAGCCATGGCAGCGGGTTTTTCTCGATCATGTACATTGGCTGTAGGCCAAGCTGGCCCAAACGGCGGTCGGCGATGAAGCGGATATAGCTCTTCACTTCGTTCGGAGTCAAGCCCTGTACTTCGCCGACACCAAACGCCAGATCAATAAACGCATCTTCATGGGTGACAATCGAGTTGCAGGCCACATAGAGTTTGCTGCGTAGCTCGTCAGTCCAGATTTCAGGATTCTCATCGCAGAAGGTTTTGAACAGACGGATGATACTGGTGCAATGCAAGGTCTCGTCGCGCACACTCCAGGTCACGATCTGGCCCATGCCTTTCATTTTGCCAAAGCGTGGGAAATTGAGCAAAATCGCGAAGGAGGCAAAGAGCTGTAGTCCCTCAGTGAAGGCACCAAATACCGCTAAGGTCGTCGCAATATCTTCCTTGGTGCTTACACCAAATTGCTGCATGTAGTCGTATTTATCCTTCATTTCCTTATACTTCATGAAGGCCTGATATTCCGTTTCGGGCATGCCGATGGTGTCGAGCAAATGGCTGTAAGCGGCGATATGCACCGTTTCCATGTTGCTAAACGCACTCAGCATCATCTGCACTTCGGTCGGTTTGAAAACTTGCGAATAATTTTTCATGTAGCAATTATTCACTTCAATATCCGCCTGGGTGAAGAAGCGGAAAATCTGGGCGAGCAAGTTTTTCTCGGCCGGGTTCAAGTTTTTCTTCCAGTCGCGCACATCGTCCGCAAGCGGCACTTCCTCGGGCAGCCAGTGAATGCGCTGCTGCATCAACCAGGCATCATACGCCCAAGGGTAGGCGAATGGTTTGTAGATCGGTTTGGCGTCGAGTAGCGACATGGGTGTCTCCGTTGGGTGAGGGTAGAGTCTAATACGGTGCCGCAACCGGCGCCAGGGTTTTCGGCGCGGCAAGGTCACGCGCGCGCAGCTCATCGACATAGCGGGTGATGTGGCGCAAGCGCGGCTCGGTGCAGCCACGTTTTTGAATAGCGAGCGCCGTGTTGTTCACCGTTCGCTGCTGCTGGGCGGTGATGTCCTTGGTGATATCGGCGAGCAACCGCTCGGAGGGTGCGCCCTTGACCCGCGCGCTATAGGCGGCGCTGTAGGCCGCGACATAAGCCCGCGCTATTTCATCAAACTTGGCGGCGAGGTAACCCTGATGATCCGGCGTAATGCCAAGCTTGCTACCGCACTGCGCATAGACCACGTTGGCCCCGGCCAACGCCTCATACATTGCGCTTGTCTGGCGCACGCCCGGGTCGTCATACAGCTGGCTTACCTGACGGATCAGCACCCGCCCAGCCTGAGCGGGCGCGGCGGCCAGTAGCATCGCCGCGGCGGCAATAGTCCACACTATGCTCGTGGCTACTGGCACGCCAAACATTCCTCGTAGGTGGTGGCTTGCTTGGCCTTAAGCGATAGCTCCATCTGGATTTCCGGCAGCTTGCTCGAGACTTTTTCCGAACGCTGCAAGCTCGCTGAGCGGCAATAATACAGGCTCTTCACCCCTTTTTTCCAGGCCATGAAATGCAGCATATGCAAATCACGCTTATGGATATTGGCCGGCAAAAAGAGGTTGATGGAGCTGGCCTGACAAATGAATGGCGCACGATCGGCCGAATGCTCAATCACCCAGCGCTGATCCATCTCGTAGGCGGTTTTGAAGACGAGTTTTTCGTTCTCATCAAGGAAATCGAACTGCTGCACCGAGCCTTCCTGCGTCGTGATGCTCGACCAGATTTCGTCGGTATCCTTGCCTTTTTCGGCGAGTAGCGCCTTCAAATATTTGTTGCGCACCTGAAAGCTGCCCGACAATGTTTTTTGCGTGAACGCATTGGCGGCATAGGGCTCAATCCCCGGGCTTGCATTACCGCAGATGATCGAGATCGAAGCGGTCGGCGCAATCGCCATTTTGTTACTGAACCGCTCCATGCTCCCAAATTCGGCGGCATCCGGGCAGGGCCCGCGCTCATGGCCCAGTTTCAAACTTGCCGCATCGGCGGCTTTACGAACATGCTCGAACATTTTCTTGTTCCACACTTTCGCCATCACCGATTCAAACGGAATCATTTTGC